>NZ_CP134494.1:0-265000 GCF_031759225.1 Mesobacillus jeotgali
TTGGAGAACATTTCAGATCTCTGGAACAACGCTCTCGCTAAAATCGAGAAAAAGATCAGCAAGCCAAGTTTCGACACATGGCTCAAATCTACGAAGGCACATTCCTTGCAGGGTGATGTGCTTACGATTACAGCCCCGAATGAGTTTGCCCGTGACTGGCTGGAGGAACGTTATTCCCAGTTAATCAGCGGAATTTTGTATGAGATCACTGGTGAAGAACTCTCTGTAAAGTTCATCATTCCCCAGAACCAGAACGAAGAAGATCTCGACATTCCTTTGCCGCCTAAACGCGTGAAGAAGGAAGATGATATTCCGGATTTACCTGTCAGCATGCTGAATCCAAAGTATACATTCGATACTTTTGTCATTGGTTCAGGCAACCGTTTCGCCCATGCGGCATCGCTTGCAGTAGCTGAAGCACCGGCAAAAGCCTATAACCCTTTATTCATTTACGGGGGCGTAGGTCTTGGTAAAACCCACTTGATGCATGCAATCGGTCACTATGTTCAGGATCATAATCCGAATGCAAAAGTGGTTTATTTGTCATCTGAAAAATTCACGAATGAGTTCATCAATTCAATCAGGGACAATAAAGCGGGAGATTTCCGCAATAAGTACCGAAATGTCGATGTTCTGCTCATTGATGATATTCAATTCTTGGCTGGAAAAGAACAAACTCAGGAAGAATTCTTTCATACTTTCAATACATTGCATGAGGAAAGCAAGCAGATCGTCATCTCCAGTGACCGTCCGCCAAAAGAGATTCCTACGCTTGAAGACAGGTTGAGATCCCGCTTTGAATGGGGGCTGATTACAGATATTACACCTCCAGATCTTGAGACGAGGATTGCGATTCTCCGTAAAAAGGCGAAAGCAGAAGGCCTTGATATTCCGAATGAGGTTATGCTTTATATCGCAAATCAAATCGACTCCAACATCCGTGAATTGGAAGGAGCGTTGATCCGTGTCGTCGCTTATTCTTCACTGATCAACAAGGATATCAATGCAGACCTGGCAGCTGAAGCGCTAAAAGATATTATTCCTAGCTCCAAGCCTAAGGTGATTACAATTCTCGACATCCAAAGGGTAGTCGGGCAGCATTTCAATGTGAAGCTCGAGGATTTTAAAGCGAAGAAACGGACTAAATCCGTCGCATTCCCTAGGCAAATCGCTATGTACTTGTCCAGAGAGCTGACAGATTTCTCTCTTCCTAAGATTGGCGAGGAATTTGGAGGCCGTGACCATACAACGGTCATCCACGCACATGAAAAAATATCTAAGATGATTTCCGTTGACGCGAGCCTGCAAAAGCAGCTGAAAGATATAAATGAACAATTAAGGGTTTAGGAAAGTGTGAATAACTCTCCATTGGTTACGCACAGTCTGTCCACATGTGGATAGGCTGTGTTTCCTTTGAAGAAACCCACTTATCCACAAATCCACAGGCCCTACTAGTACTTCTACTATTTTTTTAAAACATATTAATATATGCATTTAAGAAAAAATTATTCCTAAACGGAGGCTAAAAAATGAGATTTATTATCCAGCGTGATTCATTGCTTCAAAGCGTCCAGGACGTAATGAAGGCAGTGACAAGCAGAACAACAATTCCTATTTTGACAGGTATTAAGATTGTTGCGAATGAAGAGGGAGTAACTCTTACAGGCAGCGATTCTGATATCTCAATCGAATCTTTCATTCCTAAAGAAGAAGCTGGGGATGAAATCGTTGAAATCAAACAGCCAGGATCCATTGTTTTGCAGGCGCGTTTCTTTAGTGAAATCGTTAAAAAGCTTCCTACAGACACAGTAGAAATTGAAGTCCATAATAATCTGCAGACCGTTATCCGTTCTGGGAAATCAGAATTCAACCTAAATGGACTGGATGCTGAAGAATATCCGCATCTTCCGCAAATTTCGGAAGAGCATGTATTCAAGATCCCTACGGACCTATTGAAAGGCCTGATCCGCCAGACTGTCTTTTCAGTGTCCACCTCAGAAACACGCCCCATCTTGACAGGTGTAAACTGGAAGGTCGAAAACAACGAATTAATCTGTATTGCAACAGATAGCCACAGGCTGGCATTGAGAAAAGCGAAGCTCGAAGCAGAGAACACTGGCAACTATAATGTAGTCATCCCAGGTAAAAGTTTGACCGAATTGAGCAAGATTCTTGATGACAGCTCAGAATCAGTGGATATCGTCATTACTGAAAACCAGGTACTGTTCAAAGCAAAGCATTTACTATTCTTCTCAAGACTGCTGGAAGGCAATTATCCTGACACAGGACGATTGATTCCCACTGAAAGCAAAACAGATGTAGTCGTGAACACAAAGGAATTCCTTCATGCGATCGATCGTGCATCCCTGCTTGCAAGAGAGGGAAGAAACAATGTCGTCAAGTTTTCCACGATCGAAGGCGGTGCAATCGAAGTTTCGTCCAATACACCGGAAATCGGTACCGTTGTCGAGGAAATCCAAAGCCAATCAATCGATGGCGAGGACTTGAAAATTTCATTCAGCGCGAAGTATATGATGGATGCCCTGAAAGCTTTGGAAGGAACAGAAATCCAAATCAGCTTCACAGGCGCAATGAGACCATTCGTCATTAGACCACTGCACGACGATTCCATCCTGCAGCTAATCCTGCCGGTTAGAACTTATTAACTCCATAACGCCACCAGTTTTATTGCTGGTGGTTTTTTTCTTATATAGCGAAAAAATAAGAAAATTTGTTTCTATGGAAAAAATTTAGTAAAATAAAGTATTAAGTCCTTTTGGAAGAAAAGGGTGAGAAACGTGAATGAGGAAATAAAAATTGATACGGAATATATCACGCTTGGCCAATTCCTGAAACTTGCCGATGTAATCCAATCAGGCGGAATGGCGAAGTGGTTTTTAAGTGAACATGATGTTTTTATCAATGGTGAACAAGACCAAAGAAGAGGAAGGAAGCTTCGTTCCGGAGATCAGGTATCGATTCCTGGTTTTGGCGAGTTCAGCATAACGCAATAACCCAGAGGATGAACTGTTCATGTATATAGAGGAACTGCAATTAAGAAATTACCGCAATTACCAGGGGTTAGAAGCAACATTTGAAAACAAGGTCAATGTCATCCTTGGTGAGAATGCCCAGGGGAAGACGAATGTCATGGAGTCCATCTACGTGCTGGCGATGGCAAAATCGCATCGGACCTCCAATGATAAAGATTTGATTCGCTGGGACGAGGAATATGCTAAAATAGAGGGACGGATTAAAAAAAATAACGGATCGTTGCCAATGCAGCTTGTCATTTCAAAAAAAGGCAAGAAGGCTAAAGTCAATCATCTTGAACAGAGGAAGCTAAGCCAGTATGTCGGCAATATGAATGTCGTCATGTTTGCTCCAGAGGATCTTAACCTTGTAAAAGGGAGTCCTCAGGTGAGAAGACGATTTGTCGATATGGAAATAGGGCAAGTATCCGCTGTTTATTTGCATGATATCAGCCAGTACAATAAGATTCTCCAGCAAAGGAATCATTATCTCAAACAGCTGCAGATCAAAAAGGCAACAGACCATACAATGCTCGATATCCTGACTGAACAATTTATCCAGGCGGCTGCCAGGATCATCGTGAAGCGCTTCGAATTCCTGAATTTGCTCGAACAGTGGGCATTGCCGATCCATCAGGGGATATCCAGAGGGCTGGAAGACTTAAAAATAGTCTATAAACCCTCAGCAGAGGTATCAGAAGATGACGATTTGTCGAAAATGATAGCAGTGTATGAAGAAAAATTTGCTAAAATAAAGATTAGAGAGATTGACCGGGGGACCACCATGTTCGGGCCGCACCGGGATGATCTGCAATTTTTCGTAAATTGCCGTGATGTCCAGACATTCGGATCACAGGGACAGCAGCGGACAACAGCACTGTCGGTAAAATTGGCAGAAATTGAATTGATCAATTCAGAGATTGGTGAATATCCAATCCTGCTGCTAGATGATGTCCTTTCTGAGTTAGATGATTATCGCCAATCCCACTTATTAAATACCATCCAGGGGAAAGTTCAAACCTTCGTCACGACCACTAGTGTGGATGGGATCGACCATCAGACATTGAGGGAAGCAGCCACTTATAAAGTGAAAACCGGCGAAATGTCAAGAATCCAATGAGGTGGACTACATGTATTTGCATGTTGGTGAAGAAGTCCTAGTGAGGACAAAAGATATTATCGCAATATTAGATATTGAAAGCGCCAGTTCTTCTCCATTCATGGAGGAGTTCATAACCCGCCAGGATCAGGAGATCATTCACTTGGCCAAGGGAACGGTCAAGTCAATCGTGGTAACTGGAAATCATATATACTATTCCCCATTAGCATCAGGAACATTAAAGAAACGCTCCCAAAAACTATCCGTTCAGGAATTTTAATAGATCGGCGTATTCGCAAAAAATGTCGAAAAACAACGATATATGCGAAAATAGTCAATAGATAAGTTTTCAAAAAGTTGATTGAAAATGAAAGTGTAGGTGATCGATATGGCTATGGAGGAACAATCCATGCAAGGACAAGCGTATGATGAAAACCAGATACAAGTGCTTGAGGGCCTGGAAGCTGTACGCAAACGTCCAGGGATGTATATCGGATCAACGAGTGGAAAAGGCTTGCACCATCTTGTATGGGAAATCGTTGATAACAGTATAGATGAAGCACTTGCCGGATACTGTGATGAGATTAATGTCTTCATCGAAGAAGATAACAGTATCACTGTTCAGGATAATGGCCGCGGAATCCCTGTCGGCATCCATGAAAAAATGGGAAGGCCAGCGGTTGAGGTCATCATGACAGTACTCCACGCAGGCGGAAAATTTGGCGGCGGAGGCTATAAGGTTTCCGGAGGTCTCCATGGTGTTGGTGCATCTGTTGTTAATGCCCTGTCAACGTATCTTGAAGTATTCGTCCACCGTGATGGAAAAGTCCATTATCAAAAGTTCGAACGGGGCGCTGTTGGCGACCCGCTGAAGGTCATTGATGAAACTGACCGGACGGGAACGACCGTCCACTTCAAGCCTGACCCGGAAATTTTCACAGAGACATTAGAATATGATTACGATACACTCGCAAATCGTCTTCGTGAGCTTGCCTTCCTGAACAGATCGATCAAGATCACGATTGAGGATAAGCGACCAGAAGGTAAAAAGAATGAGTATTATTACGAGGGCGGGATTAAATCCTATGTTGAGCATTTAAACCGTACCAGAGAGGTCCTTCATGAGGAGCCGATCTACATTGAGGGTGAAAAAGAAGGCATTACCGTAGAGGTAGCACTTCAATATAACGACAGCTATACAGGGAACATCTATTCTTTCGCGAATAATATCCATACCTATGAAGGCGGTACACACGAATTTGGCTTCAAAACCGCTTTGACTCGTGTGATTAATGATTATGCCCGTAAACACGGAATCTTCAAGGAAAGTGATTCAAACCTTTCAGGAGAAGACGTGCGTGAAGGCCTGACAGCAATCGTGTCAGTCAAGCACCCTGATCCACAGTTTGAGGGACAGACGAAAACAAAGCTCGGGAATTCAGAGGTCCGTACGGTAACTGACACACTCTTTTCCGACCACTTTGAAAAATTCATGCTTGAGAACCCGAATGTTGCCAGAAAGATTGTTGACAAAGGACTCATGGCAGCAAGAGCAAGACTTGCGGCTAAAAAGGCACGTGAGCTGACCAGAAGAAAGAGCGCACTTGAAATTTCAAGCTTGCCGGGCAAACTGGCAGACTGCTCTTCAAAAGACCCATCAATCAGTGAAATTTACGTCGTTGAGGGTGACTCTGCGGGCGGATCAGCCAAGCAGGGACGTGACCGCCACTTCCAGGCGATCCTGCCACTGCGCGGAAAAATCCTGAACGTTGAAAAATCACGTCTTGATAAAATTTTATCCAATAATGAAGTAAGAGCGATCATTACAGCAATCGGTACAGGAATCGGCGAGGACTTCGATCTTTCAAAAGCTCGTTACCAAAAAATCGTCATCATGACAGATGCCGATGTCGACGGTGCCCATATCCGAACTCTATTATTGACGTTCTTCTACCGATATATGAGAAAAATCCTTGAAGCAGGATACATTTATATTGCCCAGCCGCCTTTATACAAAATCCAGCAGGGCAAAAAAATCGAATATGCTTATAATGACAAACAGCTCGAACAGATTCTCGCGGAGCTTCCACAGCAGCCGAAGCCGGGCATCCAGCGCTATAAGGGTCTTGGTGAGATGAATCCTGAGCAGTTATGGGAGACAACGATGAATCCTGAAACAAGGACACTGCTTCAGGTTAGCCTTGAAGATGCAATCGAGTCGGATGAAACTTTTGAAATCCTCATGGGTGATAAAGTCGAGCCTCGACGAAATTTCATCGAGCAGAATGCACTTTATGTAAAGAACCTGGATATTTAATAATATATATGCTCAGGATAGTAGGTTTTGCCTCTATCCTGCTTTTTCTGAAGTGGCCATGGGGCCGCGCAGAGCGCTTTGCCCCTAAATGGCCATGCTGAACAGAGTTCCTAAAGGAGGTCTCTCTTAAATGTCTGAAACACCAAATCCACGTGTAAAAGAGATAAATATTAGTACCGAAATGCGGTCATCCTTCCTGGATTATGCCATGAGTGTTATCGTGGCACGTGCGCTTCCGGATGTCCGTGACGGTTTGAAGCCGGTACATAGAAGGATTCTGTACGCGATGCATGACCTTGGTATGCATTCGGATAAGGCCTACAAAAAATCAGCGAGAATCGTCGGTGAAGTCATCGGTAAGTATCACCCGCATGGTGACTCTGCTGTATACGACACAATGGTCCGTATGGCACAGGATTTCAACTACCGTTATATGCTTGTAGATGGACATGGAAACTTTGGTTCTGTCGATGGCGACGCAGCAGCGGCGATGCGTTATACAGAAGCACGTATGTCGAAGATTTCGATGGAACTTTTGCGTGACATCAATAAAGATACAATTGACTATCAGGACAACTATGACGGTTCTGAAAGAGAACCGATTGTCATGCCTTCAAGGTTCCCGAACCTGCTCGTAAACGGTACTTCCGGTATCGCGGTCGGAATGGCTACCAATATCCCTCCCCACCAGCTTGGCGAGGTTATAGATGGCGTATTGGCAATCAGTAAAGATCCTGACATGACTATCATGGAACTGATGGAGATCATCACAGGACCTGATTTCCCGACAGCGGGATTGATATTAGGACGCAGTGGCATCCGTAAAGCTTATGAGACTGGCCGAGGTTCAATTACCCTGCGTGCGAAGGTTGAAATCGAACAGAAATCAAACGGCAAGGAAGTCATTATCGTCAGGGAACTTCCTTACCAGGTCAATAAAGCCAAGCTGATCGAGAAAATCGCTGAATTAGTCCGTGATAAGAAACTTGACGGCATTACAGACCTGCGGGATGAATCTGACCGCAAGGGTATGAGAATTGTCATTGAAGTTCGCAAGGATGCCAATGCCAATGTCCTTTTAAACAACCTTTATAAACAAACTGCATTGCAGACAAGCTTTGGTATCAACCTCCTTGCGTTAGTGGATGGACAGCCGAAGGTCCTTAACCTCAAACAATGTCTGACCTATTATCTTGACCATCAGGTAGTCGTCATTCGACGCCGCACAGAGTTTGAACTTAGGAAGGCAGAAGCACGTGCCCATATTCTTGAAGGGCTGCGAATCGCGCTGGATAACCTTGATGCGGTCATCAGTCTGATCAGAAGCTCACGTACGACGGATATTGCTAGAGAAGGATTGATGACACAGTTCAAGCTATCTGAAAAGCAAGCACAGGCTATCCTTGATATGCGACTGCAGAGGCTTACGGGCTTGGAGCGCGAAAAGATCGAAGAAGAATTCCAAAATCTTATGCAGCTGATCTCAGAATTAAAAGCGATACTTGCTGATAATGAAAAAGTGCTTGAAATCATCCGTGAAGAGCTTACTGAAATCAAAGAGCGCTTTAACGATGAGCGCCGTACGGAAATCGTTTCAGGCGGTTTGGAAATGATCGAGGATGAAGACTTGATTCCTCGTGAAAACATCGTTATTACCCTGACACATAATGGCTACGTCAAGCGCCTGCCTGTATCTACATACAGAGCACAGCGTCGCGGAGGGCGCGGCATCCAGGGTATGGGAACGAATGAAGATGATTTCGTTGAACATTTAATCACCACTTCGACGCACGATACCATCCTGTTCTTTACAAACAAGGGTAAGGTATATCGTTCGAAGGGTTACGAAATCCCTGAATTCAGCCGTACAGCGAAGGGTATTCCAATCATCAACCTATTGGAAATCGAGAAAGGCGAATGGGTCAACGCCATCATTCCTGTTTCAGAATTCGTGGATGACTGGTTCCTGTTCTTCACAACCAAAGAAGGAATCTCAAAACGTTCACCGCTTTCATCGTTTGCGAATATCCGCAACAATGGACTGATTGCCCTGAACCTGCGTGAAGGCGATGAGTTGATCTCTGTCCGACTGACAGACGGCAGCAAGGAAATGATCATCGGCACGAAAAACGGCTTACTGATCCGTTTCCCTGAAACCGATGTCCGCTCTATGGGCCGTACTGCCACTGGTGTAAAGGGGATCACGCTGTCTGATGACGATGAAGTTGTTGGAATGGAAGTCCTTGAAGAAAGTGCCGAAATCCTCGTTGTAACGAAGAACGGTTACGGTAAAAGAACACCTTCTGAAGAATACAGAAGGCAAGGACGCGGCGGTAAAGGAATAAAGACTTGTAACATCACCGATAAAAACGGCGACCTTGTGACGATGAAAGTTGTCACTGGTGAGGAAGACCTCATGCTTATCACAACAGGCGGTGTTCTGATCCGAATACCTGTAAGTTCTATCTCCATGACAGGACGTAACACGCAAGGGGTAAAACTGATCAGCCTTAACAAAGCAGAAAATGAATATGTGGCGACAGTGGCTAAGGTTGATAAAGAAGAAGAAAAGCCAGAAGACTTAGAACTGGATGAGAATGCAGAGGCTTCAGATAATCCTGAAGAAGTAAGCAGTGAGAATGCAGAAGCACCAGTTGATCCTGAAGAAGTAGGCAGTGAAGATACAGCGCCAGCTGATGAGGATGAAGAATAAACTTTTTGAGAGGAACACAAAAATGTGTTCCTCTTTTTTGGTAAAATAAAGTAAAATAATTGTAAGAAAATTAAAATTCTGGGGTGGATAGCCTTGCGCGTACTAACAGACAACCTCAAAGAGGGCTGTATCCTTGCTGAAGATGTTTTAAGTAAAACGAATAGACCCATCATGAACAAAAAAACAGTATTGTCAGAACATCTAATAGAAATCCTGAAAGTTTTTCTGATAAAAGAAGTGGATGTTGAAAAAACATTGGTGAATGGATTGCCTTTTCTGGCGCCATCGACTGGCAGCGATAAGAAAGCGAACATGAATTCTAATGAAGGCGGAGAAGCTTTCCTCGACATGTTCTTACAGGCCAGGCAGAATTTCAAGAAGGAATTTATCTCATGGCAATCAGGGATGCAAATAGATATTGCTAAACTAAGAACAATTATTGTCCCACTGATCGAGCAGTCAGAGATGACTTCTTCAGATATATTCAATCTTCATCATTATTCTACCAAGAATGAATACATATATGATCATCCATTGGCTGTAGGGATTATCAGTGCCTTCATTGCAAAAAAGCTGAATTACAGCAAAGGGGATATCACACAAATCGCACTTGCAGGATGTTTATCTGATTGCGGGATGGCAAAAATCAGTCCTACTCTCCTGAATAAAACTACTACCTTAACAGTAGATGAATTTGAAGAGATTAAAAAGCATCCTACATATAGCTATCAGATGGTAAAGAACAGTCCCTTGCTTAAGGACGGAACGAAAATTGCGATTCTTCATCATCACGAAAGAATGGATGGAAGCGGCTATCCATTTGGCGAAAGGGCAAACAGGATTCATCCTTTTGCAAAAATCCTTGCCGTAGCCGATTCTTTCCATGCGATGACTTCGGAAAGGATCTATAAGCCGAAGCATTCTCCGTTTAAAGTGCTAGAGATGATCAATGAGGAGCTATTCGGGGAATTTGACATTACTGCACTGAAAGCATTGAGTTCTGCGATTATGAATTATTCAGTTGGCACAAAGATTCGCCTTTCTGATGGACAGGCAGCTGAAATCATCTTTGTGGAGGAAAAGAATCCAGCAAGGCCGATGGTTAAATTACTGGAGACAGACCAGATTCTTGCATTGGAAAAGAACAGGTACTTACATATTGAGGAGTTCATTCAGTAGCCGGCTATTTACAAGCCGGCTTTTGTTTTTCCCTATAATGTTTTAAACATCAACTCGATAATTTTAATAAAATGGTTTGAAAGTGTTGCATTCATATAAATTGCCTGATATAATCTTCAAAGTCAGTAACGAGACAACAGCATGAACTTAATAGTTTTTGAAAAAAGTTATTGACTTATACCGCAAGCAAATGTTATATTATTAAAGTCGCTTCTGAGCGGCGCGCATGATTTGCTCTTTGAAAACTAAACAAACAAGCGTCAACAAACAATAAATTTTCATGGCTTCTATTATAGAAGATCATGAGCCAACGTTTTAACTTTATGAGCTAACTCATAACTCTTTCTTGGAGAGTTTGATCCTGGCTCAGGACGAACGCTGGCGGCGTGCCTAATACATGCAAGTCGAGCGGATCTTCATTAGCTTGCTTTTGAAGATCAGCGGCGGACGGGTGAGTAACACGTGGGCAACCTGCCTGTAAGACTGGGATAACTTCGGGAAACCGGAGCTAATACCGGATAATCCTTTCCCTCACATGAGGGAAAGCTGAAAGACGGTTTCGGCTGTCACTTACAGATGGGCCCGCGGCGCATTAGCTAGTTGGTGAGGTAACGGCTCACCAAGGCAACGATGCGTAGCCGACCTGAGAGGGTGATCGGCCACACTGGGACTGAGACACGGCCCAGACTCCTACGGGAGGCAGCAGTAGGGAATCTTCCGCAATGGACGAAAGTCTGACGGAGCAACGCCGCGTGAGCGATGAAGGCCTTCGGGTCGTAAAGCTCTGTTGTCAGGGAAGAACAAGTACCGGAGTAACTGCCGGTACCTTGACGGTACCTGACCAGAAAGCCACGGCTAACTACGTGCCAGCAGCCGCGGTAATACGTAGGTGGCAAGCGTTGTCCGGAATTATTGGGCGTAAAGCGCGCGCAGGCGGTTCCTTAAGTCTGATGTGAAAGCCCCCGGCTCAACCGGGGAGGGTCATTGGAAACTGGGGAACTTGAGTGCAGAAGAGGAGAGCGGAATTCCACGTGTAGCGGTGAAATGCGTAGAGATGTGGAGGAACACCAGTGGCGAAGGCGGCTCTCTGGTCTGTAACTGACGCTGAGGCGCGAAAGCGTGGGGAGCGAACAGGATTAGATACCCTGGTAGTCCACGCCGTAAACGATGAGTGCTAAGTGTTAGAGGGTTTCCGCCCTTTAGTGCTGCAGCAAACGCATTAAGCACTCCGCCTGGGGAGTACGGCCGCAAGGCTGAAACTCAAAGGAATTGACGGGGGCCCGCACAAGCGGTGGAGCATGTGGTTTAATTCGAAGCAACGCGAAGAACCTTACCAGGTCTTGACATCCTCTGACAACCCTAGAGATAGGGCGTTCCCCTTCGGGGGACAGAGTGACAGGTGGTGCATGGTTGTCGTCAGCTCGTGTCGTGAGATGTTGGGTTAAGTCCCGCAACGAGCGCAACCCTTGATCTTAGTTGCCAGCATTCAGTTGGGCACTCTAAGGTGACTGCCGGTGACAAACCGGAGGAAGGTGGGGATGACGTCAAATCATCATGCCCCTTATGACCTGGGCTACACACGTGCTACAATGGATGGAACAAAGGGTCGCGAAGCCGCGAGGTCGAGCCAATCCCATAAATCCATTCTCAGTTCGGATTGCAGGCTGCAACTCGCCTGCATGAAGCCGGAATCGCTAGTAATCGCGGATCAGCATGCCGCGGTGAATACGTTCCCGGGCCTTGTACACACCGCCCGTCACACCACGAGAGTTTGTAACACCCGAAGTCGGTGGGGTAACCTTTTGGAGCCAGCCGCCTAAGGTGGGACAGATGATTGGGGTGAAGTCGTAACAAGGTAGCCGTATCGGAAGGTGCGGCTGGATCACCTCCTTTCTAAGGATATTGCCGTAATGGCAATCGGAATGCGAATCTTACGATTCGTACTTGTTGATTAGCTTGTTTGTTTAGTTTTGAGGGAGTAATTCCTCTATATATGATATATGGGCCTATAGCTCAGCTGGTTAGAGCGCACGCCTGATAAGCGTGAGGTCGGTGGTTCGAGTCCACTTAGGCCCACCATATATCTTTCATAACGGGGCCTTAGCTCAGCTGGGAGAGCGCCTGCCTTGCACGCAGGAGGTCAGCGGTTCGATCCCGCTAGGCTCCACCATGTCGCTTTTATAGCGCATACTTTGTTCCTTGAAAACTAGATAATCGTAAGTAAGAAGAACCAAGAAAAACCGAGTGATCGCCATTTTAGTTTTCTCTCTATTCAATAGAGAAATGACCTTTTAGGTTAAGTTAGAAAGGGCGCACGGTGGATGCCTTGGCACTAGGAGCCGATGAAGGACGGGACTAACACCGATATGCTTCGGGGAGCTGTAAGTAAGCTTTGATCCGGAGATTTCCGAATGGGGAAACCCACTGTTCGTAATGGAACAGTATCTTTACCTGAATACATAGGGTATTGAAGGCAGACCCGGGGAACTGAAACATCTAAGTACCCGGAGGAAGAGAAAGCAAACGCGATTCCCTGAGTAGCGGCGAGCGAAACGGGACATAGCCCAAACCAAGAGGCTTGCCTCTTGGGGTTGTAGGACACTCTACATGGAGTTACAAAGGAACGGGGTAGATGAAGTGGTCTGGAAAGGCCCGTCAGAGAAGGTAAAAACCCTGTAGTTGAAACTTCGTTCCCTCCTGAGTGGATCCTGAGTACGGCGGGACACGTGAAATCCCGTCGGAAGCTGGGAGGACCATCTCCCAAGGCTAAATACTCCCTAGTGACCGATAGTGAACCAGTACCGTGAGGGAAAGGTGAAAAGCACCCCGGAAGGGGAGTGAAAGAGATCCTGAAACCGTGTGCCTACAAGTAGTCAGAGCCCGTTCATGGGTGATGGCGTGCCTTTTGTAGAATGAACCGGCGAGTTACGATTACATGCAAGGTTAAGTTGAGAAGACGGAGCCGCAGCGAAAGCGAGTCTGAATAGGGCGAATGAGTATGTGGTCGTAGACCCGAAACCAGGTGATCTACCCATGTCCAGGGTGAAGGTTGGGTAACACCAACTGGAGGCCCGAACCCACGCACGTTGAAAAGTGCGGGGATGAGGTGTGGGTAGCGGAGAAATTCCAATCGAACTTGGAGATAGCTGGTTCTCTCCGAAATAGCTTTAGGGCTAGCCTCACGTTGTAAGAGTCTTGGAGGTAGAGCACTGTTTGGACTAGGGGCCCTCATCGGGTTACCGAATTCAGACAAACTCCGAATGCCAAAGACTTATCCGTGGGAGTCAGACTGCGAGTGATAAGATCCGTAGTCAAAAGGGAAACAGCCCAGACCACCAGCTAAGGTCCCAAAGTATACGTTAAGTGGAAAAGGATGTGGAGTTGCTTAGACAACCAGGATGTTGGCTTAGAAGCAGCCACCATTTAAAGAGTGCGTAATAGCTCACTGGTCGAGTGACTCTGCGCCGAAAATGTACCGGGGCTAAACGTATCACCGAAGCTGTGGATTGACATCTTAGATGTCAGTGGTAGGAGAGCGTTCTAAGGGCGTTGAAGTCAGACCGTAAGGACTGGTGGAGCGCTTAGAAGTGAGAATGCCGGTATGAGTAGCGAAAGATGGGTGAGAATCCCATCCACCGAATGCCTAAGGTTTCCTGAGGAAGGCTCGTCCTCTCAGGGTTAGTCGGGACCTAAGCCGAGGCCGAAAGGCGTAGGCGATGGACAACAGGTTGATATTCCTGTACCACCTCTTTATCGTTTGAGCGACGGGGGGACGCAGGAGGATAGGGTAAGCGCGCTGTTGGATATGCGCGTCTAAGCAGTTAGGCTGCAAGTGAGGCAAATCCCGCTTGCGTGAAGGCTGAGCTGTGACAGCGAGGGAAATATAGTACCGAAGTTCCTGATTCCACACTGCCAAGAAAAGCCTCTAGCGAGATAAATGGTGCCCGTACCGCAAACCGACACAGGTAGGCGAGGAGAGAATCCTAAGGTGAGCGAGAGAACTCTCGTTAAGGAACTCGGCAAAATGACCCCGTAACTTCGGGAGAAGGGGTGCTCATTTGGGTGAATAGCCCGGATGAGCCGCAGTGAATAGGCCCAGGCGACTGTTTAGCAAAAACACAGGTCTCTGCGAAGCCGCAAGGCGAAGTATAGGGGCTGACGCCTGCCCGGTGCTGGAAGGTTAAGAGGAGGGGTTAGCTCACGCGAAGCTCTGAATCGAAGCCCCAGTAAACGGCGGCCGTAACTATAACGGTCCTAAGGTAGCGAAATTCCTTGTCGGGTAAGTTCCGACCCGCACGAAAGGCGTAACGATCTGGGCACTGTCTCAACGAGAGACTCGGTGAAATTATAGTACCTGTGAAGATGCAGGTTACCCGCGACAGGACGGAAAGACCCCGTGGAGCTTTACTGTAGCCTGATATTGAATTTTGGTACAGCTTGTACAGGATAGGTAGGAGCCTGAGAAACCGGAGCGCCAGCTTCGGTGGAGGCGTCGGTGGGATACTACCCTGGCTGTATTGAAATTCTAACCCGCGCCCCTGATCGGGGCGGGAGACAGTGTCAGGTGGGCAGTTTGACTGGGGCGGTCGCCTCCTAAAGAGTAACGGAGGCGCCCAAAGGTTCCCTCAGAATGGTTGGAAATCATTCGCAGAGTGTAAAGGCACAAGGGAGCTTGACTGCGAGACCTACAAGTCGAGCAGGGACGAAAGTCGGGCTTAGTGATCCGGTGGTTCCGCATGGAAGGGCCATCGCTCAACGGATAAAAGCTACCCCGGGGATAACAGGCTTATCTCCCCCAAGAGTCCACATCGACGGGGAGGTTTGGCACCTCGATGTCGGCTCATCGCATCCTGGGGCTGTAGTCGGTCCCAAGGGTTGGGCTGTTCGCCCATTAAAGCGGTACGCGAGCTGGGTTCAGAACGTCGTGAGACAGTTCGGTCCCTATCCGTCGTGGGCGCAGGAAATTTGAGAGGAGCTGTCCTTAGTACGAGAGGACCGGGATGGACGCACCGCTGGTGTACCAGTTGTCTTGCCAAAGGCATCGCTGGGTAGCTATGTGCGGACGGGATAAGTGCTGAAAGCATCTAAGCATGAAGCCCCCCTCAAGATGAGATTTCCCATAGCGCAAGCTAGTAAGAACCCTGAAAGATGATCAGGTTGATAGGTCAGAGGTGGAAGCGCGGTGACGTGTGGAGCTGACTGATACTAATCGTTCGAGGACTTAACCAAATTGATCATTCGTTCTTCTTGAATTCTTCTTACAACATTATCTAGTTTTGAAGGAATAAATACTTTCCTTCCAATCAAATAGTCTGGTGGCGATGGCGAGAAGGTCACACCCGTTCCCATACCGAACACGGAAGTTAAGCTTCTCAGCGCCGATGGTAGTTGGGGGTTTCCCCCTGTGAGAGTAGGACGCCGCCGGGCACGCAAAAGAACAGCTGTAATGGCTGTTCTTTTTTTGTGTGCAGATTTATAAAAGATACCGGAAATAGTCCAGCAGATGATAATATGCGATTGGCTTTAGACAGGTTTGGTGGGAAAGCAGGAAAAGTTGTCAGAACCTGATCCAACTTCAGACAGGTTTGGAGAAAAAGCAGGAAAAGTTGTCAGAAGAAGAGCCGTCTTTAGACAGGTTTGGAGGTAATGCACAAAAAGTTGTCAGAAGTAGAGGCGACTTCAGACAGGTTTGTAGGCAAACAAAGAAAAGTTGTCAGAACCTGATCCAACTTCAGACAGGTTTGAAGGTAAAGCAGAAAAAGTTGTCAAAAGAAGAGCCAACTTCAGACAGGTTTGTAGGTAAAGCACAAAAAGTTGTCAGAAGAAGAGCCAACTTCAGACAGGTTTGGAGAAAAAGCAGGAAAAGTTGTCAGAAGAAGAGCCAACTTTAGACAGGTTTGGTGGAAAAGCAGGAAAAGTTGTCCGAATTAGAAGCAGCTTCAGACAGGTTTAGATGAAACTAACCAAAAGCTGTCCGAACTAGATTTCCTATAAAAGAAAAAGTACCTTTTTCTCCATTAGCCCATATAACTAAAACCCTCTGATCCGTTCAGAGGGTTTGCTGCTTATTATTTCTTTTTCTTGCCCAAGGATTGCAGTTGGTCCATGACCTTCGCGCGTGACTTTTGGTCTTTTAGCAAGTATGCTGTTCCTAGAGCCACTGTAGTCATCATTAGTTTTTTTCTATCCATATTAAAACCTCCTCTGGTTATTGGTGTCCATGTTTATGGAATTCCCGATGCAGGCTTAACTAAACATTTTATCTTCTTCCTGAATCTCACCAAAAGTCTTTATCCCTTGATATTATTACTTATTCATTAGGTACTGGTAAATTAAGTAAGGACCCTTTTTCAGTGTCGATTTTAAAAAGGACTGGATCAGTGGATAGTCTTCATTGGGCATCATCTTGATTAACTCACTCCACCATTCTGTTTCATAGCGGGCGATCATTCCAAGATTATAAAGCAATAGATAGTGCAGAAGCAGTTCTGGAAATAGAAACAGGTCGCTTTTTTTTAAAGGGAATACGTAATGCTGTTCTTCAAGATTGTACTTTATAGGCTCAGTTGTACCATTTAGGTTCCCTTCAAATCTGATTAGATTGGGATCCTCTATAAAAGTCAACGGAGCAGAGGATTTCGTTTGAAAGAATTCTTTAAAGCGATTCTCTGTCATATGAAAATGGTCGATGATCGATTTAGGCATAGAAAAACCTGAATTGGCAGCTGTGATGATTTCAAAATTTTGCTTTCCTCTCAAGTCGGAATAGATCCCGGACAATTCCGGAATCAGTTCCATCACATCTCCCATTGTGGCTTTTTCACCTTCCAATTGTTTCATGTGGAACATTTTTTCTGCCATTAATGAGAACAATCCATTCTTTTGGAATTTCACTTCATCCTCTGTGAAGCTGTATTGTTGTTTTTTCCGTTTCCTTGTAGAAACGCCATGCGCAAGAACAGATGTGGTTTCAGGGTAATCAGGTTCAACTGTCAGGATGCACGCTTTTATAAGATGGACAAGTCCATAAAAGAGCAGGATAGGCTGGATGGCCAGAGGAGCTTTTTCTGCCTGTTCGTAGTAAAGCTTCCCATGTTCGAGATAATACATAAAGGGATAACAGTTTTCGAAGCTTTTCATGTCAGGCTGTTCGATGTTGATTTTACGATAGCATTTTTTCAGATAGGCTTGTGCATACTCTGCTGAAAAAAAGAGAGTATAGCTGTTCCATTCTTTATAAGGCTTAGACACATGAAAAACCTCCAAGTTATTTGAAAAGTCTAACAAATAATAACCTTCTTGACAGTATTTTAACCAATTGATAACCTACAAATAATATTTTCTTAAAGGGGGTCATTTACTATGTGGGAAAGTAAATTTGCAAAAGAAGGATTAACGTTTGATGATGTGCTGTTGGTGCCTGCCAAATCCGAGGTATTGCCAAAAGATGTGAGCCTGCAGGTCAACCTGACTGAGACTCTGAAGTTGAATATACCAATCATCAGTGCTGGCATGGATACTGTAACAGAATCTGAACTAGCCATCTCGATTGCTAGGCAGGGCGGCCTTGGGGTCATACATAAAAACATGTCGATAGAGCAGCAGGCAGACCAGGTCGATAAAGTGAAGCGTTCTGAAAGTGGAGTCATAACGGATCCGTTCTTTTTAACTCCTGAGCATCAAGTATTTGATGCTGAACATTTGATGGGGAAATACCGGATCTCGGGTGTCCCAATCGTCAACAATGAGGAAGAACAGAAGCTTGTTGGAATCATCACCAACCGTGATATGCGTTTTATCCAGGATTACTCCATTAAAATCGAAGATGTCATGACGAAGACTGAACTGGTGACTGCTTCGGTGGGAACTACCCTTGAAGAAGCAGAGAAGATCCTTCAGCGCCATAAGATTGAAAAGCTCCCACTAGTAAATGACGAAGGCGTATTGAAAGGGCTCATCACCATTAAAGATATTGAAAAAGTAATCGAGTTTCCGAACTCTTCGAAGGATTCAAAAGGTCGCTTGTTGTGCGGTGCAGCAGTCGGTGTAACAGGCGATACGATGAAACGTGTTGAAATGCTTGTGAAATCTCATGTAGATGTAATCGTTGTCGATACCGCGCATGGTCACTCAAAGGGTGTAATTGATACGGTAAGGCAGATACGTGAAAGCTATCCGGACTTGAATATTATTGCCGGAAATGTTGCTACAGCTGAAGCCACTAGAGACTTGATAGAAGCAGGTGCCGATATCGTAAAGGTTGGGATCGGACCAGGTTCTATCTGTACAACGAGGGTTGTGGCAGGTGTTGGTGTTCCGCAAATTACCGCAGTATATGATTGTGCGACAGAAGCTCGAAAGCACGGCAAGGCAATCATTGCAGACGGCGGGATCAAATATTCAGGAGATATCGTTAAGGCACTTGCAGCCGGAGGCCACGCTGTGATGCTCGGAAGCTTGCTTGCGGGTGTCAGTGAAAGTCCGGGAGAAACTGAAATCTATCAAGGAAGACGCTTCAAAGTATACCGCGGAATGGGATCTGTTGGAGCAATGGAAAAGGGATCTAAGGATCGTTACTTCCAGGAAGACAATAAGAAGTTCGTTCCAGAAGGTATAGAGGGCAGGATACCGTATAAAGGGCCACTTACAGATACAATCTATCAACTCGTTGGTGGCATTCGTTCAGGAATGGGATACTGTGGAACAGCTAATCTCGAGGAATTGAGAGAGAATGCCCAATTCATCAAGATGACAGGAGCGGGTTTAAGGGAAAGTCACCCGCATGACGTCCAGATCACGAAAGAAGCACCGAATTACTCCATGAGCTGATTTTTATAGTTGAATATAGAAGGAACTACGACTTTTTACCTGCATATCAGCCGTTTTTTCCTGATTTTACATTAGACAGAGTGACTATTCTCTGTCTATTTTTTTCATTTTTTTTATGTTAAACTATACGGGTGTGATTTTTTTGAGAGTGAAAAATATGTTAGTTTTATAGATTATTTAGGTTTTTTTCGTGAAATTTGCTGCTTGCACGACTGCAGGCTTTCCTGCAAACGAGGCTTGTCGGACCGCAGCATCCGAAGCGAAAACAATCATTATATTGAAAAATTTGGAGGGAAAGTCATCTTGATTCGTAAACAGAAACAGCTTTCAATGTTCTTTGTTGCATTTATTTTAACGATTACAACCGTCTTTTCAGGATTCTCAACGGAAGCTGAAGCAGCAGAAGGTCAACTAGGCATCGATGCCGAGGCAGCCATGCTGATTGATGCAGATACAGGCCGAGTTTTATATGAGAAAAATTCAGATGTCGTTCTTGGCGTAGCTTCCATGGCAAAAATGATGACAGAATATATGGTTCTCGAAGCAGTTAAAGAAGGAAAGCTGAAATGGGACCAAAAGGTAAAAATCAATGAGTATGTCCATAAATTATCTGCTGCACCTGGACTATCCAATGTTGGGTTAACTCAAGGTGAAGACTATACAGTAAAAGAACTATATGAAGCGATGGCAATCCATTCCGGAAATGCTGCTACCGTCGCACTAGCAGAGGTCCTTTCTGGAACAGAAAAGAACCATGTCGAAAAAATGAACAAAAAAGCTGCTGAGCTCGGCTTGAAGGATTATAAATTTGTTAACTCTTCAGGATTGAACAATAGCGATCTTTTAGGACAGCATCCTGCGGGCAATCCGGATGAAGAGAATGTCATGTCTGCCCGCTCATTGGCGAAGCTTGCTTTCCATTTATTGAATGATTACCCGGAAGTATTGGATACAGCAAGCATGCCTTCCTTGAAGTTCCGCGACGGACGTGAATATAAGAACTTTAACTGGATGCTTCCAGGTCTTATCTACCAATACGAAGGTGTCGATGGTTTAAAGACAGGATCGACTGATTTTGCAGGCTATGGCTTTACAGCTACTGCAATGAGAAATGACCAAAGAGTCATTTCTGTTGTCATGAAGGCAGACTCCAAGGACAGCCGTTTTTCTGAAACGCGCAAAATCCTCGACTTTGCTTTCAGTAATTTTACAGAAGAAGAGCTTGTGAAAAAGAATCACCAGATCAAAGGCAAGAAGACCCTTCCGGTTACAAAAGGGAAGGAAGACAGCGTGAAGATCCAATCTAAAGATGCCATTACGATGACAATCAGGAATGGTGAAAAGGATCAATATGAACCAGTACTTGTACTGGATAAGAAGAAGCTGAATAAAAATGGCGAACTGACTGCTCCGATCAAGAAAGGTGAACAAGTTGGCTATATGACTGTTAAGTCCAAGAAGGATGAAAACATCAGCTTTTTAACAGAAGAAGGACAAAAGCAAGTCCAGGTACCAGTTGTCGCTGCTGAAAGTGTCGAAAAGGCAAACTGGTTCGTGCTGATGATGCGCGGAATCGGCGGTTTCTTCGGAGATCTGTTCGGTGGAGTAGCGGATACAGTCAAGGGCTGGTTTTAAATAATGTTTGGGTTTCCTGTCTTGACAGGAAACCTTTTTTATTGTTTATTTTCAATAGGGATAACTTAATTCCGACTAATCAAGTCTGGTTTTTTAGTTATTTTCAAGTGCTTACATAGTAATCCTTTTATAGGGATAAGGGGGAAAAGGAATGAAGACAGGTACTGATCGTGTTAAACGTGGTATGGCAGAAATGCAAAAGGGCGGCGTCATAATGGATGTTGTCAATGCCGAGCAGGCAAAGATTGCTGAAGAAGCTGGTGCAGTGGCGGTAATGGCACTGGAACGTGTTCCTTCAGATATCCGTGCTGCGGGTGGAGTAGCAAGAATGGCTGACCCAAGGATCGTTGAAGAAGTAATGGGTGCTGTCACAATTCCCGTTATGGCAAAAGCACGAATTGGCCACATCGTTGAAGCGCGCGTGCTCGAAGCGATGGGTGTTGACTATATCGATGAAAGTGAAGTTCTGACTCCTGCCGATGAAGAATTTCACCTGAATAAAAGAGATTATACAGTTCCTTTTGTATGCGGATGCCGTGACCTTGGCGAGGCAGCAAGAAGGATTGGAGAAGGAGCCTCCATGCTTCGTACAAAGGGAGAGCCTGGTACGGGCAATATCGTAGAAGCTGTACGTCATATCCGCAAGGTAAATGCCCAGGTGCGTAAGGTAGTCGCGATGGATATGGATGAGCTAATGACAGAAGCAAAGCTTCTAGGTGCACCATATGAGCTTCTGCTTGAAATCAAGCAGCTTGGACGCCTTCCAGTTGTGAACTTTGCAGCAGGCGGTGTAGCCACACCGGCTGACGCAGCCTTGATGATGCAGCTGGGAGCTGACGGAGTATTTGTAGGCAGTGGCATCTTTAAATCTGATAATCCGGCGAAGTTCGCAAAGGCAATCGTCGAAGCGACTACTCATTATCAGGATTACGAACTGATTGCGAACATTTCGAAAGGCCTTGGCATCCCGATGAAGGGCATGGAGATTTCATCATTGGCACCTGAAGCCCGCATGCAGGACCGCGGCTGGTAAGGGGAATGTCTATGGTGAAAATTGGAGTACTTGGCCTTCAGGGTGCCGTACGAGAGCATATATGGGCAATTGAGGCATCCGGGGCGGAAGGTATTGTCATTAAGCGTCCTGACCAGCTTGCCGAAGTCGATGGACTGATCATCCCTGGAGGGGAAAGCACCACAATTCGCCGGCTGATTGATAAGTACGGCTTCATGGAAGAGTTGAAAAAGTTTGCTGCGGAAGGCAAAGCAATGTTCGGGACTTGTGCCGGACTGATTCTGCTTGCGAATGACCTGGTAGGCTATGATGAGCCGCACATCGGTGTCATGGATGTGAAGGTTGAGCGGAATTCATTTGGGCGCCAGCGTGAAAGCTTTGAAGCTGATATAGATATTTCAGGAGTTGCTGAAAATTTCTCTGCCGTGTTTATCAGGGCACCTCATATTGTGGAGGCTGGAGAGAATGTCGAAGTGCTGGCGAAGCATAATGACCGGATTGTCGCTGCTCGTGACGGGCAGTTCCTCGGCTGTTCCTTCCATCCGGAGTTGACAGATGATTATAGACTCATGAGCTACTTTGTGAAAATGGTCGAGGAGACTAAGAGTAAAAATTTTGCATAAACTGCTTGCATGGTGAACATAATTGTAGTAAATTATGAATTAAAATTCGATAGTAAAAAGCGATGAGAGGGAATAGTAGCTTGTGTCCATTCCGAAGAGAGCCGGTGGTTGGTGCAAACCGGTGTCTGGAGCAAATGAATCCGCCCTCGAGCAGAGTATGGAACGCCTGGAATGGCCAGTAAATACTTTCGGTAAAAACCGTTATTTTATGAGTGGAAAGCATTTTTTGCTTTCAACTAGGGTGGCAACGCGGGTTAACTCTCGTCCCTTTTTGGGGACGGGAGTTTTTTATTTTATCCAAGGCTTTTTACTGTATATCAAAAGGAGGAATCGCAGTGTTAGATGTAAAGTATTTAAGAGCGAATTTTGAAGATGTAAAACAGAAGCTCCAGCACCGTGGCGAAGACATGACTGATTTCGGCAAGTTTGAGGACCTGGATGTGAAACGCAGGGAATTGATCCTTCAGGCTGAACAGCTGAAGAGCAGAAGGAATGAAGTGTCCCAGCAGGTTGCTCAGCTTAAGCGTGAGAAGCAGGATGCAGACCACTTGATCGCTGAGATGCGCGAGGTAGGCGACAAAATCAAGGTTCTGGATGACCAGCTGCGTGAGGTCGAAGAAGAGCTGGAAAACCTGATGCTCAGCATTCCGAATATCCCGCACGAAAGTGTTCCGATTGGTGAAACAGAAGACGATAATGTGGAAGTTCGCAAATGGGGAGAAATCCGTGATTTTGATTTCGAAGCTAAGCCGCACTGGGATGTCGCAGACCATTTGAAGATCCTTGATTTTGAACGTGCAGGAAAAGTAACCGGCAGCCGATTTGTTTTTTACAAGGGCTTGGGAGCACGCCTGGAGCGCGCGTTGATCAGCTTCATGCTTGACCTTCATGTTGACGAGCATGGCTACAAGGAAGTCCTTCCTCCGTATATGGTCAATCGTGCAAGCATGACAGGAACAGGACAGCTTCCTAAGTTCGAAGAAGATGCATTCCGAATCGAGAGCGAAGATTACTTCCTGATTCCGACTGCGGAAGTACCTGTTACGAATATGCACCGTGATGAAATCCTGACTGCAGATGAGCTTCCAATCAATTATGCAGCATACAGCGCATGTTTCCGTTCTGAAGCAGGCTCTGCAGGCCGCGATACTCGTGGCTTGATCCGCCAGCATCAGTTCAACAAAGTAGAATTAGTGAAGTTCGTGAAGCCTGAGGATTCTTATGATGAGCTCGAAAAGCTGACAGGGCATGCTGAGAAAGTGCTACAGCTATTAGGCCTTCCATACCGTGTGCTGAGCATGTGTTCTGCAGACCTTGGCTTTACGGCTGCGAAGAAATATGACATTGAAGTCTGGATTCCAAGCTACGGCACATACAGAGAAATCTCTTCTTGCAGTAACTTTGAAGGATTCCAGGCAAGACGTGCGAATATCCGGTTCCGCCGCGAAGCCAAGGCGAAGCCAGAGCATGTGCATACACTGAACGGATCTGGCCTTGCGATCGGCCGTACGGTTGCTGCCATACTTGAGAATTACCAGCAGGCTGACGGAAGTGTCATCATTCCGGAAGTATTGCGTCCATACATGGGCAATAGGGAAGTTATTGCACCGGAATAAGTGTCATGGGTAAGTGAGTTTGAACTCTGATTAGTGTCTAGCTCCAACGCCTAGCTCCTCGAGTCGCTTCAGTCCGCCCAATGAAGTCAAAGAACGACTTCATCGGGCGGCCCTCCAGCGCTTGTCGGAGCTGACCAAGGCGTTTTCGCTTTTCATATTCGGACAGGATTCAACCCTGTCCGAAAAAAACTTTTAAAGAAGTGTTGACTCGTTTTTGAATACATGATATTATATTTCTTGTCTCGGAGGTATACCCAAGTCCGGCTGAAGGGATCGGTCTTGAAAACCGACAGGCGGGTAACACCGCGCGGGGGTTCGAATCCCTCTACCTCCTCCATAATATTAATATTAAGCATTAACGCATAAAAACAATTTGGAGATTGTGTAGAAAAACTCGTTACTATGTAGCGGGTTTTTTTATTTGTATTTTTATCTCGTGTGATCAATCGAATTGTGCTTTTCGAAGTGATGTTATTAATGCTAACTAATAAGCACCATATGAAGTTTAGAAACCCTGTTCCTCCTCCAAACAAAAAACCGCCAATCGGCGGTTTTATTTCTTCAATAATTGAGTTTGCTTGATGTGTGTAGCGATTTTCTCAACAATCGGTTCGATTGATTCAGGATTGTTGAACAAGTCATAATCATTGATGTTCAAGCGCAGGACTGGGCATGCGTTGAAGTTATTGATCCAGTTTTCATAACGGCCGTGCATTTCTTCCCAATAGGTGATCGGTGTCTGCTGTTCCATTGGACGTCCTCTTAGCTTGATGCGCTCAAGGATGTCATCAAGTGAACCTTCGAGATAGATCAACAGGTCTGGATGAGGGAAGTATGGTGTCATCACCATTGCTTCGAATAGGCTTTTGTAAGTTTCGTAATCCACTGGGGACATTGTGCCTTTTTCATAATGCATTTTTGCGAAGATGCCTGTATCTTCGTAAATGGAACGGTCCTGGATAAAGCCGCCGCCGTATTCAAAAATCCTTTTCTGCTCCTTGAAGCGCTCAGCAAGGAAGTAGATTTGCAAGTGGAAGCTCCAGCGTTCGAAATCAGCGTAGAACTTATCAAGATAAGGATTTGTATCTACTTTTTCAAAGGATGTACGGAACCGAAGGGCATCCGCCAGGGCATTCGTCATTGTCGATTTGCCGACTCCAACTGTTCCGGCAATCGTGATGACCGCATTAGCCGGGATGTCGTATTTTGTTCTCAGATTCATGGTTGTACGCTCCTTTTTCTTAATGATGCGGTAAGCTGGTCAATGATCAGCTGGAGATCTTCTTCATTTTTAACAAAATCCAGGTCATCGCCGCTGAAACGAAGAACAGGGATTTCAGGGTGGTCTTTCTCGAACTGAAGCATGGCTTGTTCATAATCAAGAGATAATTGCTCTAAATATAAAGGGCTGATGTTTTTTTCGACTTCGCGGCCGCGCATTTTGATTCGCTTCAGCAATGTATCAAGACTTGCATTCAAGTAAATGATGACATTCGGTTTAGGCATATCTTTTGTCAGGATTTGATAAATATCTAGATATTTTTTGTATTCCTGTTCATTTAATGTGCGCTGGGCGAAAATGAGGTTTTTCATGATATGATAATCAGCTACGACTGATTTGTCTTTGCTGAGGTAATGTTCATTAATATCTCCAAGCTGCTTATATCGATTGCAGAGGAAAAACATTTCTGTCTGGAAACTCCATTCTTCTATGTTATCGTAAAACTTCCCCAAAAATGGATTTTCATCGACAATTTCCTTTAAAAGTGCAAATTGAAACCGCTCGGAGATAGCACGTGCTAATGACGTTTTACCAATACCGATTGGTCCTTCAACCGTTATAAAAGGTGTTCCTTCCACAACATGTCCTCCCTCTCTGTTGTATCTATCTCTTTTTTACATTTCTGTCAGTTAAATCACGCAAAGTCCATTTTATCACACACAGTATGGTATGGGTATGGAATATTAAGAGGCAATTTTAGCAAAAAATAAGACAGCCGCAGAAATACTGCGCCTGTCATATATTATCGGAATTTGTAATATTATTTTAACAGAAAATTTTATCTTTTTACCACATTGAAATTATCCTGGATGAGCAGCCAGTTTTGCGGGAAGGACAGTCCGAGCTTCCAGTAGCTCATTCCCCTTAGGTTCAATTCTTTTATCAGATCGAATTTTGCCTGGATGGACCTTGCGTCCTCAAACCAGACTTCATGTTGTTTTCCATCTTGCGCTGTATATCGGAAGGTCGGCGCCTGAGATTTTGTATTGTACTGGATCGGTACATTATTATCGGCTGCAATCTGGATCGCCTGCTGTGGACTGACGGCCCTTGCGATGGATCCTTCGACAAATGGAAGCGTCCAATCATAGCCATAAAGATTCTGGCCCATCATGATTTTTTGTGATGGCATTTCACTGATGGCATACTCCAGCACCTGGCGGACAGGTCCGATGGGGGAGACTGCCTGTGCAGGCCCGCCGCTATAACCCCATTCATAGGTCATGATGACGACGAAATCGACAATTTCTCCATGCGCTTTATAATCATGCGCCGTATACCACGCACCTTCTTGGGCTGCACTAGTTTTAGGGGCAAGTGCAGTGGAAATGAACCAGCCTTCCTGTTTAAAACGATCCCTTGCTTTTCGCAGGAAGGTGTTATAGGCTTCACGGTCGGCAGGGCGGAGGAATTCAAAATCAAAGTGGATATCGCGGAATCCATATTTTTTGGCTGTGGCAACGATATTGTTCAGGAATTTGTCCTGGACGGCCATGTCATTCAGGATGATACGGCCGAGTTCATCACTGAACTGGTCATTTTCCTGATTGGTGATGACCATCATCAATATATTGTTGTTTGCCTCGGCAATGGCCGGGAAATTGTTCAGCAGCGGCTCCTTCAATGAACCATCACGCAAGGCCTGGAAGCTGAACGGGGCAAGATAGGTTAAATAAGGGGCAGCTTCTCGTGCTGCTGTTTCCAGAGCAGGTGCCACGGTGTTCCCTCGCGGTTCAACATACGCATTGAATTCCGCATTTGTTTTCGGCCGCTGCGGAATATATAGACGGAAACCGACTGACAACGGCTGGTTGACCGATATTCCGTTGATCCTTGCAAGTTCTTGCGGAGTGGTACCGAACCTTCTTGAAATGGCCCAGAGGCTGTCGCCTGGCTGGACAAAGTAAAAGCTTCCGACAATGGGGATGACCATCGCCTGGCCGATTACAAGATTATTAGGATTAGGCAGTTCATTAGCCTCGTTTATATCCGCAACAGTTGACCCGTACCTCTGGGCAATCTGTGTCAGTGTCTCTCCTTGCTGTACCACATGAATTTGCATTTTCTTCCCTCCCTGGCATTTTTAGCGCTACAACCATTGTATGAAGGAAGAAAAAACAGTATGTTATAAATCAAGCTCCCTGGAGGGTCTTGTATCGGCGGACAGGACGTTTTTCATCATGGTCAGTGCGTATTTATTATCTTGTTCATCATTGGAGGCAATGAAGTCCTCGGGAATGACCAGGTTGTATTCACGCATATACGCATCATTTGCGGTGAAAAGCACACAAATGTTGCCTGCGATTCCTGACAGAATCAATGTATCGACCTTTAATTGCTGAAGCAGGGTATGAAGGGCCGTTCCATAAAAAGCGGAGTGCTTTGGTTTAATTAAAAAATAATCCTGATTTTTTTTAGGTGCGATTTTCTTAATGATGTCCTTGCTCGTTTCATTTGAGCAAAAGTCCATGATTTTTTCAAAATCCGCCTGCCATAGATTATAATGGTCATTAATATAGATGACAGGCATGTCCTTTTCATTGAATGATTTCTTTAACTTTAAAATAGGATCGATGATTTCTTTTGTGTTTCTTGCCAGGGCTTCCCCTGCATCAAAATTAAAATCATTGATCATATCGATGATCAATAGAGCAGTTTTTGCCATGATAAATCCTCTCCTTTTCCCTTTATATTTTTACCGGCGGGGGATTCTTAAACCAATTGGAAATATAAAACACTAAAGTGGAGGGAAAGATGGAACATACTCCAGATGAACGATATATGTTAGAAGCAATTGAAGAAGCGAAAAAAGCTGGCCAGATGGATGAGGTGCCGATCGGTGCGGTGATTGTCCTGGAAGGCGAGATTATTGCCCGGGCCCATAATCTTCGCGAAACGAAGCAAAGCTCGATTGCCCATGCAGAGGTTCTCGCGATCGACGAGGCCTGCAAGAAGCTCGGTACATGGAGGCTGGAGGAAGCCGTTTTGTACGTGACCCTCGAACCCTGTCCGATGTGTGCCGGCGCAATCATGCTGTCACGGGTGAAGAAAGTGGTTTATGGAGCAAGTGACCCGAAAGGCGGTTGTGCCGGCACCTTCATGAACATTCTCCAGGATGAGCGATTCAACCACCAAAGTGAAGTGGTGACTGGCGTACTGGAAGAAGAATGCGGAGCATTGTTGTCCGACTTTTTCAGGAAGCTGCGGGAAAAAAAGAAGCTGAAAAAGAAGCAGGTAAAAGAGGAATTGGAACAACAGACAGGAATTGACAGGGGATAAGCATTGCTTTTTGCTTCGTGAGTTAGTATACTATGTATGTGTCCTTGAGACACACCTAAATAAGGTTTCAATTTTGCCGTGCTAGTCGGGGAGGTAGCGGTGCCCTGTACCCGCAATCCGCTCTAGCGGGGATGAATCCCTTCCTGAGGCTGATTTACTGTAGGGTCTGCCTTAAGCAAGTGGTGTTGACGCCCGGGTCCTGCGCAATGGGAATCCATGAACCATGTCAGGTCCGGAAGGAAGCAGCATTAAGTGGACGCTCCCATGTGCCGCAGGGTTGCCTGGGCCGAGCTAACTGCTTAAGTAACGCTTATGGTATTCAGTCGACGGAAGGTGCGCGGCAGTTAAATATGATACATTCAACTCATCTCTTATACGGAGATGAGTTTTTTGTCGTTTAATACAATAAAAACTTCCACTTGTAAAAGTGAAATTGAGAGATATTTGCGTTATAATAGGAAAGATAATATAACCGAAGGGAGCGGTGTCATTGGCCTATCAAGCTTTATATCGTGTCTGGCGTCCACAGCAGTTCATTGATGTGGTCGGGCAGGAACATGTCACAACGACACTGCAAAACGCTCTGCTTCAACAAAAAATATCACATGCCTATCTTTTTTCCGGCCCCAGGGGAACTGGAAAGACGAGTGCTGCGAAAATTTTGGCAAAAGCGGTTAACTGCGAAAAAGCTCCAACGGCTGAGCCTTGCAATGAATGCGACGCTTGCCGTGGGATAACCGATGGATCGATTCCTGATGTGATTGAAATAGATGCTGCTTCCAATAACGGTGTCGAAGAAATCCGGGATATTCGTGATAAGGTGAAATACGCACCGAACGTCGTGAAGTATAAAGTATATATCATAGACGAAGTGCATATGCTTTCCATCGGAGCGTTCAACGCTTTGCTGAAAACCCTTGAAGAGCCTCCAAAGCATGTCATCTTTATCCTCGCTACGACCGAGCCCCATAAGATTCCACTCACAATCATTTCACGATGCCAGCGATTTGATTTTAAGAGGATCACTGCGCAGGCAATCGTTGGCAGGATGAAGCAAATTGTTGAGGAATCTGGAGTGGATTGCGATGATAAAGCCCTGCAGATTATTTCCAGGGCTGCGGAAGGCGGAATGCGTGATGCATTGAGCCTGCTTGACCAGGCTATCTCATTCAGCCAGGATCGAGTGACGATTGAAGATGCATTAACGGTCACGGGTACCGTATCACAGAATTTCCTGAACCAGCTGGCCAGGGCGATTCATGAACGGAATGCGGCAGCTGGACTGGAAGCTTTAGAAGAACTTCTTTTACAAGGGAAGGATCCGGCAAGGTTCATAGAGGACCTGATTTTCTTTTACCGTGATATGCTCCTGTATAAAGCAGCGCCGGCATTGGAAGAATCAATGGAGCGAGTGATGCTGGATGACGATTTCCAGGAACTTGCCAATCAAGTTGAACCTGCTCAAATCTATGAATTGATCGAAGTCTTGAATAAAGCACAGCAAGAGATGCGTTGGACAAACCATCCTCGTATCTTCCTAGAGGTAGCAATCGTCAAGCTCTGTCAGCTGGAAACTCAGCAACCTTCCAGTAATGTACAGGTTGAGCCTTTACTTAGAAGGATCGAGCAGCTTGAGGAAAAACTCGCACAGTTCCAGCAAAATCCTGGTATGGCGGCAGCAGGTGAACCGGCTGCAGCTGCTAAAAAAGCGCCTCGTACCAATCGTAAAGGCTTCCAGGCTCCGACAGGCAAGATTAACGAGGTACTGAAAAGTGCTACCAAGACAAATCTCCATACAATTAAGGGACGCTGGGGAGACCTTCTTGAAATGCTGGCTGCAAACCAAATGCGTTCGCAGGCTGCGTTGTTGAATGAAGCGGAACCGGTTGCTGCTTCGGATGAGGCAGTCGTGATTAAATTCAAATATGAAATTCACTGTCAGATGGCAATGGAAAACACCAGATTCACTGAAACTGTCAGCGGTGCGATGAATGACTACACCGGAAAAAGAATACAGGTGATTGGTGTGCCTGAAGACCAGTGGCTTAAAATAAGGGAAAACTTTATCAGCCAGAGAGGCGACGGAGCATCGGAGGGGCAAGCTGCTGCGGCAGAAGACCCGCTGATTGCTGAAGCTAAAAAATTATTTGGCGATGAATTAATACAAATACAAGACTAGTAATGGAGGACGTTAATATGATGCGTGGAATGGGTAATATGCAAAACATGATGAAGCAAATGCAAAAGATGCAAAAGAAAATGGAAGAAGCTCAAGTCCAGCTTGGAGAAGAGAAAATCGAAGGTACTGCCGGCGGTGGCATGGTAACAGTTATTGTCACTGGCCATAAGGAAATTGTCGACGTTCAAATCAAACCGGAAGTTGTAGATCCTGATGATGTTGAAATGCTGCAGGACCTAGTGCTTGCTGCAACCAACGATGCACTGAAAAAAGCAGAAGAACTTTCAAGTAAAACAATGGGACAATTCACAAAAGGAATGAACCTTCCTGGGGGAATGTTCTAGGAGGAATATAACAGAATGCATTATCCTGAACCAATATCAAAGCTGATCGACAGCTTTATGAAATTGCCAGGTATCGGCCCAAAAACGGCTGCTCGTCTGGCTTTTTTCATTTTAAGCATGAAAGAAGAAACTGTATTGGATTTCGCTAAGGCATTGGTCAACGCAAAACGAAACCTGACTTATTGCTCCGTCTGCGGCCATATAACCGACCAGGACCCTTGCTATATATGTGAAGACCAGCGTCGCGACCGCAGTGTGGTTTGCGTTGTACAGGATCCTAAGGATGTTATCGCGATGGAAAAAATGAAGGAATTCAATGGCCTTTATCACGTCCTTCATGGTGCGATTTCTCCTATGGATGGGATTGGGCCTGAAGATATCAATATCCCGGACTTATTGAAGAGATTGCAGGATGAGACGGTCCAGGAGGTCATTCTTGCGACTAACCCGAATATCGAAGGGGAAGCAACGGCCATGTATATCTCAAGGCTGTTGAAGCCGTCAGGAATCAAGATCACAAGGATCGCACATGGTCTCCCGGTCGGCGGGGATCTTGAATATGCGGATGAAGTCACGCTGTCGAAAGCGCTGGAAGGCCGCAGGGAAGTTTAACTCCATTATATAAGAAGAAACTCTACTGGAGGAAAGTCATGTTATTTCGTAAAAAGAAATGGCTTAGAAAAGAATTCGACCATAAACTATTGGAACAGCTGGACAGCATGAAGAGGAACTGGAATAATCAAAAGCTATTGGTTGAAAGAAGCTTCGACCCCTCAGAAGAGTTCATCACTGAAGCAAAAATTGCCGAAGCCAAGTACTTCTTTCTTTTTAAGGAAGCCAAGCACAGGAAAATCACGATTAAGACGAAGTGATGTTTTTTCCGTACAATAAGGTCTTATTTCGATAACTTGTACATAAAAATGTACAAGACATTCGAAGTAAGGAGGAAGAGTATGGATCCTATAGTTGTCATATCGATCCTCGGCGGGTTGATTTTTCTGCTGCTCATCATAGGTGCGCCGACAAAACCGCTCCGTTTTATCGGCCAGAGTGCTGTGAAGATTTTGATTGGAGCCATCTTTTTATTTTTTCTTAACGCCTTCGGAACCAGTTTCGGGATTTATGTGCCGATCAACATCGCGACCGCAGCTGTCTCCGGACTATTAGGAATACCTGGTGTGTTTGCACTTGTTGCCGTCCAGATGTGGATTATATAAAGAAAGAAGAATGAGAGAACGCCGCTTTTGAAGCGGCGTTTTATTTTTTTCTAAAAAGCTATTGACCAAGCAAGCAGAAGTTGTTATTATATTAAACGTTGCTGTTGGACAGCTGTTAATGACTTTTTAAAAAAGTGTTGACGAAACAACGACAACATGATATATTATTTAAGTCGCCTACGGGTGACACGAAAAATTGCTCTTTGAAAACTAAACAAACAAGCGTCAACAAACAATAAATTTTCATGGCTTCTATTATAGAAGATCATGAGCCAACGTTTTAACTTTATGAGCTAACTCATAACTCTTTCTTGGAGAGTTTGATCCTGGCTCAGGACGAACGCTGGCGGCGTGCCTAATACATGCAAGTCGAGCGGATCTTCATTAGCTTGCTTTTGAAGATCAGCGGCGGACGGGTGAGTAACACGTGGGCAACCTGCCTGTAAGACTGGGATAACTTCGGGAAACCGGAGCTAATACCGGATAATCCTTTCCCTCACATGAAGGAAAGCTGAAAGACGGTTTCGGCTGTCACTTACAGATGGGCCCGCGGCGCATTAGCTAGTTGGTGAGGTAACGGCTCACCAAGGCAACGATGCGTAGCCGACCTGAGAGGGTGATCGGCCACACTGGGACTGAGACACGGCCCAGACTCCTACGGGAGGCAGCAGTAGGGAATCTTCCGCAATGGACGAAAGTCTGACGGAGCAACGCCGCGTGAGCGATGAAGGCCTTCGGGTCGTAAAGCTCTGTTGTCAGGGAAGAACAAGTACCGGAGTAACTGCCGGTACCTTGACGGTACCTGACCAGAAAGCCACGGCTAACTACGTGCCAGCAGCCGCGGTAATACGTAGGTGGCAAGCGTTGTCCGGAATTATTGGGCGTAAAGCGCGCGCAGGCGGTTCCTTAAGTCTGATGTGAAAGCCCCCGGCTCAACCGGGGAGGGTCATTGGAAACTGGGGAACTTGAGTGCAGAAGAGGAGAGCGGAATTCCACGTGTAGCGGTGAAATGCGTAGAGATGTGGAGGAACACCAGTGGCGAAGGCGGCTCTCTGGTCTGTAACTGACGCTGAGGCGCGAAAGCGTGGGGAGCGAACAGGATTAGATACCCTGGTAGTCCACGCCGTAAACGATGAGTGCTAAGTGTTAGAGGGTTTCCGCCCTTTAGTGCTGCAGCAAACGCATTAAGCACTCCGCCTGGGGAGTACGGCCGCAAGGCTGAAACTCAAAGGAATTGACGGGGGCCCGCACAAGCGGTGGAGCATGTGGTTTAATTCGAAGCAACGCGAAGAACCTTACCAGGTCTTGACATCCTCTGACAACCCTAGAGATAGGGCGTTCCCCTTCGGGGGACAGAGTGACAGGTGGTGCATGGTTGTCGTCAGCTCGTGTCGTGAGATGTTGGGTTAAGTCCCGCAACGAGCGCAACCCTTGATCTTAGTTGCCAGCATTCAGTTGGGCACTCTAAGGTGACTGCCGGTGACAAACCGGAGGAAGGTGGGGATGACGTCAAATCATCATGCCCCTTATGACCTGGGCTACACACGTGCTACAATGGATGGAACAAAGGGTCGCGAAGCCGCGAGGTCGAGCCAATCCCATAAATCCATTCTCAGTTCGGATTGCAGGCTGCAACTCGCCTGCATGAAGCCGGAATCGCTAGTAATCGCGGATCAGCATGCCGCGGTGAATACGTTCCCGGGCCTTGTACACACCGCCCGTCACACCACGAGAGTTTGTAACACCCGAAGTCGGTGGGGTAACCTTTTGGAGCCAGCCGCCTAAGGTGGGACAGATGATTGGGGTGAAGTCGTAACAAGGTAGCCGTATCGGAAGGTGCGGCTGGATCACCTCCTTTCTAAGGATATTGCCGTAATGGCAATCGGAATGCGAATCTTACGATTCGTACTGTTGATTAGCTTGTTTGTTTAGTTTTGAGGGAGTAATTCCTCTATATATGATATATGGGCCTATAGCTCAGCTGGTTAGAGCGCACGCCTGATAAGCGTGAGGTCGGTGGTTCGAGTCCACTTAGGCCCACCATATATCTTTCATAACGGGGCCTTAGCTCAGCTGGGAGAGCGCCTGCCTTGCACGCAGGAGGTCAGCGGTTCGATCCCGCTAGGCTCCACCATGTCGCTTTCAAAGTGCATATTTGTTCCTTGAAAACTAGATAATCGTAAGTAAGAAGAACCAAGAAAAACCGAGTGATCGCCATTTTAGTTTTCTCTCTATTAAATTAGAGAAATGACCTTTTAGGTTAAGTTAGAAAGGGCGCACGGTGGATGCCTTGGCACTAGGAGCCGATGAAGGACGGGACTAACACCGATATGCTTCGGGGAGCTGTAAGTAAGCTTTGATCCGGAGATTTCCGAATGGGGAAACCCACTGTTCGTAATGGAACAGTATCTTTACCTGAATACATAGGGTATTGAAGGCAGACCCGGGGAACTGAAACATCTAAGTACCCGGAGGAAGAGAAAGCAAACGCGATTCCCTGAGTAGCGGCGAGCGAAACGGGACATAGCCCAAACCAAGAGGCTTGCCTCTTGGGGTTGTAGGACACTCTACATGGAGTTACAAAGGAACGGGGTAGATGAAGTGGTCTGGAAAGGCCCGTCAGAGAAGGTAAAAACCCTGTAGTTGAAACTTCGTTCCCTCCTGAGTGGATCCTGAGTACGGCGGGACACGTGAAATCCCGTCGGAAGCTGGGAGGACCATCTCCCAAGGCTAAATACTCCCTAGTGACCGATAGTGAACCAGTACCGTGAGGGAAAGGTGAAAAGCACCCCGGAAGGGGAGTGAAAGAGATCCTGAAACCGTGTGCCTACAAGTAGTCAGAGCCCGTTCATGGGTGATGGCGTGCCTTTTGTAGAATGAACCGGCGAGTTACGATTACATGCAAGGTTAAGTTGAGAAGACGGAGCCGCAGCGAAAGCGAGTCTGAATAGGGCGAATGAGTATGTGGTCGTAGACCCGAAACCAGGTGATCTACCCATGTCCAGGGTGAAGGTTGGGTAACACCAACTGGAGGCCCGAACCCACGCACGTTGAAAAGTGCGGGGATGAGGTGTGGGTAGCGGAGAAATTCCAATCGAACTTGGAGATAGCTGGTTCTCTCCGAAATAGCTTTAGGGCTAGCCTCACGTTGTAAGAGTCTTGGAGGTAGAGCACTGTTTGGACTAGGGGCCCTCATCGGGTTACCGAATTCAGACAAACTCCGAATGCCAAAGACTTATCCGTGGGAGTCAGACTGCGAGTGATAAGATCCGTAGTCAAAAGGGAAACAGCCCAGACCACCAGCTAAGGTCCCAAAGTATACGTTAAGTGGAAAAGGATGTGGAGTTGCTTAGACAACCAGGATGTTGGCTTAGAAGCAGCCACCATTTAAAGAGTGCGTAATAGCTCACTGGTCGAGTGACTCTGCGCCGAAAATGTACCGGGGCTAAACGTATCACCGAAGCTGTGGATTGACATCTTAGATGTCAGTGGTAGGAGAGCGTTCTAAGGGCGTTGAAGTCAGACCGTAAGGACTGGTGGAGCGCTTAGAAGTGAGAATGCCGGTATGAGTAGCGAAAGATGGGTGAGAATCCCATCCACCGAATGCCTAAGGTTTCCTGAGGAAGGCTCGTCCTCTCAGGGTTAGTCGGGACCTAAGCCGAGGCCGAAAGGCGTAGGCGATGGACAACAGGTTGATATTCCTGTACCACCTCTTTATCGTTTGAGCGACGGGGGGACGCAGGAGGATAGGGTAAGCGCGCTGTTGGATATGCGCGTCTAAGCAGTTAGGCTGCAAGTGAGGCAAATCCCGCTTGCGTGAAGGCTGAGCTGTGACAGCGAGGGAAATATAGTACCGAAGTTCCTGATTCCACACTGCCAAGAAAAGCCTCTAGCGAGATAAATGGTGCCCGTACCGCAAACCGACACAGGTAGGCGAGGAGAGAATCCTAAGGTGAGCGAGAGAACTCTCGTTAAGGAACTCGGCAAAATGACCCCGTAACTTCGGGAGAAGGGGTGCTCATTTGGGTGAATAGCCCGGATGAGCCGCAGTGAATAGGCCCAGGCGACTGTTTAGCAAAAACACAGGTCTCTGCGAAGCCGCAAGGCGAAGTATAGGGGCTGACGCCTGCCCGGTGCTGGAAGGTTAAGAGGAGGGGTTAGCTCACGCGAAGCTCTGAATCGAAGCCCCAGTAAACGGCGGCCGTAACTATAACGGTCCTAAGGTAGCGAAATTCCTTGTCGGGTAAGTTCCGACCCGCACGAAAGGCGTAACGATCTGGGCACTGTCTCAACGAGAGACTCGGTGAAATTATAGTACCTGTGAAGATGCAGGTTACCCGCGACAGGACGGAAAGACCCCGTGGAGCTTTACTGTAGCCTGATATTGAATTTTGGTACAGCTTGTACAGGATAGGTAGGAGCCTGAGAAACCGGAGCGCCAGCTTCGGTGGAGGCGTCGGTGGGATACTACCCTGGCTGTATTGAAATTCTAACCCGCGCCCCTGATCGGGGCGGGAGACAGTGTCAGGTGGGCAGTTTGACTGGGGCGGTCGCCTCCTAAAGAGTAACGGAGGCGCCCAAAGGTTCCCTCAGAATGGTTGGAAATCATTCGCAGAGTGTAAAGGCACAAGGGAGCTTGACTGCGAGACCTACAAGTCGAGCAGGGACGAAAGTCGGGCTTAGTGATCCGGTGGTTCCGCATGGAAGGGCCATCGCTCAACGGATAAAAGCTACCCCGGGGATAACAGGCTTATCTCCCCCAAGAGTCCACATCGACGGGGAGGTTTGGCACCTCGATGTCGGCTCATCGCATCCTGGGGCTGTAGTCGGTCCCAAGGGTTGGGCTGTTCGCCCATTAAAGCGGTACGCGAGCTGGGTTCAGAACGTCGTGAGACAGTTCGGTCCCTATCCGTCGTGGGCGCAGGAAATTTGAGAGGAGCTGTCCTTAGTACGAGAGGACCGGGATGGACGCACCGCTGGTGTACCAGTTGTCTTGCCAAAGGCATCGCTGGGTAGCTATGTGCGGACGGGATAAGTGCTGAAAGCATCTAAGCATGAAGCCCCCCTCAAGATGAGATTTCCCATAGCGCAAGCTAGTAAGAACCCTGAAAGATGATCAGGTTGATAGGTCAGAGGTGGAAGCGCGGTGACGTGTGGAGCTGACTGATACTAATCGTTCGAGGACTTAACCAAATTGATCATTCGTTCTTCTTGAATTCTTCTTACAACATTATCTAGTTTTGAAGGAATAAATACTTTTCTTTCAATCAAATAGTCTGGTGGCGATGGCGAGAAGGTCACACCCGTTCCCATACCGAACACGGAAGTTAAGCTTCTCAGCGCCGATGGTAGTTGGGGGTTTCCCCCTGTGAGAGTAGGACGCCGCCGGGCAAACGAAAGAACAGCTGTAATGGCTGTTCTTTTTTTTGTGCGATTTTATAAAAGGTGCCGGAAATGGTGCAGCGGCTGATCAGATACGCATTGGCTTCGGACAGGTTTGGTGCTAAACCAGGAAAAGTTGTCAGAACCTGAGCCAACTTCAGACAGGTTTGATGCTAAAGCAGGAAAAGTAGTCAGAAGTAGAGCCAACTTCAGACAGGTTTGAAGGTAAAGCAGGAAAAGCTGTCAGAAGTAGAGCCATCTTCGGACAAGTTTGGAGGGAAAAGCAGAAAAGTTGTCAGAACTTGATGCAACTTCGGACAGGTTTAGAAAGAAGGCAGGAAAAGTTGTCAGAAGAAGAGCCGTCTTTAGACAGGTTTGGAGGAAAAGCAGGAAAAGCTGTCAGAAGTAGAGCCATCTTCGGACAAGTTTGGAGGGAAAAGCAGAAAAGTTGTCAGAACTTGATGCAACTTCGGACAGGTTTAGAAAGAAGGCAGGAAAAGTTGTCAGAAGTAGAGGCAACTTCAGACAAGTTTGGAGGAAAAGCAGGAAAAGTAGTCAGAAGTAGAGCCATCTTAAGACAGGTTTGAAGGTAAAGCAGGAAAAGCTGTCAGAAGTAGAGCCATCTTCGGACAAGTTTGGAGGGAAAAGCAGAAAAGTTGTCAGAACTTGATGCAACTTCGGACAGGTTTAGAAAGAAGGCAGGAAAAGTTGTCAGAAGTAAAGGCAACTTCAGACAGGTTTATAGGAAAACAACAAAAAGCTGTTCGAACCTAGTGCAACTTCGCACAAGTTTTAAGGTAAAGGCACAAAAAGTTGTCCGAACCTACAGCATCTTCAGCCAGTATACAGAAAAACTCAAAATGCAATCCTGAATGCCTTCAGCATCCTATTCAGCCCCCTTAATGATCAACATTCCCTTCTCTTCAAAAGTATTTTATAGAATAAACCAACCTAAATTGTTATAAGACATACAAGGAAACCGTATGTCAATCATAAAATATAAAACAACTAAACTTTCGAAAATATTATTCGGAAAATTGTATACAAAAAAACGTTCCTGGCAACAATAGGTGTACGGAGGTGGAGAATTTGGGTTCGCTTTTAGCTAAAAATCAAATTGGAGAGAACTGTGTGATTTGCGAACAGACGAAAAAGGCTGGCATACACCTGTATACTTCTTTTATATGTGCAGACTGTGAGAGCATCATGATCAAGACAGACACGAGTGATCCTAAATATAAATATTACGTAGAAAAGTTAAGGAAAGTAACAAAACCCGGAATTTACAGTTAAAAGCTCATTTTGAGCTTTTATTTTTTTTGCTGAAAAACAGTGTTAGAATGGATAGGTGTGAATTTATATATATAGGTGAGACTATGGAACAATCGAAAACACCCTTGTACTCTCAATTGGTGAAGCATTCAACCGGAAATCCTCTGTCGTTCCATGTACCGGGACACAAAAATGGGGCTTTTTTTCCTGAAGAGGGACGAGCATTCTTTCAGCAAATCTTAAAATTGGATGCAACTGAAATAACGGGATTGGATGATCTTCATTCACCCGAGGGAGTTATATTTGAAGCTGAGGAATTACTTAGGGATTTATATAGAACAGATAAAAGCTTTTTCTTAATAGGCGGATCGACTGTTGGAAATCTTGCGATGGTCCTTGCTGCGGTTGATGAAGATGATGTGGTCCTTGTCCAGCGTAACTGTCATAAATCAATCATGAATGCTTTAAAACTCGCAAAGGCAAAGCCGGTTTTCATCAGTCCGGAATATAATGAAAAATTCAGAGTGGCGGCTGGATTAGACCGAGATAGTGTTAAATCGGCAATCAGCCAATACCCGAATGCAAAAGCACTTATTTTAACGTATCCTAATTATTATGGGCTGGCTTATGATTTAAAGGGAATTATAGATTTGGCTCATGCTCATCATATTCCGGTAATGGTGGACGAGGCTCATGGAGTCCATTTTATCGCAGGGGATTATTTCCCTGCTTCGGCCGTGGAACTTGGGGCCGACCTGGTTGTCCAGTCTGCTCATAAGACCTTGCCGGCGATGACAATGGGAGCATTTCTTCATTATCAGTCGAATCGGGTATCGCTTAGCAAGCTTAAGTTTTACTTGCAGGCTCTGCAATCAAGCAGTCCTTCCTATCCTTTGATGGCATCGCTGGATTTGGCCCGAAGCTATCTGGGTACATATAATAAGGAAGACTTGTCATATTTGAAATCAGAACTGGAAAAATTCAAAGAAAAACTAGAGGGAATCGAATCCCTTCGAGTTTTGCCTGGGGATGATCCATTGAAGCTAACCATTCAATCATCATCCGGTTTCGAACTGCAAACAAGACTTGAGTCAAAGGGGATCTTTGCGGAATTAGCTGATCCTTATAATGTGCTGCTCGTACTTCCAATGCTTAAGAATGGCATGAAGCATCGTTTGCAGGAAGCGGCACGAACGATTGCCGAAGCAGTAAGGACCATGCCTGTTGGAAAAAATAAACCTGAGGCCAAGGTCATAAAAAAAGGTATGTCTAAACTGGAAATCAGCTACAGTGAGATGGAGAAACAGAAGACAGAATCTGTCCTGTTGCAGGATGCTGCGGGAAGAATTAGTGCCGAGCAAATCATTCCATATCCGCCGGGAATTCCACTTAGTCTCCCAGGAGAAGTTTTGACAGAAGATGATATTGAAACAATCCTATTTTTAAAAGAAAACGAAGCAAAGATCCAGGGTGGAGAATATTTGCATGCTGGTAAAATAAAAGTGTTCAAGAGTTGGGGGATTTAAAATTGAAAAAGGGAATTTTTATTACAATAGAAGGCCCGGATGGTTCTGGCAAGACAACGATTCTTCAGATGCTTGCTCAAAATCTCGTGAATGAAGGATATGAAGTAGTGGCCACAAGGGAGCCTGGGGGCATCGAGATTGCCGAGCAAATCAGGAAAGTGATTCTTGATCCGGAAAATACAGCGATGGACCCGCGTACGGAAGCACTTTTATATGCAGCGGCGAGAAGGCAGCATCTTGCGGAAAAAGTGAAGCCTGCTCTGGAAGACGGAAAAATTGTCTTGTGTGACCGCTTTGTTGATAGTTCACTTGCCTACCAGGGATACGCAAGAGGCTTAGGCATTGATGAAGTTTACTCAATTAACCAGTTTGCGATTGAAAACATGATGCCGGAAATGACTCTATACTTTGATGTTGCACCGGAGATCGGGCTGGAAAGAATCAATAAAAATAAGGGACGCGAAGTCAATCGACTGGACCTGGAGAAGCTCGAATTTCACCAAAAAGTAAGAGAAGGCTATATGATCCTGGCCGATCGATTCTCCGAGCGAATCGTTAAAGTCGATGCTTCAAAGGATCTCGATACAGTTTACGAACAAGCTGAAGCTCAAATTAAAGAGTTAATCAATTCGTGAAGATTCCGAAACAAGCCTTGATTACGATCAGGCTTGTTTTTTAGCATAGTAGGAGCAAGTGATCTCAATTGGAAGCCTATGGAATTTTACGTTTATATCATGTCTTGTCACATGAATCCTGTTATAATGAAAATACAAAAGCTACGGAATGAACTGCTGATGTCATATCAGCGAGTCTATAAAAAAAAGCCTAGGGGGAGAATGAATGAAGTTAATATTAGCTGTGGTCCAGGACCAGGATAGCAACCGCCTATCCAATGCATTGGTTGACCATAATTTCCGCGCAACGAAGATGGCCAGTACGGGTGGATTCCTGAAGTCCGGAAACACCACTTTTATCATAGGAACAGAAGACATCAGAGTGGAAAAGGCATTGGAGGTCATCAGGGTTAACTGTAAGTCACGTGACCAGCTTGTAGCGCCTGTTTCTCCTATGGGAGGGAATGCGGATTCGTATGTTCCTTATCCGGTGGAAGTCGAGGTTGGCGGAGCGACTGTATTCGTATTGCCTGTTGAGCAGTTTCATCAATTTTAACGGGAATGCCCGGAGGTCTAGCAAGAGATGAAGATTAATCAGGATATGCGCCTTAATATAGATAAAGTTCGCCAGGATCAGAAACAACAGCCTGGGGGCGGAATCAGGTTCAATGAACTCGTGGAGAAACAAGAACATAAATTGCAGCTCGGACAGCTTCAGCAATTAATGAAGCAAGTCGAGTCTGCCGGTGAGAGGCTTGCCCGGTCGAGGACCTTCAAGGACCTGGCCAAGTTCAAGACACTGGTTAAGCAATTTGTAAAAGAAACTGTCAACTTTGGAATGGAACTAAAGCACTCGCATAGCTGGAACCAATATGGCGAAGGCAGGTCTTTGAAGCTTGTAGAAACCATTGATGACAAGCTCGTACAGTTGACAGAAGAGTTGATGGATAATAAAGATGAACAGATTGATATCCTAGGGAGAGTAGGGGAAATCAAAGGCTTGTTGATCAATTTATATACGTAAGTGAGTGATACCATTGGCAAAGACGTGGGACGAGCTGGAAAGACTTCAGCCGAATGTTTTGAAGATGATTAAAAACAGCATCCAGAAAAATCGAATCGCCCATGCGTATCTATTTGAAGGGATGAGGGGCACTGGCAAAAAGGAGATTAGTATTCTTCTTGCAAAGAGCATCAATTGCCAGGCGCCGGTCGATGGCTATAAACCTTGTGAAAGCTGTTTGAATTGCAAAAGGATCAACCATGGCAACCATCCTGATATCCATCTTGTCGAACCTGATGGCCTGTCGATCAAAAAAGGGCAGATCCAGCAGCTGCAGGAGGAGTTTTCAAAAACAGGTGTCGAGTCAAAAAATAAGCTCTACACGATTGTCCATGCTGATCGAATGACGACAAATGCAGCGAATAGCTTGCTGAAGTTCCTTGAGGAACCTCATGCGGGGACTGTTGCCGTGTTGATCACCGAGCAGGCACAGCAAATGCTGCCAACGATTTTATCTAGATGCCAGCTGATCAATTTTACGCCATTATCACCGAAAAATATGGCTGAACAACTGATCGCCAATGGGATACAACCACAAATGGCACCGCTTTTGGCACAGCTAACCAATAATTTGGAAGAAGCTTTAGAGATAAGTCATGATGATTGGTTTGCACAAGCACAAAAAATAGTGTTAAAATTATATGAAGTGCTGAAAAAGAATCCGCTCGAAGCTATGGTCGCGCTTCAGGAGAACTGGTTCATGCACTTTAAAGAGAAAGAACAAATCGATCGAGGTTTGGATTTATTACTTCTTATTTTTAAGGATTTACTATACATTCAGCTTGGCAAGAAAGACCAGGTTGTATATCTAAACGAAAGCTCACGTTTAGAACAGTTTGCACTACAGACATCCGGACGGCGTCTTACCGAACAAATGGCAGCCATTCTGGAGGCGAAGAGGAAGCTGCATGCCAATATGAATCCCCAGCTGCTCATGGAAGAGCTGGTGTTAAAATTGCAGGAGGGATCTACACTTGTATGATGTAGTAGGTGTCCGCTTCAAGAAAGCGGGAAAGATTTATTATTTTGATCCCGACGATCTCTCAATTCAAAAGGACGAATTCGTCATTGTCGAAACTGTAAGGGGCGTTGAGTACGGAAGAGTGGTAACTCCCCGTAAGCAGGTCGGCGAGAAGGATGTTGTCCTGCCTCTGAAAAAGGTAGTCAGAATTGCAGATCAGAAGGATCGTCTCATTGTCGAAGAGAACAAAACGGCTGCAAAGGAAGCATACGATGTTTGCAGTGAAAAAGTGAATGAACATCAGCTGGATATGAAGCTGGTTGATGTTGAATATACATTTGACCGCAATAAAGTCATTTTCTACTTCACGGCTGATGGCCGCGTTGATTTCCGGGAATTGGTCAAGGACTTGGCCTCCATTTTCCGGACAAGGATCGAGCTGCGTCAGATTGGCGTCAGGGATGAAGCGAAAATGCTTGGCGGGATAGGACCATGCGGCAGAATGCTTTGCTGTTCAACATTCCTCGGGGACTTTGATCCAGTTTCAATCAAGATGGCCAAGGATCAAAACCTTTCCCTTAATCCAACGAAGATTTCCGGCCTTTGCGGCAGGCTCATGTGCTGTTTGAAATATGAGAACGACGAATATGAAACAGCGAAAGAACAGCTGCCTGACCTGGGTGAAACGATTGTTACACCTGATGGTACAGGAAAGGTTGTCGGGTTGAACATCCTGGAACGAGTCATGCAAGTCAATATACCTGGACAGGAACGCGTGCTGGAATATACACTTGAGGAAATACAGGAAGCAGGAGCTGTATCGTTGCAATCATCCACAGATTAATGAGGTGGAACAGGTGGATAAAAAAGATATCTTTGACTCAGTAAGTAATATGGAATCGCAGATCGGTGATTTATACCGTCAGCTTGGTGAGTTAAAACAGCATTTAGCAGAGGTTCTGGAAGAGAATAATGCATTAAAGTTGGAAAATGAGCATATAAGACGCCGTCTGGATCAAACTATTGGTAAAAAGGATCCAACCATTAAGAATAACGGTAAGGGAAACAGCAATCAGCCCCAGGGTGATAAAAACGTGGTCGATATCGGTGAAGGCTACGATAATCTTGCCCGTCTGTATCAGGAAGGCTTCCATATCTGCAACCTGCATTTCGGAAGCCCGCGCAAAGAGGATTGTCTGTTCTGCCTATCCTTTCTTAATAAAAAATAATTGGCAGCCTTCCTTAATAGGGAAGGCTATTTTTATAAGATGAAAAAGCCACAGGGGCAGGTGCAGTGAACATATATGCATGGAGGAACGATTTATAATGGTTAACTTACGGGAAGATGAACGATTGGATTACTTATTGGCTGAGGATTTAAGAATCATCCAAAGCCCGAATGTATTTTCATTTTCACTGGATGCTGTATTGCTGGCCAGATTTGTCTGGGTGCCGATCCAAAAAGGAAAGATTGTCGACCTTTGCAGCGGGAATGGGGTCATTCCGCTATTTTTAAGTGCAAGGACAAAGGGGACAATCACCGGAGTGGAAATCCAGGAGCGGCTATATGATATGGCTGTCCGGAGTATTGAGTATAATGATCTGGAAGAACGATTACATATGATTCATGGCGATCTTAAGGATGCGCCAAAAGAGCTTGGCTACGAGAAGTATGATGTTGTCACCTGCAATCCTCCTTATTTTCCTACACCATCAAATGAAGAAATAAATGTGAATGAACACCTGGCGATTGCACGCCATGAAATCCTCTGCACACTTGAGGATGCAATCAAGTCATCGAGCCAGCTGGTCAAGCAGGGCGGGAAGGTTGCATTTGTCCACCGTCCAGGCAGGCTGATCGATATCATTGAAATCATGAGGAAATACCGCCTTGAGCCTAAGCGAATCCAGTTTGTATATCCTAAGGCCGGAAAGGAAGCAAATACACTGTTGGTGGAGGCGATTAAAGACGGAAGTCCTGACCTTAAAATCCTGGAGCCACTGACGGTTTATGATGAAAATAATGAGTATACGCCAGTGATAAAAGAGATGTTATATGGAAGCAAATAAGCACAGAAACGGGTGATTTGGCATGCAACAGCAGAAAAGCTTCGAACGGGAACATGAAAAGGGAATTCTTTATCTCGTACCGACGCCGATCGGGAACCTTGAGGATATGACATTCAGGGCAATCAGGATTATGAAGGAAGCTGATTTGATTGCGGCGGAGGATACGAGGAACACGAAAAAGCTATGTAATTATTTTGAGATTGAAACACCCGTGACCAGCTATCATGAACATAATAAGGAAAGCAGCGGATATAAATTGATTGAAAAGATCAGGGAGGGAGCGAAAGTGGCGCTTGTCAGCGATGCGGGTATGCCAACCATTTCTGATCCAGGCACGGAGCTGGTAGCCGAAGCAATTGTCGAGGGGCTGACTGTCGTTCCGCTTCCAGGGGCAAATGCAGCGTTGACGGCTTTGATTGCTTCTGGAATTCTTCCTCAGCCGTTTTACTATTATGGATTTCTCCAGAGGGGAAAAAAGGATAAGAAAAAGGAACTTGAACTGCTGGGGAAGCAGACTGCAACAATCGTTCTTTATGAGTCTCCCCACCGTCTGAAGGAAACACTTTCGTTAATGCTTGATGGTCTTGGAGACCGGAAAATCGTCCTATGTCGTGAGCTGACGAAAAAATATGAGGAGTTCTTGAGGGGAACGATCGCTGAAGCATTGGCATGGGCAGAGTCAGAAGAAATCCGCGGGGAATTTGTATTGGTCATCGAAGGCGCCTCACCTGATGCAATGGCCGATGAAGAGAACCAGTGGTGGGAAAGGTTAAGCATTGAAGAACATGTAGAACATTATATTTCCAAGGAACAAATGAACTCTAAAGATGCAATCAAGCAAGCAGCGAAAGATAGAGGCTTGCAAAAGCGGGAAGTTTACCAGGCATATCATATTAATGAATAGAGCAAATAAAAAGGCCGTGGATTTCTCCACGGCCTTGAGTATGATAATTAAGCTTTTACAGGTTCGAAGTTTCCTTGGATTTCTTTAAGAAGCTGTTCAGCACCTTCACGGCTAAGAATCAGCTTGCCGCCTGCCAATGTGATGTTGTTATCAGAAACTTCACCAGTGATGTGGCAAGTCATGTTCGGCTTGTATTTTTTAAGGATGATGCGATCATCATCAACATAAATTTCCAAAGCATCCTTTTCTGCGATGCCAAGAGTCCTTCTAAGTTCGATTGGAATTACCACACGGCCAAGCTCGTCAACTTTACGTACAATACCAGTAGATTTCATAATCTCTAATCTCCTCTCATTTTCCCTTATATTAAGTTCGTCATTTTTCGACATTTTTCTCTTATTGGTTTTATAATACCAGCGATTCCAATAACCGTCAATTATTTTATTTTTCTTCTATTAACAAAATTTAACACCAAACGAAAACCTTTTCATATCAAGGGTTATAGACGAAAAAAACAAGAGGGGATAAGGAATGATGCGGTTTTCTCTATCAGAGGATACAAAATAAATATTATTGGAGAATAGTAAATACCGCGTAATTCGACAAATTTCTACAATCCATTTCGACAAAATGTCACAAATTCGACATACTCTTGATAATATGTACATAATTTTGTAATCAGGTATATTCTATTTGTAGATTTGGTTATGATTTTATTATGAAGAATATCAGGCTTTCACTTTAAAATCGCAGCTCCTGCCAAACTCTGAGGCGGGGCTTTTTTGATAAGTGTCTATTCTTAGTAGCCTTTGATAAAATCTGTTAGGATCCTAGGCCAAATAAATTCCCTACTGACAAAATACGTAAACTTTATAGGGAGAATGTCCGTAGTCGAGGAAATTTTTTTAAGAGATTTCTTATTTCTATGCCTTTAAAAAGAATGATGTGAAAAACAAAGGCGAAAACCAACCATAAGCATCGTTAAAGTGTTATGAAACAAAGGGCATTAGCTGGTATAATAACTACTATTAGTATGAACTAGCAGTTTTAGTTAAGGAGGATCTTCATGGAAGAGAAATTGAAAACCTTTTATCTTACAACCCCGATCTATTATCCGAGCGGCAATTTACATATCGGCCATGCGTATACGACAGTAGCTGGTGATGCAATGGCGCGCTATAAGAGACTGCGCGGCTATGATGTCATGTATTTGACAGGGACGGATGAGCATGGTCAAAAAATCCAGCGTAATGCTGAGGCAAAGGGCATCACTCCACAGCAATATGTAGATGAAATTGTCGAAGGCATCCAGGAGCTTTGGGGCAAGCTGGATATTTCCTATAATGATTTTATCCGTACGACCCAGGATCGCCATAAGCAAATTGTTGAGAAGATTTTTGCTCAGCTTCTGGAGCAGGGTGATATCTATCTTGATCAATATGAAGGCTGGTACTGTACTCCATGCGAATCCTTCTACACAGACAGACAGCTTGAAGATGGCAATTGCCCGGATTGCGGCCGTCCTGTCGAAAAAGTGAAGGAAGAGTCTTATTTCTTCAAAATGAGTAAATACGCAGACAGGCTGCTGAAGTACTATGAAGAGAATCCTGAATTTATACAGCCGGAATCCCGCAAGAATGAAATGATCAACAACTTCATCAAGCCTGGACTTGAAGATTTGGCCGTTTCACGGACAACGTTTGACTGGGGCGTGAAGGTCCCCGGCGACCCGAAGCATGTCATTTATGTATGGATTGATGCGTTATCCAACTATATCACCGCACTTGGCTATGGTACGGATGATGATTCCAAGTATTTGAACTATTGGCCTGCGGATGTCCATCTTGTCGGAAAAGAAATTGTCCGCTTCCATACTATTTACTGGCCAATCATGCTGATGGCGCTTGACCTTCCGCTTCCTAAAAAGGTTTTTGCCCATGGCTGGCTTTTAATGAAGGATGGAAAGATGTCGAAATCCAAGGGAAATGTAGTCGACCCAGTTACGCTGATTGACCGTTATGGCCTTGACGCTCTTCGCTACTACCTGCTTCGTGAAGTTCCATTTGGTTCTGATGGAGTATTCACGCCTGAAGGATTTGTCGAAAGGATCAATTTTGACCTTGCGAATGACCTTGGAAACTTGCTGAACAGAACGGTTGCAATGATCAATAAGTATTTCGGCGGCGAGATTCCAGCTTACAATGGCTCTGAAGGCGAGTTTGAGAAGCAGCTGCTCGAAATGAACAAAGAGACGGTCCAGAAGTACGAATACGCAATGGAGAAGATGGAATTTTCCGTGGCGCTTACGTCTGTATGGCAGCTGATCAGCCGCTGCAATAAGTTCATCGATGAGACACAGCCTTGGGTGCTGGCGAAGGATGAAGAAAAGAAAGCAGTTTTGGCAGACGTAATGGTTCACCTTGCTGAATCATTGAGAAGAGTGGCTGTCCTTCTGAAACCATTCTTAACAAGAACACCAGATAAAATCTTTGCCCAGCTGAATGTCGCTTCTGAAGCACTTCAAACCTGGGAAAGCCTTGAAGAATTCGGCCAGATTCCAGCAGGAACAAAGGTCGTTCAAGGTGAACCGATTTTCCCTCGCCTTGAATTGAAGGATGAAGTGGAATTCATCAAAGAAAAAATGCAGGGATCGGCTCCAGCTTCTGCACCTGTGGAAGAAAAACCTGAAGTCCAGGATGAGATTACGATTGATGACTTTATGAAAGTCGATCTGCGAGTAGCTCAAGTCGTACATGCTGAGCCTGTTAAAAAGGCTGATAAGCTGCTGAAGCTTCAATTGGATCTTGGTTATGAAAAGCGACAGGTCGTTTCCGGGATTGCGAAATATTATAAACCGGAAGACCTTGTCGGCAAAAAGGTGATTTGCGTGACAAATCTGAAGCCTGTCAAACTTCGCGGAGAGCTTTCCGAGGGAATGATTCTTGCAGGTGAAAAGGATGGCGTCATGTCATTAGCAACAGTTGATGATTCACTCTCAATCGGAGCAAAAGTAAAATAATACAATACGAACCTGGAAATGTTTCATGTGTAACATTTTCAGGTTTTTTGTGTTAAAAAGGCAATTTTTTTAAAAGAGTGATTTATGATAGAAAGAAAGTTAGACAGCAAGCATTCCCGACAATTGACGGGTTTTCATGAAACCGAATGCAAAAATTTGACCTGGACATTGAAAAAAAGTTATGATATCGACACAACTTTATCGCAATAATAAGAACATCGCAGTGGATCTATTCAAATCTTCATAATGCAGGGATAGAATGGAGCTGCAGGCACCAGCAAAGGAGTTTTGAAATGCTTTTTGATACACATGTACACTTAAATGCAGAACAATTCAATGAGGATCTCCAGGAGGTCATTGACCGGGGGCTTGCTGAGGGTGTGACGAACATGGTCGTTGTCGGATTCGATGAGGTAACGATCAAAAAAGCGATAGAACTCGCTGAAGGCTATGATTTTATCTATGCAAGCGTAGGGTGGCATCCAGTCGATGCAATTGATATGACAGAGGAACATCTGGAATGGCTGAGAGAACTGGCAGGCCATCCGAAAGTGGTGGCACTCGGTGAAATGGGCCTTGATTATTACTGGGACAAGTCACCGAAGGAAATCCAGAAAGAAGTCTTCCGCAAGCAAATCAAACTGGCAAAAGAAGTCCAGCTTCCTATCATCATACATAATCGAGAGGCAACCGCAGACATAGTTGAAATTTTAAAAGAGGAAAATGCAAGTGAAGTAGGCGGGATCATGCATTGCTACAGTGGCAGTGTGGAAACCGCGCTTGAATGCATCGATATGAACTTCTATATTTCGCTTGGCGGACCGGTTACCTTCAAAAATGCAAAAAAACCGAAGGAAGTGGCGGAGTCGATTCCAATGGAACGGCTGTTGGTTGAAACAGATTGCCCTTACCTGACACCGCATCCTTATCGCGGTAAGAGAAATGAACCAGCTTATGTAAAATTGGTGGCCGAACAGATTGCAGAACTGAAAGGGTTAACGCTCGAAGAAGTTGCAGGCGAAACTGCCAAAAATGCAAAAAAATTATTCGGCATAAAGTGATAAAGAATGTTGTCGATTTTTCAGCAAGGTTGTCCAAACTTTTTATGTTTCTAAAAAGTTCTACATGTCTCTCTAGCGACATAGGATAACCGTGTCGATAACTCTTGCTTTTCTTTTTATGGAGCATCTTGCATAATAGGGACTACGCTTGGCAAGGGTGTCTGGGTTGACAAGTCGGCAACAATATCTTTATAATCACTCCGAGAAGAGGAGGCGTTTTTCATCGTGATTAATAGTATGAAAAACCTGTTTTCCAAGACTTTGAGTAAAAAGAAACTGGTGATTTTTTCTGCTAGTTTCCTAGTTTTTGCCGCTGCTCTTGGGATCTTCATGTATGAAGGGACCAAAAAGACAGTCGCATTGACGCTGGATGGCGAAGAAAGAGTCATTAAGACACACGCAAATACAATCCAAGATATATTTAATGATCTCAAAATTTCATTGCGCTCAGAGGATTATTTATCGCTGGCGGCAGACACAGAGGTGAAAAACAACCTATCAATCGTGTGGAAGCCGGCAAAACAGGTAGAGCTGATACAAGATCAGGAAAAGAAAACGTATTGGACAGCAGCCGATACTGTAGAAGAGTTCCTGAAAGAACAGAATATCGCTATAAATGAACACGACAAGTTAAACCCAAACCCAGACGCTAAATTAAAGCAAGATTTGAAGATTGCCATTCAAAGAGCTTTCCCGCTCAAGCTTGTAGTAGGCGGAAAAGAGCAAGATGTATGGTCGACTTCGACTACGGTCGCTGACTTTTTATCACAGCAAGGAATCACACTGAACGAATTGGACCGTGTTGAACCTGGATTAAAGCAGACAGTCACAAAAGATGCCATGATTAATGTCATTCGCGTTGAAAAAGTCACCGATGTAGTGGAAGAACCAATTAGCTATGCAGTCGTTACGAAAAATGACAGCAAACTGGAAAAAGGGAAACAGAAAGTCGTAACAGAAGGTCAGGAAGGCCTACTTTCCAAGGAATATGAAGTCGTCCTTGAAAACGGCAAGGAAGTATCAAGAAAACTGATCAGTGAAAAGAAATTGAAAGAAAAACAGGATAAAGTCGTGGCAATGGGAACGAAGGTCATCGTAGCTCAAGTTTCCCGTGGTTCAAGTGAACCGGCAGGGAAGGAATTCTATGTTTCATCCACAGCCTACACTGCTAACTGCAACGGCTGCTCCGGTTATACAGCAACCGGCATCAATCTAAGAGCGAATCCTAACATAAAGGTCATCGCAGTGGATCCAAGTGTCATTCCTTTAGGCACAAAGGTATATGTTGAAGGCTACGGCTATGCAATTGCTGCAGATAAAGGATCAGCTATCAAAGGCAATAAAATCGATGTCTTTTTCGCATCTAAATCGGATGCCTATCGATGGGGCCGAAAGAAAGTCAAAATTAAAATCCTAAATTAATTCATGGATGCAGGGGAACCTTCCTCTGCATTTTTGTTTTTTCATTTTACGTTTAAGGTATAATAAGAAAGCATAATCGCTTAAAAAAGTTTACATCTATATAGACGATTATATTTCAAAAATGTTTCATTTATTTCAAAGAAAACTTATTTCTTTTTAAGTTTTTTAATAAAAAATTGAAGGGCCTTACATACAGCCCATTCAACTGTTTGAGCTAATCAATAAATAAACATTACACTTAGAGGAATGTCCAGCTCCAGCGCCTAACCCATCGAGACGCTTGTCTAGCTGCTGCTCCTAACTCCTCGAGACGTTTCGGCCCTGCCAATGAAGTCAAAGAGCGACTACACTGGCAGGTCCTCCAACGCTTGTCGGAGTTGGGCAGTCGCCTTCGCTTTTCGAGTTCGGTCCGCCCAATGAAGTCAAAGAACGACTTCACCGGTCGGCCCTCCAGCGCTTGTCGGGGCTGACCAAGGCGCTTACGCTTTCAAATGGAGGAACCATGAAATTAAAGGAAATCATTGTAGTTGAGGGTAAGGATGATACGACGGCGATCAGGCGCGCCGTTGATGCGGATACAATTGAAACGAATGGGTCGGCGATCAATGCCGAAACCATCGAGAAAATCCGGAATGCTCATGAAAAGCGGGGGGTCATTATTTTTACTGATCCGGATTTTCCTGGCGAAAAAATTCGCAAAACGATTTCTGAGCAGGTTGTTGGCTGTAAACACGCTTTTATCCCGAAGGAATTGGCCAAGCCTAAATCTGGCAGGGGTCTTGGTGTTGAACACGCATCTCCCGAGGTGATACGTGAAGCACTGAAAGATGCCCAGGTAATGGATGCAGAGGCCGTCGAGGAGATCACCCAGGAGGACTTGCTTGTAGCTGGGCTCATTGGCGGTCCCGGATCGAAGGAAAGACGGGAAAAGCTTGGCAGGCTGCTGAAGATCGGGTATACAAATGGCAAGCAGCTGCACAAGCGCTTGATGATGTTTCAAGTGAAAAGACAGGATTTCGCAGCGGCACTGGCAGAAATCCTTAAGGAGGAACAAAATGCATAAAGATATTGCGACCCCGGTGAGAACGAAGGAAATACTTGATAAATACGGCTTTTCTTTTAAAAAGAGCCTCGGACAGAACTTCTTGATCGATACGAATATCCTGAACCGTATCGTCGACCATGCAGAATTGACCGACCATAGCGGTGCCATCGAAATTGGACCTGGAATCGGTGCGTTGACAGAGCAGCTGGCGAAAAGAGCCGAAAAGGTAGTTGCATTCGAAATCGACCAGCGGTTGCTGCCGATATTGGAGGATACGCTGTCCCCCTACCCAAACGTCAAGGTCATCCATAGCGATGTACTGAAAGCAGATGTTCAGGCTGTGATGAAAGAGGAGTTTGGGAAACAAGAGGACGTCATGGTCGTGGCCAACCTGCCATATTACGTCACAACGCCTATCTTGATGAAGCTCCTTGAGGAAAGGCTGCCAATCAGAGGGATTGTTTGCATGCTGCAAAAGGAAGTTGGCGACAGGATTTCAGCCAAGCCGGGAACGAAGGAATATGGTTCATTGTCGATTGCAGTCCAGTATTATACGAAAGCCGAAACTGTGATGATTGTCCCGAAAACTGTGTTCATGCCACAGCCAAATGTGGACTCGGCTGTCATCCGGTTGACATTGCATGAAGAGCCGCCAGTAAAAGTAACGGATGAAAAGTTTTTCTTCCAAGTGACCAGATCAAGTTTTGCCCAGCGCCGTAAAACCATCTTAAATAACCTGACCAGCCAGCTGCCGGACGGAAAGCAGAAGAAAGAAAGTATACAGGCAGCGCTTCAGCAGGCAGGAGTGGAAGAATCGCGCAGGGGAGAAACTCTGACGATTGATGAATTTGCGCAATTGAGCAATGCGTTGTATCCATATTTTCATTAAAGCTCTTTCCATGAGGATCAATAGGCAACATTAAAGTCCGGAAAATTCCGGGCTTTTTTTGATGTTTGGTAATAAAAAGCGGAATTAAGGAATATAATCTATTTTTCCGGAAAATAGTCCTGCGACTCAGGAGTATATCAAGAATCTAAGGATTAAATTAGCCGGACTCAGGAATATCCTTCCCAAATGAACCACAGTGACTATCCTCCACAGCTTCAAAAAGCACATGTCTATGGGTAACTGCATATTTTATGTAAGAATACCATTCAGCGCAGCCTGTGTGCGGGGCAATTGGAGTGAGGATGATGAATATTAACCTCATGGATATCGTCGGCAGGGTTTCGCATCAATGCGATATAATGTTCCGGGTTATCGATATCAGAGAGAAACATGGAAAAAAAATTGCGATATTATATGGTGAGGATTTCCGATTGATTGCGGATGCGCCCTATGAAGATTTAATCAAAATCGATCCGGGTATGCGCATGAGGCTGACACAGGAATTCCGGTCACTTGAAGAACAGTCATATAAGCTTTTCAGGCAGGATGTTGATTTATTGCAGCAAAAACAAGAATATGAAGCTACAGAAGGGTATAGCAAGTCTTATAACTACTTTCAGATGCCTGGGAAGGTGCTCCATATTGATGGAGATCCGAATTATTTAAAAAAGTGCCTGACCCTATATGAGAAAGTCGGGGTCCCGGTGTATGGGTTCCATTGCAATGAAAAGGAAATGCCGGACAAAGTCGGGATGCTGCTTGATTATTATCGGCCTGATATTTTGGTCATCACCGGGCACGATGCTTATTCGAAGTCAAAAGGGACTATGGATGATATCAATGCTTATCGACACTCCAAGCATTTCGTCCAGACAGTAAGAGAGGCTCGAAAGAAAGTTCCCCATCTGGATCAGCTGGTCATTTTTGCCGGAGCATGCCAATCCCATTTTGAGTCATTGATCCATGCCGGGGCCAACTTTGCCAGTTCTCCTGCAAGAGTAAATATACATGCACTCGATCCGGTCTATATCGTCGCTAAAATCAGTTTTACCCCGTTCATGGAGCGAATCAACGTGTGGGATGTACTTCGCAATACATTGACTGGGGAGAAGGGGCTTGGCGGCATAGAAACAAAGGGTGTTTTAAGGACAGGAATGCCATATAATAAAAATTCGTCAGACTGAATAAAATACGGTCTGGCGTTTTTTTATTATTTTGGTACATATTTTAACGCATTAAAGGCTACTCTAAAATTGTTGAAATTTAGAGGAAAAAGAAGACCGAAATATATTGACTTTTAAATTTAAGTACTGTTATAATTTATGTTTTTGTTTGACTAAATAGTGTCAGCGTGTTATACTTTACACAGTGAGGTGGACCGAATGCCAAAAACATTATCGGATATCAAAAAAGCGCTTGATTCAAACTTAGGAAAAAGACTCATGCTAAAGGCCAACGGAGGACGGAGAAAGACGATTGAACGTTCTGGTGTGTTAGCGGAAACTTATCCTTCAGTTTTCGTCATCGAGCTTGACCAGGATGAAAATGCTTTTGAACGTGTTTCGTACAGCTACGCAGATGTTCTAACTGAAACAGTGGAAATTACCTTCTTTGAAGATACAACAGGATCAATAGCTTTGAGCTGATTTTTGGCTCAATGAGGTACAGGCAGTGAACTTTCGGGTTAGCTGCTTTTTATTTTGCCTTTTTTAAGAACTGACAGGATAAATAAGGCGCACATGAAAGTCTCCTTTTTCAAAAATACTAAGGTAACCGCGATGGTGAAAGGAGATGGTAGCATTGGGCAGAAGAAGAGGGATTATGTCTGAAAGGTTGAAGGAAGAGCTTGCGAAAGAACTTGGCTTCTATGATGTCGTCCAGAATGAGGGATGGGGCGGCATAAAGGCCAAGGATGCAGGAAATATGGTGAAGCGAGCGATCGAGCTGGCCGAACAGCAGCTTGCGAACCAGAACCGCTGACCCAGATAAAAATTCTTTAGAGACTGCCACACAGCTGTTTTCACACAGTTGCCAATAAAATTCAGATCCATCGCGGTGCCGGGGCTAATTGCTCCGGCCTTTTTTAATGGGGTAAAACGGAGTGGAGCTGCCATGTAGCCTTCTGCATTTCTAATTCTTTGTGAAATCACTGTATTCGCTATTATGCAAATGATAAAATAAAGGAATGTTTCTTGCAGGAGAGTCTAACTTATTTTACCCAAGGAAGAGTTATTAAAAAATGACAAACAGCGCTTGTCCGGACTGACCAAGGCGCTTGCGCTTTTCTTTGTCTAGCTCCAGCACCTAGCCCCTCGAGTCGCTTCGGTCCGCCCAATGAAGTCAAAGAGCGACTTCACTGGTCGGCCCTCCAGCGCTTGTCCGGACTGACCAAGGTGCTTGCGCTTTTCTTTTCTTTTTGTGGTAAAATAGGACAAAATGTGGAATTCGTTAAAGTAGGTGGAAGTTGTGAAGGTTTTAGTGAAGGCGCCGGCAAAGATCAATTTGTCATTGGATGTTTTGCACAAACGTCCGGACGGTTACCATGAGGTGGAAATGGTCATGACGACGATTGATTTGGCTGATCGCATTGAACTTAGTTTATTAGAAGAAGACAGGATTGTCATCCATTCCCATAATCGTTTTGTTCCGGATGATCAGCGGAATCTTGCTTACCAGGCAGCGCATCTGTTAAAGGAGAGGTTCCAGGTGAAGCAAGGAGTCCTCATAGGAATCGAGAAGACCATTCCTGTGGCAGCAGGCCTCGCGGGCGGCAGCAGTGATGCAGCGGCTACATTAAGGGGCTTGAATAAGCTTTGGAAGCTTGGTCTGTCATTGGACGAGCTGGCAGTGCTTGGCGCGGAAATTGGCTCGGATGTTTCTTTCTGTGTGTACGGAGGAACGGCGCTTGCTACAGGCAGAGGGGAAATAATCGAGCAACTGCCAGCACCACCGACGTGCTGGGTTGTATTAGCCAAACCGTTTATCGGTGTATCGACTGCGGAGGTATATCGCCGCCTTAATGTTGAAAAGGTTCAGCATCCGCTTACAAAGCAAATGATTTCCGCTATTGAAAATGGAGATTTCAATGGAGTCTGCAATAGTGTCGGAAATGTCTTGGAAGATGTGACGCTATCGCTATATCCTGAAGTGGCGCAAATAAAGGACCAAATGAAGCGATTCGGCGCCGATGCAGTCTTGATGAGCGGAAGCGGCCCGACAGTATTCAGCCTTGTGGCACATGATTCGCGAATGCATCGAATTTATAACGGTCTGCGAGGTTTTTGTGACCAGGTATTTGCAGTAAGAATGCTTGGAGAGCGACATACCCTTGATTAAATCCGTATAATGGTGGTATATTAACCTTAAATATTCGGATTTTGGAGGTTCTTGAATGAAATTTCGACGCAGCGAGCGTTTGATCGATATGACGACTTATTTACTGGAACATCCGCGCCAATTGGTACCGTTAACCTATTTTGCCGAGAAGTATGGTTCAGCTAAGTCCTCGATCAGTGAAGATCTCGGAATCATCAAAGAAACATTTGAACAGCGGGGAATCGGTGTCCTGCAGACCGTGCCAGGCGCGGCCGGCGGGGTGAAGTTCCACGTTCATGTCAGCGAGGAAAAAGCACGGAAGGCAATCGATGAACTGTGTACCATCATGGCAAGTCCTGACCGCTTGCTGCCGGGCGGCTATCTTTTCATGAACGATATCCTTGGCAATCCAGTAATTGTGCAGGAAGTCGGGAGGCTGCTCGCTTCTGCTTTTGCTGAAAAGGATATTGAGGTTGTCATGACCGTGGCGACAAAGGGAATACCAATTGCGTATGCAGTCGCCAGCCAATTGAATGTTCCTGTAGTGATTGTCAGAAGAGATAGCAAAGTGACTGAAGGTTCGACTGTAAGCATCAACTACGTTTCAGGTTCATCAAAAAGAATCCAGACAATGGTGCTATCAAAGCGGAGCCTTGCAGAGGGGTCGAAGGTGCTGATCGTCGATGACTTCATGAAAGCGGGCGGTACCGTGAATGGCATGATCAACTTGCTAGAGGAGTTCAATGCGGAGTTAGCGGGGATAGCGGTACTGGTTGAATCGGAGAACATTGAAGAGAGACTCGTCGATGAGTATCTCTCACTCGTACGCCTTTCAGATGTCGACGTAAGAGAACGTAAAATTACCGTGAGTGAAGGAAATTACTTCGCTCGCAGAGAATAGTTGTTCTATAAACAATAGATGGGGTGACAATATGAATATTGTACAGACTTCAAACGCGCCAGCCGCAATCGGTCCATATTCGCAGGGTGTGGTTGTGAACAATCTTTTCTACAGCTCTGGCCAGATTCCTCTGACTCCAGAGGGTGTAATGGTGGAGGGAGATATCCAGGCCCAGACTCATCAGGTATTCCAAAACCTGAAGGCAGTACTTGAGGCTGCAGGTGCTTCACTAGAAACAGTCGTAAAAGCAACAGTCTTCATTAAAAATATGGATGAATTCGCTCAATTAAATGAAGTGTATGCAGAGTATTTCAATGTGCATAAGCCAGCTCGCTCAACAGTAGAAGTGGCAAGACTGCCAAAGGATGCCCTGGTGGAAATTGAAGTAGTAGCGCTCGTTAAATAACGGGCGTTTTTTTATTTTGTATGAATGTTTCAAAACATCTGGAGTGGGACTTGAAAAATTGCAAGACAGCAAAGCTTGTGCCCGTGGAAAGCGAAAAATCGGTTTGACAGTCACAAGAAGGGACAACTTGTGCCTGTGAAAGAAGAGAAATCGGTTTGACTGTCACTAGAAGGGACAACTTATGCCCATGAAAGAAGAGAAATCGGTGTGACGGTCACAAGAAGGGACAACATCAAAAAGTTTTTCCTGTATAGGATTTTAAGAAAGCCCAAAAAAGTAATAAATTTTGAAAGGGAATTTATTATGCGTCAATAGCCAAAAAAGCCTATTTTATAGCCTTTTTAAAAGAGAAAAGGTTTTCAATAAGAAAAAATTCACAATTTTGCCCTATTTTTTCGAAAAAATTTTCTTGTAAAAGAAGGAGATTTGATTTCAACGTGGAATTATTTAACTAGAATTTTATCTATTTGTAAAGGTGGTGAACAGAATGGAAGTAACTGACGTAAGATTACGCCGCGTTAATACAGATGGACGGATGAGAGCGATCGCTTCCATCACGCTTGACAACGAGTTTGTTGTCCATGATATCAGGGTGATTGATGGAAACAACGGCCTATTTGTTGCAATGCCAAGTAAACGCACTCCTGATGGCGAGTTCCGTGATATTGCGCATCCGATCAATTCGGGCACACGCGGAAAAATCCAGGACGCTGTATTGGCAGAGTACCACCGTTTAGGTGAATTAGAAGTTGAATTCGAAGAAGCTGGCGCTTCCTAGGATATATAATTGCATAACATCAAGAGCCTGCTGCATAAGTTAGGCTCTTTTTTATTTCCCCGGTTTGTCCGCTGGTTAAACCTATTTTTCCAAAAGTCTCTTCGGAACTTGTCCAGCTGCGGCTCCTAACTCCCCGAGACGCTTGTCTAGTGTCGCCTCCTAGAAACTCCGAAACTTCAACTCCGCCGGCAGAAGCAAAAAGCGCTTCTTTGTCGGAGTCTCCAGTTTCTGTGTTTCTGGACAGTCGGCTATACTTTTCGATTTCGGTCCTGCCGATGAAGTCAAAGAACGACTTCACTGTCAGGCCCTCCAGCGCTTTTCGGAGTTGGACAGCCGCCTCCACTTTTCGGCATATACCTTCCCCCCTAAACTGACAAATAATTGTACTTGTTCTTCTATTCTTGAAATGGCCGGCTATTTAAGATATATTCGTAATGGATAAAAAGGTAAATTGGAGGCCTGCTAATGTCTAATCGTTATGCAATCATTTTAGCAGCCGGTCAGGGAACAAGAATGAAGTCTAAATTGTACAAAGTTCTTCACCCTGTATGCGGCAAGCCAATGGTACAGCATGTAATTGACCAGGTGAAAAGTCTTGATATAAACGAAATCGTGACCATTGTCGGTCATGGAGCAGAAAAAGTGAAAGAGCAGCTTGGTGAAGTGAGCCAGTATGCCCTGCAGGCAGAACAGCTGGGTACAGCTCATGCTGTGCAGCAGGCAGGAGACATGCTCGCTGATAAAGAAGGGGTCACAATCGTCGTTTGCGGTGATACTCCTTTGATCAAAGGTGAAACAATGGAAGCCCTTTTCAAACATCATGAAGAGACAAGCGCAAAAGCAACCATCCTCACTGCAAGAGCTGAAGATCCGACTGGCTACGGCCGTATCGTCCGGAACTCTGAAGGCTTTGTCGAGAAAATCGTCGAACATAAGGATGCGAATGAGCAGGAAAGAAGCATCAATGAGATCAATACAGGTACATATTGCTTCGACAACAAAATGTTATTCGAGGCAATCCAGAATGTATCAAATGATAATGTCCAGGGTGAGTACTATCTTCCAGATGTTATTGAAATTTTGAAAAATCAGGGCGAGATTGTATCTGCGTATGTGACAGATAACTTCGCAGAGACACTCGGCGTCAATGACCGCGTTGCTCTTGCACAAGCGGAACGCACGATGAAAAATCGGATCAATGAGTATCATATGCGCAATGGCGTATCAATCATTGACCCTGATAACACGTATATTGGACCAGACGTGAAGGTTGGACAAGATACGGTTATTTTCCCGGGAACAACTCTTTCTGGCGCCACAGTCATCGGTTCTGATTGCCAGATTGGACCTAATACGGAAATCAGCAACTGCGAGATTGGCAATAATACAGTTATCCGCCAATCAGCGGCTTTTGACAGCAAGATTGGCTCCGAAGTCAACATTGGGCCTTTCGCGCATATCAGGCCTGATTCTGATATTCATGATGAAGTGAAGATCGGCAATTTTGTCGAAATTAAGAAAGCGGTATTTGGCAAAGGAAGCAAAGCTTCCCACCTTAGCTATATCGGTGATGCAGAAGTCGGTGCTGATGTGAATATCGGCTGCGGCTCGATCACAGTGAATTATGATGGCAAAAACAAGTTCCTGACGAAGATTGAAGACGGTGTATTCATTGGCTGTAATTCAAATCTTGTTGCACCAGTGACGATTGGAAAAGGCGCGTATGTAGCAGCCGGCTCCACGATCACTGAAGATGTTCCAGGTGAGGCACTGGCGCTTGCACGTGCTCGTCAAGTCAACAAAGAAGATTATGTAGGGAAAATGAACGTAAAGAAATAAGAGTCTTGGAGGTCCAAAATGTCAAACCAGTATCTTGACCCAAATTTGAAGGTTTTTTCACTTAACTCAAATGTTGAACTTGCCCAGGAAATCGCAAAGGTAATCGGGGTAGAGCTAGGTAAATGCTCTGTATCCCAGTTCAGCGACGGAGAAATCCAGATTAACATTGAAGAAAGCATCCGTGGCTGTGATGTATATGTCATCCAGTCGACTAGCTCTCCAGTTAATGAAAACATCATGGAATTGCTTATTATGATCGACGCATTGAAGCGCGCATCTGCTAAAACAATCAATATTGTTATGCCATATTACGGCTATGCAAGGCAGGACCGCAAAGCCCGTGCTCGTGAGCCAATCACAGCCAAGCTTGTGGCAAATCTGCTTGAGACAGCTGGCGCTACCCGCGTGATCACGCTTGACCTTCACGCTCCGCAAATTCAAGGATTCTTCGATATTCCAATCGACCACTTGATGGGTGTGCCAATCCTTGCTGATCACTTCAAGAGCAAGGAATTGAACGGAGACGTTGTCATTGTATCTCCTGACCATGGCGGTGTTACACGTGCAAGGAAGATGGCTGAAAGATTGAAAGCGCCAATCGCGATCATCGATAAGCGTCGTCCAAAGCCAAATGTGGCGGAAGTCATGAACATCGTTGGTAATATTGAAGGCAAGGTTGCCATCTTGATTGACGATATTATTGATACTGCAGGAACGATTACATTGGCTGCCAATGCATTGGTTGAAAATGGCGCACTAGAAGTATACGCTTGCTGTACGCACCCTGTATTGTCAGGTCCAGCCATTGAGCGTATCGAAAACTCCAAGATTAAAGAACTGGTTGTGACAAATTCAATCGCGCTTGCTGAAGAAAAGCGCGTTGAAAAAATCCACCAGCTGTCAGTTGCCCCATTGATTGGGGAAGCGATCATCCGCGTCCACGAAGAGCAATCTGTCAGCACATTGTTTGATTGATTTTTATAAGAAAATTCAGGCTTGCCATGCGGCAAGCCTACTCTTGTTTCTAGTTGCTTAAAATATAGCAGGTTGAGACCATGGCGCATGTGCTTTTTACATACCTTACCGTTGAAAAGGCTGGGGCTGTCAAAAAAGCTGGTTATTGTGACAGGTTCCAAGGAAACAGGGCCAAAGCTGTCAAGAAAAGCTGATTATTGTGACAGGGTTTGACGATACGGGATCAAAGCTGTCAAGAAAAGCTGGATATTGTGACAGGTTTCAAGGAAACAGGGCCAAAGCTGTCAAGAAAAGCTCGCTATTGTGACAGGTTTCAAGGAAACAGGGCCAAAGCTGTCAAGAAAAGCTCGCTATTGTGACAGGTTACAAGGAAACAGAGCCAAAGCTGTCAAGAAAAGCTCGTTATTGTGACAGGTTACAAGGAAACAGAGCCAAAGCTGTCAAGAAAAGCTCGTTATTGTGACAGGTTTCAGGGAAACAGAGCCAAAGCTGTCAAAAAAAGCTGGTTATTGTGACAGGTTTCAAGGAAACAGAGCTAAAGCTGTCAAGAAAAGCTCGCTATTGTGACAGGTTCCAAGGAAACAGGGTCAAAGCTGTCAAGAAAAGCTAGTTATTATGACAGGGTTTGACGATACGGGATCAAAGCTGTCAAGAAAAGGATGTTATTGTGACAGGTTCCAAGGAAACAGGGTCAAAGCTGTCAAAAACCCCTTAGCAATTTCCGAGGAAAATGAAGAGCTGGAACGATGGTCAACAGCTGTGTTTAACAGAGACATCCATGCTAATAAAAATTTGTACTAAGGCACATCTCACAAAAAGTATAACGTTTAGACCTTCCTATTTTGGGGCATTTTTTATATAGACAAGAACTTACGAAATAGGAAGGGGACAAAACCATGAGTGCAACATTGAAAGCAACTGAGCGAACAGGTACTCAACGTTCTGCCTTGAGGAAATTACGCCAGGAGGGCAATATTCCGGCAGTGGTCTATGGAAGGAAGACTGATAGCAAATCGATCTATGTTGACAGCATCGAGTTTGTGAAGACCATCCGTGAAAATGGACGTAATGGAGTCATTTCTCTTGATGTTGGCGGCAGCCAGCATAGTGTCATGCTGACTGATTACCAGGAAGACCATATCAAGAAGGAAATCCTTCATGCTGATTTCCTTGTGGTCGATAAAAGCTCCAAGGTACATGCAAGCGTCCGTTTGAACATCGTTGGCGATGCAGCTGGTGTCAAGGATGGCGGCGTCCTTCAGCAGCCAATCCACGAGGTGAACATCACAGCGACTCCAGGAAATATCCCTGAGAGCATTGATGTGGATGTCACGAACCTGCAAGTTAATGAAAACCTGACACTTGCTGATATCAAAACAGGGAATTATGAAATAAACGATGACGAAAACACGGTAGTCGTTTCGATCCTTCCTCCTAAAGTGGAAGAAGAAATCAATTCCGGTGAAGAACAAGAACCAGGAGAGCCTGAGAATGAAGAAGGAAGAGAAACAGAAGCGAGCGGAGAATAAAGCAGTACGAGACGTAGCCTGAAAAAGGTTACGTCTTTTGCGGTTTTCATGTACATTAGATATATAGATGTTCTTTCAGTCCTCCCATGAATTAAGGGAGTATGGCGATGGGAAGAAATGATATGTGTTTGGTTAGGGGTGTGGAAAGTGAAGTTATTTGTTGGACTTGGGAATCCAGGGAGGCAATACGATAAAACAAGGCATAACATCGGCTTTGAAGTCATCGATGAGTTATCAAAGCGCTGGAATATCCCGTTGGATCAGGCAAAGCATAAAGGTTTATATGGAAAAGGATTCGTTGGCGGTGAAAAGGTCATCTTGCTCAAGCCTTTAACGTATATGAACCTTTCTGGTGAATCAATCAGGGCTGTTATGGATTTTTATGATATCGATCTCGAGGATTTGGTCGTGATCTATGACGATCTCGATATGCCTACCGGCAGGATCAGATTGCGCCAAAAAGGCAGCGCAGGCGGCCATAATGGGATTAAGTCGACGATTGCCCATACTGGGACACAGGAATTCAAGCGAATCAGGGTAGGCATCAGCCGGCCGACAAATGGGATGGCGATAACGGATTGGGTACTTGGCCGTTTTACTGCCGAAGAAAATGAAAAGATGGCCGAGGCTGTCATGAAATCTGCCGATGCTTGTGAAGAATGGATGAAAAGGCCTTTCTTAGAAGTGATGAACACATTCAATCAATAATGTAATTTAGAAAGAAAAACGAATTAAACATGCCAATCTCTTGATCAAGTAATATAATGTAAAAAAAGAAACATACAATAGGCTAAGTGCATAAGTTCCTGCCAAAGAGTCAATAATGTATAATGACTTATTTTGGGAGGGACGGGCATGGCTATACATTATCATTGCCGTCATTGCGGCATAAATATCGGCTCACTGGACAGATTGTCTGTCCACAGTGAAAGTTTAGGGCTGCATAAGCTGACCGAGGAAGAGCGCCAGGAGATGGTATCTTACGCAGGAAATGGTGACATCAATATAAAAACAATCTGTGAAGACTGTCAGGAAGCCCTGGAACGCAACCCGGACTTCCACCAGCATGACTACCTGATTCACTGAAAAGCTTTGGATTCCATATCCAAAGCATTTTTCTGTTTGTATATTGGCCGTATTTTCAAAAGTAAAGATTAGCATTTTTTTATAGAGAGGGAGAGGTTTGGATGCAGGGGCTGAAAGCTCTATTTAGTCATCAGGATGATGTCCAATCTGTTATTTCCGGAATGGATGAGGGGCTCAGGGAACAGCTCGTCGCAGGCCTGTCTGGTTCGGCAAGGACGGTCTTTTTAGCCGCCATCTACGAACAGACGAAGCGACCCGTCCTGATCGTGACACATAATTTATTGCAAGCGCAAAAACAATATGATGATCTTGTGAATTTAATAGGGGAAAATGATGTCTATCTTTACCCGGCAAATGAATTGATTGCCGCTGAAATAAGTATTTCAAGTCCAGAACTGAAGGCACAAAGGATAGAAGCTCTGAATCATTGGACTAAGAAAAGTTCGGGTATCGTGATTGTCCCGATGGCCGGCTTAAGGAAGCTGCTTCCGCCGAAGGATTTATGGGCAAAATTCCAGCTGACTTTCAAGCTTGGCGAAGAAATCGATCTCGATTCGGTTCTCAACCGGTTTGTCAGCATGGGATATGTCAGGGCAGGAATGGTATCGGCTCCTGGTGAATTCAGCGTCCGCGGCGGTATTATCGATATCTACCCGCTGACATCCGCAGATCCGATCAGGATTGAGTTATTTGATGCGGAGGTCGATTCCATCAGGACATTCTCGCTAGAGGATCAGCGTTCGAAGGAAAAAATGAAAACGGTCGCCATTGGGCCGGCGACAGAACATCCAATCGAAAGTGAACAGCTGGATCGTTTGGTTACGGGGCTTGAAAGCGGACTCTCAAGCAGTTTAAAGAAGCTCAAGGATGATAAAGCAAAGACTTTGCTGTCACAAAATATTGGCTATGAATTGGAACAGCTCCGCAATGGACAAATACCTGACCAACTTTTCAAGTATCTATCTATAGCCTACGAAAAGCCTCAAAGTTTAATAGATTACTTGCCGTCAAAAGGTTTCCTGTTCATTGATGAAATAAGCAGAGTACAGGAAATGAATGAGTCACTTGGCAAGGAAGAAGCGGAATGGTATACGAGCCTCCTTGGTGAAGGCCAGATCACACATGACCTGAAAATTTCACACCAGCTTCCTGACTTGATGAGTAAAGCCGGAAAGCCGATTGTGTATTTATCGTTATTTTTAAGGCATGTTCCTAACACGAGTCCGCAAAACATCATCAATATATCCTGCAAACAGATGCAGAACTTCCACGGACAGATGCATGTGCTGAAAGGGGAAGTCGATCGCTGGCGCAAAGGAAACTATGCAGTCGTATTCCTTGGACCGGATGCTGAAAGAGTCAAAAAGCTTGAGCGGGTTCTGGAAGACTATGAAATCGATGCAGTAAAAGTAAGCGGTAAGCAGGAATTGCTGCCTGGGAAAGTACAGATCATCCAGGGCAGCCTGAATACGGGTTTTGAATTTCCGATCCAGAAGATTGCTGTGATTACGGAAGAAGAGCTTTTTAATAAGAAAACGAAAAAACCTGCAAGAAGGCAGAAGCTGTCAAATGCCGAGAGGATCAAGAGCTATTCTGAACTTAAGATTGGCGACTATGTTGTTCATGTGAACCATGGTATCGGTAAATACCTGGGCATTGAAACGCTCGTGATCAATGGCATCCATAAGGATTATCTCCATATCCGCTACCAGGGTACAGATAAGCTTTATGTCCCGGTCGAGCAGATTGACCTTGTCCAAAAATACGTTGGCTCAGAAGGAAAAGAGCCTAAGGTCTATAAGCTCGGCGGAAGCGATTGGAAACGGGTCAAGAGCAAGGTCCAGTCCTCTGTCCAGGATATTGCGGACGACTTGATCAAGCTTTACGCAGAGCGTGAGGCCAGCGTCGGGCATGCTTTCTCTCCTGATGGCGAGATGCAGCGGGACTTTGAATCTTCCTTCCCGTATCAGGAAACAGAAGATCAGGCTAGATCCATCCATGAAATCAAGCTCGATATGGAACGGGAGCGCCCGATGGATCGCCTGCTGTGTGGAGATGTTGGCTATGGTAAAACAGAGGTCGCAATCAGGGCTGCTTTCAAGGCGATTGCCGATGGTAAGCAGGTAGCCTTCCTGGTGCCAACAACCATCCTTGCGCAGCAGCATTATGAGACACTCAGGGAAAGGTTCCAGGACTTCCCGATTAACATCGGCTTGTTGAGCAGGTTCCGTACCCGCAAGCAGCAGACGGAGACGATCAAGGGGTTAAAAGCTGGAAGTGTGGATATTGTCGTCGGAACCCACAGGCTGTTATCAAAGGAGATCACCTACAGAGACCTTGGCCTGCTGATCATAGATGAAGAACAAAGATTTGGGGTTACCCATAAGGAAAAAATCAAGAAACTGAAAACAAATGTTGATGTCCTGACTTTGACAGCGACTCCTATTCCAAGGACGCTGCATATGTCGATGCTTGGTGTCAGGGACTTATCCGTCATCGAGACACCGCCAGAGAACCGCTTCCCTGTCCAGACATATGTAATGGAATACAACGGAGGGCTTGTCCGCGAGGCGATTGAACGCGAGCTTGCCAGGGACGGACAAGTATATTTCCTTTATAACCGTGTGGAAGACATCGAGCGGAAGGCGGAAGAAATTTCAATGCTTGTGCCGGATGCCCGTGTCACTTTTGCCCATGGCCGCATGACCGAAAATGAACTGGAATCGGTGATGCTTGGATTCCTTGAAGGTGAATATGATGTCCTTGTCAGCACCACGATCATTGAAACGGGTGTGGATATTCCGAATGTCAATACATTGATTGTTTATGATGCGGATAAAATGGGTCTCTCCCAGCTCTACCAGCTTAGAGGAAGGGTAGGTCGCTCCAACAGGGTTGCCTATGCTTACTTTACCTACCGGAAAGATAAAGTGCTCACCGAGGTTGCTGAAAAACGTCTCCAGGCCATCAAGGAGTTCACGGAGCTGGGCTCTGGATTCAAGATTGCGATGCGTGACCTATCAATCCGCGGTGCCGGTAACCTGTTAGGCGCCCAGCAGCATGGCTTTATTGATTCGGTCGGTTTCGATCTGTATTCCCAGATGCTTAAGGAAGCGATAGAAGAACGGAAGCCGGAAAAAGACCAAGTCCGCAAACCTTCGATTGAAATCGATCTTGAGCTTGATGCCTATATACCTGATAGCTATATCTCTGATGGACACCAGAAAATCGAGATGTATAAGCGTTTCCGTGGTATCGAGTCATTGAGGGATGTTGACGAACTAAAAGAAGAAATCACTGACAGATTCGGAGATTACCCAGCAGAAGTTGAAGCATTATTTAAAGTGGCGGAACTCAAGGTATATGCCATCACCGCAGGCGTCGAATCGATTAAAATGGCAAAACAGGATGTGACAATCCTTTTAACAGAGGATGGAAGCAGCCGGATCGACGGACAAAAGGTATTCAAGCTTAGCAGCCAGTACAGGAATGCAGTGGGTCTTGGAATGGAAGGCAATAAGCTGAAAATGGTTGTCCACACCAGAGGAATGAAAAATGACCGTTGGTTCGAGATTACTTTCGAGATGATCAGGGGACTTCACGACTCCCAAAAAGAACAGGAAAATACAGTATCGTAATCATGTGGAAATATTTTGTAATCTAAATGTAAAACGAGAAGGTGTTTCAAAAAAGATAGACAAGGGTAATTTTTGTGTGTACGCAATTATTAGCTGGAAGGTTTATCCGTTTTTGGCACCTTTATCACTTCAATGAAAAAAATAATGAGAAGTGTATAGAACTTTCCATATGAAAGATACTAAGTTCAAATCTTGGTAAGGTTGATTAATAAAGGCATTATTTTTACCGATGCTCTTTTCGTAAACTTTCGATCCATTATAGCCAGAACTTATACGAATAGCAGCAATTACTGAAAAACAACCTTATCTAAAAAAATAATCATCAGATGAAAGTGAGGCAACGTTGGATGAAAGCAACTGGTATTGTTCGTCGAATCGATGATTTAGGTCGTGTCGTAATTCCTAAGGAAATAAGAAGAACACTTCGTATTCGTGAAGGGGATCCTCTCGAAATCTTTGTGGACCGTGATGGTGAGGTTATTTTAAAGAAATATTCTCCTATCAGTGAGCTGAGCGATTTTGCGAAGGAGTATGCAGAAGCGCTATATGATAGCCTAGGCAACCCGGTATTGATTTGCGATAGAGATACGTATATCGCACTTGCGGGTGGTTCCAAAAAAGACTACTTGAATAAAAACATCAGTGAACTTGTTGAAAAGACGATGGAAGACCGTACTTCGTCCCTTGTGAACCAGCAGACTACCATCTCGTTAGTTGAAGGAAACGAAGAGCCTGCTTCTTCTTATACAATTGGGCCAATCATTGCAAACGGCGATCCGATTGGAGCAGTAATCATCTTCTCTAAAGAAGGATCTTTAGGAGATGTCGAACAAAAAGCTGTTGAAACAGCTGCAGGCTTCCTGGCAAGACAGATGGAGCAATAATTACCTTCACCAAATTATTATCTTACCTGAAAGGGCAGCTGACGAGGCTGCCTCTTTTCGTGTTCAGAAGGTTTGTAAAAATGGAAACCCAGCGCTGGTCGCGGCTGACCAAGGCGCTTCCGCTTTTCTTGTTACAGCTATCTAACAATTTATTGTTGTCTATTTTGCTGGGGGCTGTTGCTTTGGCCCTTATGATATAATACGTTTGAAACTGAAATTGGAAGGAGATGGGCGATGAGGCCCGTTGCAGATTCAAAGGAATTGATGAAGGGAGCCATGATCCTTACTTTGGCCGCCCTTGTTACGAAAATTTTAAGCGCTGTCTACCGTGTCCCGTTTCAGAATATCGTTGGGGACATTGGTTTTTACATATATCAGCAGGTGTATCCCTTTTTTGGAATTGTCATGGTTTTATCTACATATGGATTTCCAGTTGTCATATCGAAGCTTTATACGGAGCAGCAGGCTGCTGGGAATAGGGACAGGGCTGATCGTCTTTTGGCCATTTCGCTCGTCTTTCTCGTTATGGTTGGTTTGCTCCTTTTTTCATTTTTCTATATTGGCTCTGGATGGATTGCCGATAAAATCGGGGATCCCGAACTAAAGCCTTTATTTAAGGTTGTGTCAGTGCCATTCCTGCTCTTCCCGTTCACCTCTGTGTTCAGGGGATATTTCCAGGGGAAGGGCAACATGGTACCGACAGCGATTTCGCAGGTTTCAGAACAGTTCATCCGGGTCGCGACCATTCTCGTTTTGTCTGCAGTACTTGTGCAGCAGGGATTCTCTCTCTATGTCACCGGAGCCGGAGCTGTTTTCGGATCGATTACAGGTGGGGTAATATCCGTTTTGATACTCGGATTATTTTACCTGAAAAATGGAGGAACCAATCCCTTCACCTATTTTCATATAAGGGATTTATTCCAGGATGCCGCCTGGGTCGTAAAAGCGCTGATCATCCAGGGATTTGCCATCAGCATTAGTGGCATGCTGTTAATATTGCTGCAGCTGGCAGATTCCTTGAATATGTATGCTTCATTGCTGGCAATGGGACTGTCAGCGGAGGAAGCGAAATCGGCAAAAGGTATTTTTGACAGGGGGCAGCCGCTGATCCAGCTTGGGACAGTTGTCGCCACTTCGATGTCATTAAGCCTTGTACCGGCCATTTCAGGTGACAAATCGAGTAATCGCCACGAGAAGATACTGCCCAAAGTGAGGCTCGCACTTCAGACAAGCCTGATTTTTGGTGCTGCTGCCGCGGTTGGCCTATATAGCATCATCGTTCCAGTTAATATCATGCTGTTTGAGAATTCCGATGGGTCCAATGTGCTTGGAGTGCTCAGCCTGATGATTTTATTTGGCTCGGTCATCCTGACGATCATGAGCATTTTGCAGGGACTTGATAAATCCCTCTTTCCGGCAGCAGTCATACTTGGCGGATTTGGCTTGAAATACATATTGAACCTGATGCTGATCCCGAATAACGGAACGATGGGAGCTGCTTTTGCCACATTGGCTGCCATGGTTTCAGTCATGTTCATCCTTATATTTAAACTAAGACGTGAACTCGGCCTGCCCGTTCTATCGCTTGTATTCATTGTGAAGATCCTGCTTTCCTCAGCAGTGATGGCTATTTCTTTACGATTCTTTCTATATATTACGGATTTCGGTTATGGCTATATTGAACCAGACAGACTCGGCGCTGTTTTCCAGGCATTAAGCGCAGTGGTGCTGGGAGCACTTGTTTATTTTCTAGTATTGATCAAAACGCGGGCATTAACAGAAGAGGAACTGGTGACTTTGCCATTCGGCAGCAGGATTGTCCAGCTGTTCTCCAGGTAATCCCTGAATAATAAAACGTTTAAGAGAAGGAGGAAGCAGGCTATGAAAAATAAGATATTAATCATCGGACTGGGTGCAGGCGACCTTGATCAGCTGCCGCTTGGTGTATATAAAAAATTAAAACAGGAGAAAAACCTCTTTTTGCGGACGAAAGAGCATCCGGTCGTTACGGAGCTTGAGAAGGAAGGATTGCAGTTTCAATCCTTCGACGAAGTGTATGAGAATCATGACCAGTTCGAGGATGTTTATGAGGAAATCACAGAGTTTCTGCTGACTGAAGCGGCCAAGGCTCCTGTAACCTATGCCGTTCCTGGGCATCCCTTGATTGCGGAGCGGACTGTCCAGCTTTTGCTTGAACGAGGGCCAAGGCGGAGTACGGAAATTGAAATCGGCGGCGGCCAAAGTTTCCTGGACGCCATGTTCCAGTCCCTGGCGATCGATCCAATCGAAGGCTTCCAATTGCTTGATGGCACAGCGCTATCAAAGGAAGACCTGCTGCTGAAGAGCCACACCATCATTGGACAGGTATATGATGCCTTTGTTGCTTCTGACGTTAAGCTGACGCTGATGGAAAAATTACCTGATGATTATGAGGTATTCATTGTGACAGCTGCGGGAAGCAGCGAGGAGGTCATCAAAAAGGTCCCATTATTCGAGTTAGACAGAGAGATGGAGCTAAGCAATCTGACATCAGTTTATGTTCCGCCTGTTATAGATGAGGAAATTTTGTACAAGGATTTTTTGAAGCTGCGTGGAATTATATCAGAACTGCGCGGTCCGAATGGCTGCCCTTGGGACAAGAAGCAGACCCACCAGTCACTCAAGAAGTATTTGATTGAAGAGTCATATGAATTGCTGGAGGCAATCGACAATGATGATATCGATCATATGATTGAAGAGCTTGGCGATGTGCTGCTTCAAGTGATGCTCCATGCCCAGATCGGTGAGGACGAGGGTTATTTTACCATCGATGATGTCATTGAAGGCCTATCAGCAAAAATGGTCCGCAGGCACCCTCATGTGTTCGGGGACAAAATGGCAGAAAATGAAGAAGATGTCCTGAAAAATTGGCAGGAAATCAAGGAGCAGGAAAAAGGCGGTGCCACAAAGTCCATGCTGGAGGGAGCCGGAAAAGGACTTCCGAATCTGCTTAAGGCATTTGAACTGCAAAAGGAAGCCGCTAAAGTAGGGTTTGACTGGAAGACTGCAGCACCGATCCTTGAAAAGGTAAAAGAAGAAATCGACGAGCTCACAGAAGAAATCGCTGAAAAAGGCATCCAGGAAGATATCGAGTTAGAGTACGGGGACCTTTTATTTGCGCTTGTGAATTTTGCAAGGCATTATAACATCAACCCGGAAGAGGCACTAAACAAGACGAACCGGAAATTCATGCGCCGTTTTGCTTATATCGAACAAAAAGCAGAGGCGAATGGCCGGTCTGTAGAAGAGTACACGCTGGATGAATTGGATGCTTTCTGGGAGGAAGCGAAGAAGCAAGGTTTATAATTCAATGCTGTTTCCGTAGAAGCAATAAAGTTTACGAAGTGTACAGGTAAAAGAAACCAATAATCAAAAAGGGGTTTAGATACGATGAGGCTGGATAAATTTTTAAAAGTATCAAGATTGATCAAAAGAAGAACATTGGCGAAAGAAGTTTCCGACCAAGGAAGGATTTCGATCAACGGTGTGCCGGCGAAGGCGAGTACGAATGTAAAAGCAGGAGATGAGTTGGCGATCCGTTTCGGACAAAAGGTTGTTTCTGTAAAAATCGAACGCATCCAGGAAAATTCACGCAAGGAAGAGGCTGCCGAAATGTATACAATCCTCGGCGAAGAGCGGATTCCCGGGGACGACGAAGAGTAAGGCGAGCTTCGTGTGAAGGCTTGTTCTATTCTCTCTTTTTCAATCATAAACATGTACAAAAGTGCATTATGATTGTGAGGGGTATTAATGAGCCAATATTACGAAACGAATCAAACGAAGAGCAATTTGCCAGACCACGATTTAGTGATGAGAGGCAGACGGACACTGGAAATCACAGGAGTAAAGCAGGTTGAAAGCTTCGATAATGAAGAGTTTTTATTAGAGACTGTCATGGGATTCCTTGCGATCAAGGGCCAGAACCTTCAGATGAAGAATTTGGATGTCGACAAAGGAATTGTGTCGATCAAAGGGAAAATCTTTGACCTGGTCTATCTTGATGACCAGCATGGGGAGAAGGCTAAAGGCTTCTTTAGCAAGTTATTCCGATGACGCTTTCGACTCAATTTTTGACCATGCTCGCCATGATATGGATGGGCACTCTATTCGGAGCTTCACTAGATACACATAATCGATTTCTGAAAAGATCCAAACGGAAATCCTGGATTGTCTTCATCAATGACATCCTGTTCTGGGTATTCCAGGGTCTGTCGATTTTCTATGTGTTGTTTTCAGTGAATATGGGGGAATTGCGTTTTTATATCTTCCTCGCCTTATTATGCGGCTTTGCGGCCTATCAGAGCCTTTTCAAGAAGCTTTATCTTAAATTGCTGGAGCGGGCTATCACCTATACGATCAATGTATATGTATTCCTGGTGAAGGCTGTCAGACTGCTGATTGTCAGGCCTCTCCAGTTTTTGGCCGCTACTGCTCTGTCACTCTTGATATTGACGGGAAGAGGCCTTTATTCTCTTTTAAAATGGCTTCTTGCCGTTTTGCTATGGCTGCTCAATCACTTAATCTGGAAGCCGATTAAGTTAATCTTCCTGCTTTTTTGGAAACTTTTGCCGAAAACGGTTAAAAAAAGCGTCGAGAAGTTATATAATAAATTGGCAGGATTTCTAATAATAGTAAAGAATTATTCTACTAAGCCGATAAAATGGATAAAGAAATTCAAAAAGTAGCCTATTGAATTAAACTAAACGTAAATAAAATATAAGGAGGACTGCGGGGAATGAGTGCCATCAGGAAAAAGAACATAGCCAAGATTGAAAATCAATATGTACAGCAGCGTGAAAAAGCAGGAATAGCAGAAAGCAGGAAGCGAAAGCTGCTTTTCAGGCGCCTCGCAGTCTTTGCCCTATTCGCATCGGTCATTTCATATTTGATGATCTCAACCTACATCTCCCAGTCTTCAGCCCTCGAAAAGAAGCAAGAAGATAAGGAACAGCTAGAACAAAAGTTAACAAACCTCCAAAAAGAGCAGGAGATTCTGGATGAGGAAATTGTCAAATTGAACGATGATGAGTACATAGCAAAGCTTGCCCGCAAGGAATACTTCCTGTCCGAAAAGAATGAAATCATCTTCAACCTTCCTAAAGAGAAAAAGGACTCCCAAGATTCGCCTTATTGACACTCTTTTTTTATATTCTGTATAATATAATGTAAGTTTGATTTTTTATATCTTTAAGGAGGCAAAACTTTTTTATGTCAATCGAAGTAGGCAGCAAGCTACAGGGAAAGGTAACAGGCATTACAAATTTCGGGGCGTTCGTGGAACTGCCGGAAGGCTCAACCGGTCTTGTACACATCAGTGAGGTCGCAGATAACTATGTCAAGGATATCAATGACCACCTGAAAGTAGGCGACCAGGTTGAAGTAAAGGTAATCAATGTTGAGAAAGACGGTAAAATTGGGTTATCAATCAAGAAGGCAGTCGACCGACCAGAACGACCAGCTAGACCAGAAAGATCTGAACGACCTTACTCTCAACGTCCACGTGGCGGCGGAAGAGGAAACGACAACCGCAATGCCCGTCCTGAGAATTTCGAGTCCAAAATGGCGAAATTCCTCAAGGACAGTGAAGACCGTTTGTCATCTCTAAAGCGCAACACTGAATCCAAGCGCGGAGGAAGAGGAGCTAGAAGAGGGTAACTTGCTGCTAAGTGAATATATATAATAGCAGGAATCATGCTATACCAAGACAAGTCTTTAATGGGCTTGTCTTTTTGTTTTGTTTTGGGGGCTGGATTAGGACTCAATTGCAGGTTTTTATCCTTAGTTAATGATTTTCCTAGGATAAAAACCAATACTAGAAGGTTCTATTACATAATATAAGTATTCATTAAGTATATTTAGGGGGAAGGACACGAAAAAATGGCCAAAAAACACCCATTAAGGGGATTGAAGATAGATTGGAAAAATTATTCTCTTAATGGACTTCGATAATTGCGTAAAAATCTTACATAATCTCTTAATCTGAAGGGAGAATCTCTCGAAAAACGACTGGAATTGCACAAACATCCGCAATAATTGCGTATTTACCCAAATAATGGCAAGAGGGGAACGGTTTTGTAAGATGATCATGCGATAGCAAATGAAATTAGGTAAAAGCAATGCGCTGGCATTGCAGTAAATAAGCGAAAAGCGCGAACACAAAAACCCTCGCTCCATAAAGGAACGAGGGCTTCTTACGTTGATGACCCCTACGGGATTCGAACCCGTGTTACCGCCGTGAAAGGGCGGTGTCTTAACCGCTTGACCAAGGGGCCATATATAAAATTGTCTTAATATGATGTCCAGCTTCGGCTCCTAGCTCCTCGAGTCGCTTCGGTCCGTCCGATGAAGTCAAAGAACGACTTCACCTGCCGGCCCTCCAGCGCTTGTCGGAGCTAAGCAGTCGCCTACGCTTTTCTTAGTAGCGGCGGAGGGGATCGAACCCCCGACCTTACGGGTATGAACCGTACGCTCTAGCCAGCTGAGCTACACCGCCATATTAATATGTGTTTTGAGGCACAAGAAATATAATACATAGATATTAAAATAGTGTCAATGCATTTTTAAAAGAAAAGCGAAAAATATTAATAGGTAAATTTTAGCGTTGTTTGGCATGAAGATGAAAATATTCCGTGGTATTTCGAGGAATTGTATTATTTTCGGGGAAATGCGTCGAACGAAACTTTGGTGCTTGTCCTTATTTTTGACAAACTTCTGGATTGCTCCCTTTTATAATAATCGCAACGATAAAAAAACGGGGAGTGTATTAAATGCAAAAGGTAGAAAGGAACATGATGGAACCGATCGGTGAAGTTCATCTCGAGGAATCACGATTCAGGTTTGCAAAAGGCATGTCGAAGCTGCAATCCAAAATTGAAAACCTTTTCCTGAAAAAAGGCTATATCTTCTTGATTATTGGATTCTTGCTTGGCCGTGCCTTAATACTGGCAAAGTTAACCCCTTTTAGCCTTCCATTTTTTGCGGCTGTGTATTTGATCCGGAAAGACCGCGCGCCTATTGCGCTGTTTGGTCTGGTTGCCGGGGCTGCAACCTTGACTTTTACTGACGCCGCCTTCACCTTCGCTTCTGTATTCTTATTTTTACTGTTATTCAAGGTGACGGGCAAATGGATCCAGAACCCGATGAAAGTCCTTCCGGTTTATATATTTTTTACTATTTTAATAGCCAAAATGTTAAAAGCTCTAATTTTGTCAGGAAATATCACGATGTATGAGGGAATGATGACTGGAGTCGAAGCTGGGTTGGGTCTTGTGTTGACATTCATCTTCATGCAAAGCATTCCTTTATTGACAGCCGGAAAGCGCAAGCAGTCATTGAAAACGGAGGAAATTGTCTGTTTGATCATCATGCTTGCGTCCGTGATGACGGGAACGATTGGGTGGACAGTCTATGATTTGTCGGTAGAGCACATAATGTCCCGTTATTTGGTCCTCATTTTTTCTTTTGTCGCTGGTGCTACAGTAGGCTCGACAGTTGGTGTCGTCACAGGACTGATCTTCAGTCTCGCAAATGTGTCGAGTTTTTACCATATGAGCCTGCTGGCTTTCTCCGGATTGCTTGGCGGCTTGCTAAAAGAAGGAAAGAAGCCAGGGGTGGCACTTGGCCTTTTCATCGCCACGCTGTTGATAGGCATGTATGGCGAAGGAGGCGGTGCGCTTAGCCAGACGCTGACCGAATCGGCTGCAGCAGTCCTGTTGTTTTTCCTGACGCCGCAATCACTTACGTCAAAAATCGCCAAACATATTCCGGGAACGGCGGAGTATTCAGCCGAACAGCAACAATATATGAGAAAAATGAGAGATGTGACTGCGCAGCGTGTCGTCCAGTTCTCCAATGTATTTGAAGCTCTGTCGAAAAGCTTTACTACCCTGCAGGTGCAGGATGAAACACTGGAAACGGACCGCGATATGGATTATTTCTTGAGCAATGTCACAGAAAAAACATGCCAGACATGCTTTAAGAAAGACCATTGCTGGACAAGGAACTTTAATACAACCTATGACTATATGAGCGAGATTATGCAAGAGATGGATCAAAATTCTGGTGCCGTACCGCAAAAACTTTCACGCGATTGGGACAAGCATTGCACCAGGTCGAAAAAGGTCATGGAAATCATGCAGCAGCAGCTTACCTATTATCAGGCAAATAAAAAGCTTAAGAAGCAGGTTCAGGAAAGCAGGCGTCTTGTGGCAGACCAATTGCTAGGCGTATCAGAAGTCATGGGGGATTTCGCTAAGGAAATCCAGCGCGAGCGTGAAAACCACTCTAAGCAAGAGGAACAAATCCTCGAGGCTCTCCAGGATTTCGGCATCCATATCGAGCATGTTGAAATCTACAGTCTCGAACAAGGAAATGTGGATATCGACATGACCATTCCATATTGCCAGGGACATGGTGAATGCGAAAAGCTGATCGCACCGATGCTATCGGATATCCTGAAAGAAAATATCGTGGTCAATTCTGAAGAATGTTCGACATTCCCGAATGGTTTTTGCCATGTGACATTCCGTTCTGCCAAAGCCTTTGCTGTAGCAACAGGAGTGGCACATGCCGCAAAGGATGGAGACCTGATTTCAGGAGACAGTTATTCTACGATTGAGCTGAGCGGAGGGAAGTATGCCATTGCCATCAGTGATGGAATGGGCAATGGTGAAAGAGCACATTCCGAAAGCCGGGATACTTTATTGCTGCTTCAACAAATCCTGCAATCTGGCATTGAAGAAAAAGTAGCGATAAAATCTGTGAACTCAATCCTATCATTAAGGACAACCGATGAAATTTTCTCCACGCTGGACTTGGTGATGATCGATCTGCAAAACGCATCTGCCCGATTCTTGAAAATTGGTTCGACGCCAAGCTTCATCAAGCGTGGCGGAAAGGTGATGAAGGTCCAGGCGAGCAACTTGCCGATGGGCATACTGCAGGAATTCGAGGTGGATGTCGTTAGCGAACAGCTTAAGGCAGGCGACCTGCTGGTGATGATGAGCGATGGTGTATTCGAAGGGCCTAAGCATGTCGAGAATTATGATTTATGGATGAAACGGAAAATCATGGAGCTTCAGACAGAGGATCCGCAGGCGATTGCCGACTTGATCATGGAGGAGGTCATCCGTTCCCGTGACGGCTCTATCGAAGATGACATGACCGTCGTTGTTGCGAAAATCGATCACAATATCCCGAAATGGGCTTCAATCCCTGTGACCAATTATCAAAAGAGAGCTTAACTATTTAATTTGAGCAATATGCTCTTCCTTTATGTATATTTCCCCTCAGCTTCGTCGAAAATGGTAACAAAATTTATTATAGGCTTCTATCTTTTACTAGATTGTAAAATTAGGGCCTGGAAGCGAGGGGATTGCATGAAAACAGGTACAATCAGGCAAATATTGCTCATTACGGATGGCTGTTCGAACCAGGGTGAAGATCCGATTGCGATGGCTGCGCTGGCCAAGGAGCAGGGGATTACAGTCAATGTCATTGGTGTGATGGAACAGGATGTTATAGATGAACAGGGCATGACAGAAATCGAGGGAATCGCTATGTCGGGCGGTGGTGTAAGCCAGATTGTGTACGCGCAGCAATTATCGCAAACTGTCCAGATGGTGACGAGGAAAGCGATGACCCAGACACTTCAAGGTGTAGTCAATAAGGAACTCCAGCAAATCCTTGGAGGAGGCCGTACAGTGGAAGACCTTCCGCCAGAGCAGCGCGGCGAGGTGATGGAGGTTGTGGACGAGCTTGGGGAAACAGTCGAGCTGGATGTGTTGATTCTTGTCGATACGAGCGCAAGTATGAAGCACAAGCTTCCTACAGTGAAGGAAGCCTTGCTGGACTTGAGTTTAAGCTTGAATGCAAGGTCCGGAGACAACCGCTTTTCGGTATTTGTATTTCCCGGGAAACGAAAAGATGTCGAAAAATTGCTGGATTGGACGCCGAGGCTTGAGTCGCTCACGAGTATTTTTGCCAAGCTGACAACCGGAGGAATTACGCCGACAGGTCCTGCCATTCGCGAGGCACTTTCCCATTTTAATAAAAAACGATCTTTAAGGAGCCTATTGTCCGGTGATGATGAATCCTTCTTTGAAGAATCTGTGTAAAGTCATTCCTGGTACGATCATCGAAGGGAAATGGCATCACAATCGATATACAATCATAAAAGAGCTTGGCTTTGGAGCGAATGGGATTGTTTATCTGGCAAGGCACAATAACAAACAAGTCGCATTGAAAATGAGTGACAATGGAATGTCGATCACTTCTGAGGTCAATGTGTTGAAATCTTTTGCCAAGGTCCAGGGATCTGCCCTCGGACCTTCTTTGCTGGATGTGGATGACTGGGAACGTCCTGGAAAAATGGTGAGCTTTTATGCAATGGAATTCATTAAGGGACCTGATTTCCTTGCTTTCCTGCAGCAAAAAGGCCCTGACTGGACAGGTGTAATGCTCCTTCAGCTGCTTGCAGATTTGCAGCTGCTCCATGAAAATGGCTGGGTATTTGGCGATTTGAAGCCGGATAACCTAATTGTGACTGGACCACCTGCAAGGATTCGCTGTATAGATGTCGGCGGTACGACAATGCAGGGGCGGTCGATAAAAGAATTCACTGAATTCTTTGACCGGGGTTATTGGGGTCTCGGAAGCAGGAAAGCAGAACCAGGCTATGATTTATTTGCTGTCGGCATGATCATGGTGAACACCGCCTATCCGAAAAGGTTTACGAAGAAGTCGGGCGGAATAAATGAAATCATGGAAAAAGTAAAACAAAGCCGAGAGTTGAGGATCTATGAAAAGGTCATCTACAAGGCGCTTGCAGGTAAATATCAATCCGCCATGGAGATGAGGTCCGACCTGCTGCAAGTCCATCAGCCAGCTTCGGAACCGAACAGAAGCACCCGACAGCAAAAAACGGCATCGCCAAAACAAGCGCAATCACATACAAAGGCAAATCCAGCGAGGACAAATTCAAACGCAGCGGGACGGCAAACACGGACGGGATACAATAAGAATAAGAATAAGAATAAGAATAAGAAGAAATCCTCTGCGCTTGAAACAGTCACCATTATTTTGATTATCTCTTTATTATATTTTTTCTATATTTATAGCCAGATTACCTGATTTGTTGAAACCTTTTGCATTCTAGTCCGTACATAAGGGATTAAAGCTCTGTTTTTTGAAAAAAGAGGCCTGAAAGTGTTAAGCTGAAAAAAGATAAACTTGTTTTATTAGAAGATTAATGGGTTGCCGACATGGGTATAGTCTTAAACCGGCAATACTAGTAAGGAAGAACAAGATGATTGAGACAAAGGTAAATACCTTTCTTGAAAAGCATGGTTTTCAGCTGAATAATAAGTCAATTGCAGTTGGTGTGTCGGGAGGCCCTGACTCAATCGCGCTGCTCCACTTTTTATCTGAGCAGCGGGTAAGGAATTCGCTCAACATTGTAGCAGTCCACGTGGACCATATGTTCCGCGGGGATGAGTCCTATCAGGATGCGCTGTTTGTCAAAGCTTTTTGTGATGAACGCAATATTCCCTTTGAAATGAAAAGGGTCGATGTACCGGCCTATATGCGCGAGACAGGGTTAAGCTCCCAGCAGGCTGCCCGTGCATGCCGTTACGACTTTTTTCAGAAAGTGATGGAACAGCACCAGCTTCATTACCTTGCATTGGGACATCATGGTGATGACCAGGTCGAAACGGTACTGATGAGGCTCACCAGGGGAAGTTCCGGGAAAGCCAGGGCAGGGATGCCCTTTTCAAGGGGCTTCGGTCCGTTCACGATTTTCAGGCCCTTTTTATGCCTGACAAAAGCTGACCTTGAAATGTACTGCTCCATTCATTCCTTGGAGCCAAGAATCGATCCCAGCAATGAAAAGGAATACTATAGCAGGAATCGATTCAGGAAAAATGTTCTCCCTTTTTTAAAAGAAGAGAATCCAGCGGTCCATGAGCACTTCCAGCGTTTCAGCGAGGAACTGCAGATGGATGAGGAGTATCTTATTGAATTAACTAGCGAAGAATTGAATAAAGTAATGAAGAAAGAGGACAAAAGGATAAGTATTAGGATCAGTTCTTTTCAGGAAATGCCAATGCCTTTACAAAGAAGAGGGATTAAACTAATATTAAATTATCTTTACAATGATCGACCTGCTTCTCTTTCCGCTATACATATTGAAAAGATTTTTTCAATAATTCGCAATCCCCATCCATCAGGCACTCTTGATTTCCCCGGCGGTTTAAGAATTATACGATCGTATGGAAATTGCCACTTTGAATTGAATCCGCCAGAAGGGCAAAGCTATCGTTTCGAATTATCTGGACCAGATCAGCTGATTTTGCCGAATGGCGATCTCATTGATGCTCAATTGCTCAATGATTCTCATGAACGTGAACTTTCCAATGATCGCTATATCGTTGACCTGGAACAATCAGGGACTCCGCTGATTATCCGGACAAGGCAAAATGGCGACAGGATGTCATTAAAGGGGATGAAGGGTTCAAAAAAAGTAAAGGATATTTTCATCGATATGAAAATTCCGCTGGCCCAAAGAGATGAATGGCCTATTGTGACAGACAGTGAAGGCAGGATCCTTTGGCTTCCGGGCCTGAAAAAATCGAACAATGAAGCAACAAAAGGAAACAGGTTATTACTATTAACTTATATAAAGTATTGATATCTTCCAGGGGGCACAAGGATCATGATGAAAAATGATATTGAAAAGGTATTATTTACAGAAGAGGAAATTCAGGAAAAGACAAGGCAGCTGGCGGCTCAATTAACGGATGAATACAAGGACCGTTTTCCGCTAGCAATTGGTGTTTTAAAAGGTGCGATGCCATTCATGGGCGACCTGCTCAAACGTGTGGATGCGTACCTTGAAATGGACTTCATGGATGTTTCCAGCTATGGAAATGCCATGGTTTCTTCCGGAGAGGTAAAAATCCTTAAAGACCTTGATACCTCTGTAGAAGGAAGAGATATCCTGATCATCGAGGACATCATCGACAGCGGTTTGACACTCAGCTATCTTGTTGAGCTTTTCAGATACCGCAAGGCAAAATCAATCAAGATTGTCACACTGCTAGATAAACCTACAGGAAGAAAGGCAGACATTACTGCTGACTATGTAGGATTCATCGTTCCTGACGAGTTCGTCGTCGGATATGGTCTTGATTATGCGGAAAAATACCGCAACCTGCCATATATCGGAGTCCTGAAGCCAGAAGTGTACACAAAGTAAAACGGTTACGATTTAGTGAATGAAATTCTACATTTTGATTAAGAAGCAAATATTCTGAATGTTAATTTCTTGTATTAGCATAATTTGCTATGATACTATTTAGTATAGTTTGTCTACCGTGGGAGGAGGTAAGGGATGAATCGGATCTTCCGTAATACCATCTTTTATTTATTGATATTTTTAGTCATTATCGGAGTTGTGAGTTTCTTTAATGGCAATAACCAGCCAACTGAACCAATCTCTTACGATAAATTCATGCAGGAACTTGAGGCAGGCAATGTTGATGGTGATCTGACACTGCAGCCTGAACGTGGTGTGTATGAGGTAAGAGGCCAGATGAAAGGCCAAGAGGAAGGTAAAGGCTTCATCACATATGTCTGGAGCAATCCAGATACCCTAAACAGGATTGAACAAGCAGCACAAGCTGCAGAGGTTGAAATTTTACCTGCTAAGGAAACAAGTGGATGGGTGACATTCTTTACGTCCATCATTCCGTTTATCATCATTTTCATTCTGTTCTTCTTCTTGCTGAACCAGGCTCAGGGCGGCGGAAGCCGTGTCATGAACTTCGGCAAGAGCAAAGCGAAGCTTTATAACGAAGAAAAGAAGAAAGTCCGCTTCAAGGATGTAGCGGGTGCAGATGAAGAAAAGCAAGAACTTGTCGAGGTTGTCGAGTTCCTGAAAGACCCTCGCAAATTTGCTGACCTTGGGGCTCGCATACCAAAGGGAATCCTTTTGGTGGGACCTCCGGGTACTGGTAAGACCTTGCTAGCCCGTGCTGTTGCAGGCGAAGCTGGAGTGCCATTCTTCTCGATCAGTGGTTCCGACTTCGTGGAAATGTTTGTCGGTGTCGGTGCATCTCGTGTGCGTGACCTATTCGAAACAGCAAAAAAGAATGCTCCATGTATCATTTTCATAGATGAAATCGATGCAGTCGGCCGCCAGCGTGGCGCTGGACTTGGCGGAGGGCATGACGAGCGTGAACAGACGCTTAACCAGTTGCTTGTAGAAATGGATGGATTCGGAGCCAACGAAGGGATCATCATCGTTGCAGCGACGAACAGACCTGATATCCTTGACCCGGCATTGCTGCGTCCAGGACGTTTTGACCGCCAGATCACAGTTGACCGCCCTGATGTAACAGGCCGTGAAGCAGTATTGAAGGTACATGCTAGAAATAAGCCTCTGGATGAGTCAGTTAACTTGAAAAGTATTGCGGCCCGTACTCCAGGCTTCTCTGGTGCGGACCTTGAAAACCTACTGAACGAAGCTGCGCTTGTTGCAGCAAGGAGAGATAAGAAGAAGATTGACATGCTGGATCTGGATGAGGCAACAGACCGCGTCATAGCTGGTCCAGCCAAGAAGACCCGTGTCATCTCGAAGAAAGAAAGAAATATTGTTGCATTCCATGAAGCGGGCCATACCGTCATTGGGGTTGTACTTGATGAGGCAGAAATGGTCCATAAGGTAACGATTGTTCCTCGCGGGCAGGCAGGCGGATACGCTGTCATGCTTCCAAAGGAAGACCGTTACTTCATGACGAAGCCAGAGCTTCTTGATAAAATCACTGGCCTCCTTGGCGGCCGTGTAGCTGAAGAAATCGTATTCGGCGAAGTAAGCACAGGTGCACACAATGACTTCCAGCGTGCAACAGGCATTGCGAGAAGGATGGTTACTGAATTCGGTATGAGTGACAAGCTCGGACCAATGCAGTTCGGCCAGGCACAGGGTCAGGTATTCTTAGGCCGTGACCTGAACAATGAACAAAACTATTCTGACAAGATCGCATATGAAATTGATGTGGAAATTCAGACAATCATCAAGGAATGCTATGCAAGAGCGAAAAACCTTCTGACAGAGCATCGTGATAAGCTTGATATCATCGCGAACACATTGTTAGAGGTAGAAACTCTTGACGCAGAACAAATCAAGCATTTGATCGACCATGGCCGTCTTCCTGATCGCAAAATCAGTGTCGATAACGACGACATGAAAGTAACAATCAACAAGAAAAAAGATGAAATGCCTGCAATCGAAGAAACTGACAAGAAAGTTGACTCAGTCATCGAAGATCCAAAGGCCATCGATGAAAATCCAAAAGAATAGAATTTATGAAGCAGGTGCTCTTACGGGGCACCTGTTTGTTTTCTTTATTGATAGTACTTGTTTGAGTGTCTTGCAAGATGCGATGGCTTTAAGCACCTCAAGTCGCTTTCGCATCCTAAGCGACTTTTTTTAGTGAATTCCCAGCGATTATGATATGATATTTTCAGTATTGATTCAGAAAACTATTAATAAGTTGGTGAATAGCTTGATTTTTGTTTTTGACGTCGGGAATACAAATATTGTGTTAGGTGTTTATGATAAGGAAGAGTTGAAGCACCATTGGAGAATCGAAACGAATCGCCATAGAACGGAAGATGAATTTGGCATGATTGTCAAAAACCTATTTGACCATGTCGAACTTTCTTTTTCAGATATAGATGGAATCATTATCTCTTCTGTCGTGCCTCCGATCATGTTCTCGCTTGAGCGGATGTGCCAGAAGTACTTTCACATCAAACCGTTGGTCGTGGGGCCTGGCATCAAGACCGGACTTGACATTAAATATGAAAATCCAAGAGAAGTCGGAGCGGACAGGATTGTCAATGCGGTCGCGGCCATTCATGAGTATGGCAGCCCGCTGGTCATTGTCGACTTTGGGACTGCGACAACCTACTGCTATATAAATGAGCATAATCAATATATGGGCGGAGCGATTGCACCGGGGATCGGCATTTCCACTGAAGCCCTTTATTCAAGGGCAGCTAAGCTACCGCGGATAGAAATCAGCAGGCCGGATGATGTGGTTGGAAAGAACACGGTTTCGGCCATGCAAGCTGGCATTCTATATGGATATGTTGGACAAGTAGAGGGAATAGTTAAACGGATGAAAGATAAGAGTAAAGTTCCTCCAAAAGTCATCGCAACTGGAGGCCTGGCAAATTTGATTGCCCTGGAATCGAATATCATCGATGCCGTCGATCCATTTTTGACATTAAAGGGACTGCAGCTTATCTATAAGCGTAATATGGAAAAAAACAATTAAGCTTCCTGCAAAGGGGACGCATACAACTTTACAGCACGAAGGGAGTAGAAAAATGAGTGATTATTTAGTAAAGGCACTTGCTTTTGACGGACAGATCAGGGCATATGCAGCAAAAACAACCGAAACCGTTGGAGAGGCACAGCGCCGCCATTATACATGGCCTGTAGCATCTGCCGCACTTGGCCGGTCCATGACAGCTGGCGTCATGATGGGTGCGATGCTCAAGGGCGATGATAAATTAACGATCAAAATCGAAGGCGGAGGCCCACTTGGACTTATTCTTGTGGACAGCAATGCCAAGGGACAGGTAAGGGGCTATGTGTCGAATCCCCATGTCCACTTCGACTTGAACGAGCACGGCAAGCTTGATGTAAGAAAAGGCGTCGGTACAGACGGAACGCTTACGGTCGTGAAGGATTTGGGACTGCGCGACTATTTTACAGGACAGGTGCCAATTGTATCAGGTGAGCTAGGTGAGGACTTCACTTATTACTTCGCAACATCTGAACAGGTCAATTCTTCAGTTGGTGTAGGTGTACTGGTTAATCCAGATAACTCCATCAAGGCAGCGGGAGGATTCATCATCCAGCTGATGCCTGGTACAACAGAAGAAACGATTACAGCGATCGAACAGCGATTGCAATCGATCCCGCCAGTATCAAAGCTGATTGAAAAAGGACTATCTCCGGAAGAATTGCTGGAAGAATTGTTTGGTAAAGAGAATGTAAAAGTTCTTGATACAATGCCTGTGAACTTTGAATGCAATTGCTCGAAGGACCGATTCAGCAACGCCTTGATCAGCCTTGGTGCAGATGAAATCCGAGATATGATCGAGACAGAGGGTCAGGCAGAAGCACACTGCCATTTCTGCAATGAGAAATATATGTTCACTAAAGAAGAACTGGAAGAGATAGAGAGAGAAGCAAAATAAGCGGTATCTGGGGGATGAGAAGTGGAAAAGAAGCAGCTTTGGTACATTATTGCCGGGTTAGCCATATTGAACGCAATAACTCTTGTGATGCTGCTAGCCAAGCCTGCGATCCTTGAAGGGAAACAGGAATCCGTTGCGAAGATTGGCAAAGAGTCAATCTCCCGCCAGGAATGGCTCACTGAGCTCGAAGAACGATACGGCCAAGAAACATTAAGGGACCTGATTGACCAGGAAGTAGTCAAACAGATGGCAGATAAATATGATATCAAGCTGTCTGATCAGGCAATCGAACGTGAAATGACTATTTATAAGGCCTTGTATTCCTTAGCAGGTAACGAGCCAAAAACAGAAGAAAAATGGAAGGAGCAGATCAAATACAGTCTGCTGCTCGAAGAAATTCTAACAAAGGATGTTAAAGTATCTGAAGAGGATATGAAGTCGTTTTACGAACAGAATAATAGTCTTTTTGATATACCTGCCTCTTATCACCTATCCCAAATCGTTGTCGAAACGAAAGAAGAAGGGGATTCAGCTGTGAAGGAGCTGAAGAATGGCTCCAGCTTCGCTGCTCTTGCGATGGAGCGGTCACTCGATGAGTTTTCGGCGAATGCAGGTGGAGACATCGGCTTTGTTACGGAAGAAGATGAGCTTATTTCCCCGGAGGTCATTGATGCGGCAAAAACGCTGAAATCCGGAGAGTGGACAGGACCCGTAAAAATAGAAAATGGGTATGCGATCGTCTATCTTCATGAGAAGCTTGAAGGGAAAAAATATGCCTACAATGAAGTGGAGAATCAGATACGCAGGCAAATTGCCCTTGAACAAATGGATATCCCTGTGTCTGCTCGGGCTTTCTGGAATGATGCAGATGTCAACTGGTTTTATGGCGACAGCGGGAAGAAATAATGGGGAAGCACCGGTTGGCATGAACCGGTGCTTTTCTTGTTTAGCGAGATTCAAAATAGGTTAGTTTAAAAAGGATAGGGCTCTTTTCAATGTTGCTTTGGCATCGGTGGGATAATTTTGTAGGAAAAGAGCCTAGGCTAAAGACTGATTTCAGTTTTTGTCGAAGCATACTGATTGACATAGACTAAAAGTACTGGTAAATTTTAATAAAACCAATTAAAATAGTCGGATTAAAGGGGTGGGTAATTTGGTACGTATTGCAAATTCAATTACTGAGTTGATCGGCCAGACACCAATTGTGAAGCTTAATGGTCTTGGTGATGACCAAAGTGCGGATATTTATTTGAAGCTCGAATACATGAACCCGGGCAGCAGCGTCAAGGATCGTATCGCATTGGCGATGATTGAGGATGCTGAAGCTAAGGGAGTGTTGAAACAAGGAGATACAATCATCGAGCCTACTAGCGGCAATACTGGTATCGGCCTGGCAATGGTGGCGGCAGCCAAAGGGTACAAAGCGATCCTCGTCATGCCAGAAACGATGAGCATGGAGCGCAGGAATCTTCTGCGTGCCTATGGAGCTGAACTTGTGTTGACTCCTGGACCAGAAGGAATGGGCGGTGCCATCCGCAAAGCGTCAGAACTGGCGAAGGAAAAGGGATACTTCATGCCTCAACAATTCGAGAATGAAGCAAATCCAAGCATCCACGAAAGAACGACAGGTCCGGAAATCGTCGAGCAGATGGGTGACCAGCTGGATGCCTTCATCTCTGGCATCGGCACAGGCGGAACGATTACAGGGGCAGGAAAAGTCCTTCGTGAAAAATATAAGGATATCAAGATTATTGCAGTAGAGCCGACAGACTCACCGGTATTATCTGGCGGAAAGCCGGGGCCTCACAAGATCCAGGGAATCGGCGCCGGATTCGTCCCAGGCGTACTTGATACGAATGTTTATGATGAAATCATCAAGGTCGAGAATGAACAGGCATTCGAATATGCCCGCCGTGCAGCAAAAGAAGCGGGCATCCTTGGCGGAATCTCATCAGGTGCAGCCATCTATGCAGCACTGGAAACAGCGAAAAAGCTGGGCAAAGGCAAAAAGGTTCTGGCAGTCATCCCAAGTAACGGAGAACGCTACCTGAGCACCCCGCTTTATCAATTTGAAGAATAGTTATAGGAAGAGGCAGGCTGAACAGCTTGTCTCTTTTTCTATGCCGGGAATAATTAAAACGACAAATTCTCTGAAAAACCATCATTTTAAAAATGAAAGCGCGCCCTTCATCATGTATGATGGATAAAGAGAAAAAAATTGAGGTGAAAAACTTGCCGGACTATAGCATTCAATCACAGACAATACCATATACAGCTTCACGTTTTTTTCATCAATATGATCATATAGCACAACAATATAAAGAGCATGTCATCCTCGAAAGCGGGAGAGGCGGGCGTTACAGTATCGCCGCGTTCAATCCCTGGATTGTGTTTTCTGGTAAAAACAATCAACTGACAATCACAGAGCAAGGATCCTCGACTATTCTTGAGGGAAATCCTCTCGAGCTAATGAAGGATCAAATGCAAAATTATCAGGTACCTGAAGTGGAAGGCTTGCCTGATTTCCAGGGCGGTGCCATCGGCTACCTGAGCTATGATTATGCACGCTATATCGAAAAGCTTCCATCGCTGGCTAAGGATGATTCCGGAATCCCGGAGGTCTACTTTCAGCTATTCAAAGAATGGTTTGTCTTTGACCATCAAACAGACAAGCTTTGGCTGATGGCCCTGACGGAAAAAGGCGAGGATAAGCAGTCGGAGGACAAGCTTTCAGATTGGTTAACAAAATGGGAGGCTGATGTACCAGCAGTTGAAGCTGAACATAGGCCTGCAGCAGATGAACTTCAAGTCTCCATGGATGAAGCTGAATTCATCGAAGCAGTAGAGAAAGTACAGCGATACATTGCCCAGGGGGACGTATTCCAGGTGAATCTGTCTGTCAGGCAGTCCAAGCCAATCGAGACAGAAGCGCTGGAAGTTTACCGGCAGCTTCGCAAGCTGAATCCATCTCCTTATATGGGTTATCTGCATACGCAAAACTTCCAGCTCGTAAGCGGTTCGCCTGAACTTTTAGCGAAAGTGAAAGGGTCTGAGGTCAGCACACGGCCAATTGCCGGCACGAGATCAAGGGGCAGGACAGACGAAGAAGATTTGCAGCTTGCCTATGAACTGATCAACAATGAAAAAGAGCGTGCCGAGCATGTCATGCTTGTCGACCTTGAAAGGAACGACTTAGGAAGGGTTTGCAAGTACGGTACGGTCGAAGTCAATGAGTTCATGGTCATTGAAAAGTATTCGCATGTCATGCATATCGTCTCTAATGTCAGAGGAGAGCTCGCAGAGGGGGAGACATGGTTCGATGTCGTCAATGCGACCTTCCCGGGCGGTACGATTACTGGTGCCCCGAAGGTGAGGACAATGGAAATCATTGAAGAACTAGAGCCTGTGAGACGCGGACCATATACTGGCTCGTTGGGCTGGTTCGGTTTTAATGGCAATATGGAACTGAACATCATCATCCGGACGATGCTCATCAAGGATGGGATGGCTCATGTACAGGCAGGAGCAGGCGTTGTCATTGATTCCATCCCTGCAAATGAATACAAAGAATCCTTAAAGAAGGCAATTGCTCTTTGGAAGGCGAAAGAGCTTGCGGAGGGTAAAGCATGATTTTGATGATTGATAACTATGATTCATTCACATATAACCTTGTTCAGTATTTAGGCGAGATGGGCGAAGAACTTAAAGTCATCCGCAATGACCAGACGTCCATCAGCGGAATTGCGGAGCTTGACCCTCAGTTCCTGATGGTCTCACCAGGACCATGCAGCCCTAATGAAGCGGGCATCAGCCTCGAGGCCATCAAGAGTTTTTCAGGAAAGACGCCTATTTTCGGTGTCTGTCTCGGACATCAGTCCATCGCCCAGGTGTTTGGCGGCGATGTGGTCCGTGCGGAGCGGCTCATGCATGGGAAAACGTCCATGGTCTATCATGACGGCAAGACGATTTTCGAAGGGGTGGAGAATCCGTTCCCTGCGGCACGCTACCATTCCCTCATCGTTAAAAAAGAAACCCTCCCTGACTGCCTGGAGGTTTCTGCGTGGACAGAAGAAGGAGAAATCATGGCGATTCGCCATAAGACACTGCCGGTCGAAGGTGTCCAATTCCATCCGGAATCGATTTTAACGACTCCAGGAAAGCAGCTGATGCGCAATTTCATTACTCATTACAAGACTGCAAAGGAAGTAAGTTTATAATGTTTGTTTATATGAATGGAGAGTTCGTGAAAAAGGAAGAGGTCAGCATCTCTCCTTTTGACCATGGATTCCTTTATGGTTTAGGTGTCTTTGAAACGTTCAGAATCTATAATGGCCACCCTTTTTTGCTGGATGACCACCTGGAGCGGCTGAATGACAGTCTGCGGGTTTTGGACATCGAAGCTGAATTCACCAGGGAGCAATGTGTGAAGATCCTGGATGGATTATTAGCAAGAAATAAACTTCAGGATGCCTATATCCGTTTCAACGTTTCAGCAGGAAACGGCGAAATAGGCTTGCAGACTGGGACATACCTTGAGCCGAATGTGATTGTTTTTTCGAAGCCGCTGCCGCAAGCAGGGAGTATGAGTGAGAAAAAAGCTATGCTGCTCGAATTAAGGCGGAACACACCTGAAGGAACAGAGCGGCTGAAGTCACACCATTATCTTAACAATGTACTGGCCAAGCGTGAGGCAGGCCCTGCGGTGGATACGGAAGGGATTTTCCTGACAAGCGATGGGTTTTTGGCTGAAGGAATTGTCTCGAATATTTTCTGGTACAAGGGAGGCATTCTTTTTACGCCTGCAGTCCAGACCGGAATTTTGAATGGAATCACCCGCAGGTTCGTCATTGCTCTTGCCCGCAAAGCAGGCATCGAGGTTCGTGAAGGCTTTTACAAAAAGGAAGAAGCGGAAGCAGCAGATGAAATTTTCCTGACAAACTCGATTCAGGAAATCGTCCCGGTTAATGAGTTCGAGGGTAGAAGGTTTCCCGGGAAATCAGGAGAGCTGGCGAATCTTCTTTTTGGTGAATATGAAGCTTACCGGGAGACATTATGGAGCAGAACAACATTGGATGGAGGAGCTCGAATATGAATACCGTGATAAAAGCTGGTCCATATACACTGGACTTTACTGATAAAACATTAATCATGGGAATTTTGAATGTCACACCTGATTCTTTTTCGGATGGCGGAAAATACAACCACCTTGAAAATGCCGTTAAGCATGCTAGGCAAATGATTGCAGACGGAGCAGATATCCTGGACATCGGCGGTGAATCGACAAGGCCTGGGCATGAACGGATTTCTGACGAAGAGGAAATCAGCAGGGTTGTCCCGGCGATAAAAGCCATTTCTAAAGAAATCGAGGTTCCCATTTCGATTGATACCTATAAATCGAAGGTGGCCAAAAGTGCCGTCGATGCTGGAGCGGCCATCATCAATGATATCTGGGGAGCGAAGGAAGATCCGGAAATCGCTGATGTTGCAGCGGAAACCGGGGTTCCAATCATCCTGATGCACAATCGGAATGACCGCAATTATTCGAACTTCATTCGTGACGTATTGAATGATTTATATGAAAGCATTACGATCGCGAAAAAAGCAGGGGTAAGCGACGATCAAATCATCCTTGACCCGGGCATAGGGTTTGCGAAAGATCTAAAGGAAAACCTCGAGATGATGCGTCATCTTGATACGCTTGTATCACTAGGATATCCCGTCCTCCTTGGTACATCGAAAAAGTCGATGATCGGCGGAGTCCTCAATCTTCCTGTGTCGGAACGGACAGAGGGTACGGGAGCGACCGTATGTTATGGAATCCAGAAAGGCTGTCAGATCGTCAGGATTCATGATGTAAAAGAAATGTCGCGCATGGCAAAAATGATGGACGCGTTGATGGGAAAGGGTGAATATCGTGGATAAAATACATGTCAACCAAATGGAGTTTTACGGGTACCATGGTGTTTTTCCTGAAGAAACAAGGCTGGGCCAGCGCTTTGCAGTCGATCTGACGGTGGAACTGGACCTTTCGAAAGCGGGAAAAAGCGATGAATTGGAGCATTCCATCAACTATGCGGACTTGTATCAAGTCTGCAAGGACATTGTGGAAGGAAAACCGTTCAAGCTTGTAGAATCGATTGCTGAAAAAATTGCCGGAACCATTCTGGAAAGCTTTTCGCTCGTCGAAATCTGCCATGTAAAAGTCATCAAGCCGGACCCGCCGATTCCCGGACACTATAAATCCGTCGCAGTCGAAATCACAAGGAGTAGATGACAGTGGAAAATAAAGCATATATTGCGTTAGGCTCCAATATGGGTGACCGGCTTGGATATTTAACACAGGCCATTATCCTCCTTGAAAGCCGTGAAGACATCACAGTGGTAAATACTTCTTCCATCTATGAGACCGACCCTGTAGGCTATACTGACCAGGATCAATTTTTGAATATGGCCATTCAAGTAGAGACAAGCCTTTCTTCTTTCGAACTGCTCGATACATGCCTGGAGATTGAGTTAAAACTTGGGAGAAAAAGGGAAATAAAGTGGGGTCCTAGAACTTTGGACCTTGACATTTTGCTGTTCAATCACGAGAATATTGAAACAGAGAAGCTTACAATTCCGCACCCTCGGATGAGCGAACGCGCATTTGTAATCCTTCCATTGCTTGAAATGGAACCGAATCTCATGCTCCCGACCATGAAGGGGCCGCTGAAAGACTGTTTACTAAGTATACCGGATAGAGAAGGAGTACGAATATGGAAGCAGAAAAATGGGGAAGACGTATTCGCGCTTATCGAAAGCTGAAGGGTTTTACACAGGAAAGCTTCGCTAAAGAGCTAGGTTTATCGGTTTCCATCCTTGGGGAAATCGAACGTGGCAACAGGATGCCTGATGAAAGACTGATAGTCAAAATTGCAGAATTCCTGGGTGTCGAAATAGATGAACTAACCCCACAGTAGAGTTTATAGATCGATCAACTCAAAGGAGGCAGAGCATGCTTAAGATTGGCGATATTGAAATGAAGAACCAGGTTGTCCTTGCGCCAATGGCCGGCATCTGTAACTCAGCGTTCCGCCTGACCGTCAAAGAATTTGGCGCCGGACTTGTATGTGCCGAAATGGTCAGCGACAAAGGCATTGTTTCTCAAAACAATCGAACACTCGACATGTTATATATAGATGAACGAGAAAAGCCGCTCAGCCTGCAGATTTTTGGCGGTGAAAAGGAAACGCTTGTCCAGGCAGCGCAATATGTGGACAAAAATACGAATGCCGACATTATTGATATTAATATGGGATGTCCAGTACCGAAGATCACGAAATGTGATGCAGGTGCGAAATGGCTGCTTGACCCAAACAAAATCTATGAAATGGTATCAGCAGTCGTAGATGCAGTTGATAAGCCAGTTACTGTCAAAATGCGAATGGGCTGGGATGACGAACATATTTTCGCCATCGAGAATGCCCGAGCTGTAGAACGTGCAGGTGGAAGTGCAGTGGCCCTTCACGGCCGTACACGTATACAGATGTATGAAGGAACAGCGAACTGGGATATCATCCGGGACGTGAAGCAGGCAGTCAATATCCCTGTGATTGGGAATGGTGATGTGCAGACTCCTCAGGATGCCAAGAGAATGCTTGACGTGACTGGTGCGGACGGAGTCATGATCGGACGAGCTGCACTCGGTAATCCATGGATGATCTATCGTACGGTAAAATACCTGGAAACAGGTGAATTAATGGGTGAACCAAGCGCACGCGAAAAAATCGATGTCAGCATCCTGCACCTTGACCGCCTGATTGATTTGAAGAACGAGCACATTGCCGTCCGTGAAATGCGCAAGCATGCTGCGTGGTACCTGAAGGGAATCCGCGGCAACGCAACTGTCCGTAACGGCATTAATGAATGCTCTACAAGAGACGAACTTGTCAGTTTGCTGAAAAAATTTGCGGATGAAGCGGAAGCGAAAGAGCAATTAGCAAACCAGGTTGGATAAAAATTGACATTAATCGTCACTTTTCCTATAATACCTTTAACCTTAAATGTAACTGCCAGTGGTCAAACTGGCAGTTTTTTATCTATTTGGCGATAAAAAAGAGATTTTTAATGTCTGAATACGATAGTTTGTGTAAAATAATAAAAGTATCCATCAACATACTCAGGATTACATAAGAAATTTATTTTATATATTGGAGTGAAAGCGACATGAGTCATGAAGAATTGAATGACCAGCTCAGAGTCAGAAGGGACAAGATGAATTCATTGCGTGAAAAAGGCATGGATCCATTCGGAAAACGTTTTGAGCGTACTCATCTGACAGAAGAACTAATTAGTGAATATGGAGAACTGGAAAAGGAAGAAATCGAAGCGAAGAATGTTTCGGTGAAGATAGCTGGACGGATCATGACTAAGCGTGGAAAAGGAAAAGCAGGCTTCGCGCATATCCAGGACCTTGCTGGCCAGATCCAGATTTATGTACGCCAGGATGCAGTCGGTGAAGAACAATACGGAATATTTGATTCTGCTGACCTTGGTGACATTATCGGTGTAGAAGGAACTCTATTTAAAACAAAGGTTGGCGAGCTTTCAATCAAAGCTCAAGATTTCGTGTTCTTAACAAAGGCACTGCGCCCGCTTCCTGAAAAGTTCCACGGATTGAAGGATGTCGAGCAGCGCTATCGCCAGCGTTACCTTGACCTGATTACAAGCAATGACAGCAAGACGACTTTCATCAACCGCAGCCGCATCATCCAATCCATGCGCCGCTATCTTGATGGACAAGGTTATCTAGAAGTTGAAACGCCATTAATGCACTCCATCGCCGGCGGAGCTTCAGCACGTCCGTTCATCACGCACCATAACGCGCTTGATATGCAGCTATACATGCGAATCGCAATCGAGCTTCACTTAAAGCGGCTGATTGTCGGCGGCCTTGAAAAAGTATATGAGATTGGCCGTGTATTCCGTAATGAAGGTGTATCGACAAGACACAATCCGGAATTCACTATGCTTGAGCTTTATGAAGCATATGCTGACTGGAGAGACATCATGTCCCTGACTGAGAACATGGTTGCGTACATCGCTCAGGATGTTCTTGGAACAACAACAATCCAGTATGGCGAGTATGAAATCGATCTTAAGCCAGAGTGGAAGAGAGTCCACATGGTAGATGCGATCAAGGAACATACAGGAGTGGATTTCTGGCCGCAAATGAGCACGGAAGAAGCTCGTGCGCTTGCGAAGGAGCACGGAGTGGAAATCACCGAGCATATGCAGTATGGCCATATCGTCAATGAATTTTTCGAGCAAAAGGTTGAAGAGCACCTGATCCAGCCAACATTCATCTACGGCCATCCGGTTGATATTTCTCCTTTGGCGAAAAAGAATGATGATGATTCTCGCTTCACTGACCGTTTTGAATTGTTCATCGTAGCAAGGGAGCATGCAAATGCATTTACCGAGCTGAACGATCCAATCGACCAGAGAGAGCGTTTTGAAGCGCAGTTAAAAGAAAAGGAACAAGGAAACGACGAAGCGCATGAAATGGACGATGACTTCATTGAAGCGCTGGAATACGGAATGCCTCCAACAGGCGGACTGGGTATCGGGATCGACCGACTGGTTATGCTCCTGACAAATTCACCATCCATCAGGGACGTACTATTATTCCCGTTGATGCGTCATCGTTAATAGATAGAAGTAAAGGCAAAACGGCTGAGGTCGTTTTGTCTTTTTTGTTCTGATCGCGATTGAATTTAATCCTTTCTATTACAACATAAGATTTACTGTGTTTCTTTGTATTATTTGGACACAGAAATATGAATTATCTTTCTTTTAATTACATGAATAAAAATAGTGAAAAGATATTGCCATTGCAGAATAAAGGTGCTATATTTATATCTGTTGCTACGAGCTACTTAGTTAGCAGCAAAGAAAACAAAAAAACTTATTGACATCGGGTTTTCAACCTGATAATATATAAGAGTTGCTTCTAACGGAGCAACAAAACAAATTGTTCTTTGAAAACTAAACAAACAAGCGTCAACAAACAATAAATTTTCATGGCTTCTATTATAGAAGATCATGAGCCAACGTTTTAACTTATGAGCTAACTCATAACTCTTTCTTGGAGAGTTTGATCCTGGCTCAGGACGAACGCTGGCGGCGTGCCTAATACATGCAAGTCGAGCGGATCTTCATTAGCTTGCTTTTGAAGATCAGCGGCGGACGGGTGAGTAACACGTGGGCAACCTGCCTGTAAGACTGGGATAACTTCGGGAAACCGGAGCTAATACCGGATAATCCTTTCCCTCACATGAGGGAAAGCTGAAAGACGGTTTCGGCTGTCACTTACAGATGGGCCCGCGGCGCATTAGCTAGTTGGTGAGGTAACGGCTCACCAAGGCAACGATGCGTAGCCGACCTGAGAGGGTGATCGGCCACACTGGGACTGAGACACGGCCCAGACTCCTACGGGAGGCAGCAGTAGGGAATCTTCCGCAATGGACGAAAGTCTGACGGAGCAACGCCGCGTGAACGATGAAGGCCTTCGGGTCGTAAAGTTCTGTTGTCAGGGAAGAACAAGTACCGGAGTAACTGCCGGTACCTTGACGGTACCTGACCAGAAAGCCACGGCTAACTACGTGCCAGCAGCCGCGGTAATACGTAGGTGGCAAGCGTTGTCCGGAATTATTGGGCGTAAAGCGCGCGCAGGCGGTTCCTTAAGTCTGATGTGAAAGCCCCCGGCTCAACCGGGGAGGGTCATTGGAAACTGGGGAACTTGAGTGCAGAAGAGGAGAGCGGAATTCCACGTGTAGCGGTGAAATGCGTAGAGATGTGGAGGAACACCAGTGGCGAAGGCGGCTCTCTGGTCTGTAACTGACGCTGAGGCGCGAAAGCGTGGGGAGCGAACAGGATTAGATACCCTGGTAGTCCACGCCGTAAACGATGAGTGCTAAGTGTTAGAGGGTTTCCGCCCTTTAGTGCTGCAGCAAACGCATTAAGCACTCCGCCTGGGGAGTACGGCCGCAAGGCTGAAACTCAAAGGAATTGACGGGGGCCCGCACAAGCGGTGGAGCATGTGGTTTAATTCGAAGCAACGCGAAGAACCTTACCAGGTCTTGACATCCTCTGACAACCCTAGAGATAGGGCGTTCCCCTTCGGGGGACAGAGTGACAGGTGGTGCATGGTTGTCGTCAGCTCGTGTCGTGAGATGTTGGGTTAAGTCCCGCAACGAGCGCAACCCTTGATCTTAGTTGCCAGCATTCAGTTGGGCACTCTAAGGTGACTGCCGGTGACAAACCGGAGGAAGGTGGGGATGACGTCAAATCATCATGCCCCTTATGACCTGGGCTACACACGTGCTACAATGGATGGAACAAAGGGTCGCGAAGCCGCGAGGTCGAGCCAATCCCATAAATCCATTCTCAGTTCGGATTGCAGGCTGCAACTCGCCTGCATGAAGCCGGAATCGCTAGTAATCGCGGATCAGCATGCCGCGGTGAATACGTTCCCGGGCCTTGTACACACCGCCCGTCACACCACGAGAGTTTGTAACACCCGAAGTCGGTGGGGTAACCTTTTGGAGCCAGCCGCCTAAGGTGGGACAGATGATTGGGGTGAAGTCGTAACAAGGTAGCCGTATCGGAAGGTGCGGCTGGATCACCTCCTTTCTAAGGATATTGCCGTAATGGCAATCGGAATGCGAATCTTACGATTCGTACTGTTGACTAGCTTGTTTGTTTAGTTTTGAGGGAGCAATTCTCTCAAAGCTTTTTTGTTCCTTGAAAACTAGATAATCGTAAGTAAGAAGAACCAAGAAAAACCGAGTGATCGCCATTTTAGTTTTCTCTCTATTCAATAGAGAAATGACCTTTTAGGTTAAGTTAGAAAGGGCGCACGGTGGATGCCTTGGCACTAGGAGCCGATGAAGGACGGGACTAACACCGATATGCTTCGGGGAGCTGTAAGTAAGCTTTGATCCGGAGATTTCCGAATGGGGAAACCCACTGTTCGTAATGGAACAGTATCTTTACCTGAATACATAGGGTATTGAAGGCAGACCCGGGGAACTGAAACATCTAAGTACCCGGAGGAAGAGAAAGCAAACGCGATTCCCTGAGTAGCGGCGAGCGAAACGGGACATAGCCCAAACCAAGAGGCTTGCCTCTTGGGGTTGTAGGACACTCTACATGGAGTTACAAAGGAACGGGGTAGATGAAGTGGTCTGGAAAGGCCCGTCAGAGAAGGTAAAAACCCTGTAGTTGAAACTTCGTTCCCTCCTGAGTGGATCCTGAGTACGGCGGGACACGTGAAATCCCGTCGGAAGCTGGGAGGACCATCTCCCAAGGCTAAATACTCCCTAGTGACCGATAGTGAACCAGTACCGTGAGGGAAAGGTGAAAAGCACCCCGGAAGGGGAGTGAAAGAGATCCTGAAACCGTGTGCCTACAAGTAGTCAGAGCCCGTTCATGGGTGATGGCGTGCCTTTTGTAGAATGAACCGGCGAGTTACGATTACATGCAAGGTTAAGTTGAGAAGACGGAGCCGCAGCGAAAGCGAGTCTGAATAGGGCGAATGAGTATGTGGTCGTAGACCCGAAACCAGGTGATCTACCCATGTCCAGGGTGAAGGTTGGGTAACACCAACTGGAGGCCCGAACCCACGCACGTTGAAAAGTGCGGGGATGAGGTGTGGGTAGCGGAGAAATTCCAATCGAACTTGGAGATAGCTGGTTCTCTCCGAAATAGCTTTAGGGCTAGCCTCACGTTGTAAGAGTCTTGGAGGTAGAGCACTGTTTGGACTAGGGGCCCTCATCGGGTTACCGAATTCAGACAAACTCCGAATGCCAAAGACTTATCCGTGGGAGTCAGACTGCGAGTGATAAGATCCGTAGTCAAAAGGGAAACAGCCCAGACCACCAGCTAAGGTCCCAAAGTATACGTTAAGTGGAAAAGGATGTGGAGTTGCTTAGACAACCAGGATGTTGGCTTAGAAGCAGCCACCATTTAAAGAGTGCGTAATAGCTCACTGGTCGAGTGACTCTGCGCCGAAAATGTACCGGGGCTAAACGTATCACCGAAGCTGTGGATTGACATCTTAGATGTCAGTGGTAGGAGAGCGTTCTAAGGGCGTTGAAGTCAGACCGTAAGGACTGGTGGAGCGCTTAGAAGTGAGAATGCCGGTATGAGTAGCGAAAGATGGGTGAGAATCCCATCCACCGAATGCCTAAGGTTTCCTGAGGAAGGCTCGTCCTCTCAGGGTTAGTCGGGACCTAAGCCGAGGCCGAAAGGCGTAGGCGATGGACAACAGGTTGATATTCCTGTACCACCTCTTTATCGTTTGAGCGACGGGGGGACGCAGGAGGATAGGGTAAGCGCGCTGTTGGATATGCGCGTCTAAGCAGTTAGGCTGCAAGTGAGGCAAATCCCGCTTGCGTGAAGGCTGAGCTGTGACAGCGAGGGAAATATAGTACCGAAGTTCCTGATTCCACACTGCCAAGAAAAGCCTCTAGCGAGATAAATGGTGCCCGTACCGCAAACCGACACAGGTAGGCGAGGAGAGAATCCTAAGGTGAGCGAGAGAACTCTCGTTAAGGAACTCGGCAAAATGACCCCGTAACTTCGGGAGAAGGGGTGCTCATTTGGGTGAATAGCCCGGATGAGCCGCAGTGAATAGGCCCAGGCGACTGTTTAGCAAAAACACAGGTCTCTGCGAAGCCGCAAGGCGAAGTATAGGGGCTGACGCCTGCCCGGTGCTGGAAGGTTAAGAGGAGGGGTTAGCTCACGCGAAGCTCTGAATCGAAGCCCCAGTAAACGGCGGCCGTAACTATAACGGTCCTAAGGTAGCGAAATTCCTTGTCGGGTAAGTTCCGACCCGCACGAAAGGCGTAACGATCTGGGCACTGTCTCAACGAGAGACTCGGTGAAATTATAGTACCTGTGAAGATGCAGGTTACCCGCGACAGGACGGAAAGACCCCGTGGAGCTTTACTGTAGCCTGATATTGAATTTTGGTACAGCTTGTACAGGATAGGTAGGAGCCTGAGAAACCGGAGCGCCAGCTTCGGTGGAGGCGTCGGTGGGATACTACCCTGGCTGTATTGAAATTCTAACCCGCGCCCCTGATCGGGGCGGGAGACAGTGTCAGGTGGGCAGTTTGACTGGGGCGGTCGCCTCCTAAAGAGTAACGGAGGCGCCCAAAGGTTCCCTCAGAATGGTTGGAAATCATTCGCAGAGTGTAAAGGCACAAGGGAGCTTGACTGCGAGACCTACAAGTCGAGCAGGGACGAAAGTCGGGCTTAGTGATCCGGTGGTTCCGCATGGAAGGGCCATCGCTCAACGGATAAAAGCTACCCCGGGGATAACAGGCTTATCTCCCCCAAGAGTCCACATCGACGGGGAGGTTTGGCACCTCGATGTCGGCTCATCGCATCCTGGGGCTGTAGTCGGTCCCAAGGGTTGGGCTGTTCGCCCATTAAAGCGGTACGCGAGCTGGGTTCAGAACGTCGTGAGACAGTTCGGTCCCTATCCGTCGTGGGCGCAGGAAATTTGAGAGGAGCTGTCCTTAGTACGAGAGGACCGGGATGGACGCACCGCTGGTGTACCAGTTGTCTTGCCAAAGGCATCGCTGGGTAGCTATGTGCGGACGGGATAAGTGCTGAAAGCATCTAAGCATGAAGCCCCCCTCAAGATGAGATTTCCCATAGCGCAAGCTAGTAAGAACCCTGAAAGATGATCAGGTTGATAGGTCAGAGGTGGAAGCGCGGTGACGTGTGGAGCTGACTGATACTAATCGTTCGAGGACTTAACCAAATTGATCATTCGTTCTTCTTGAATTCTTCTTACAACATTATCTAGTTTTGAAGGAATAAATACTTTTCTTTCAATCAAATAGTCTGGTGGCGATGGCGAGAAGGTCACACCCGTTCCCATACCGAACACGGAAGTTAAGCTTCTCAGCGCCGATGGTAGTTGGGGGTTCCCCCTGTGAGAGTAGGACGCCGCCGGGCATATATATGGAGGATTAGCTCAGCTGGGAGAGCATCTGCCTTACAAGCAGAGGGTCGGCGGTTCGATCCCGTCATCCTCCACCATATATTTCACTAAGTGAAACTCATCTTAACTAACTTGCCGGTGTAGCTCAATTGGTAGAGCAACTGACTTGTAATCAGTAGGTTGGGGGTTCAAGTCCTCTTGCCGGCACCTTTTGTACGAGCCATTAGCTCAGTCGGTAGAGCATCTGACTTTTAATCAGAGGGTCGAAGGTTCGAGTCCTTCATGGCTCACCAAGATTTTTTCGCGCCAGCGAAAATAATCTTCCTTAACTTCTGCTTCGGCGGATTCATAATTTCATATGCGGGTGTGGCGGAATTGGCAGACGCACCAGACTTAGGATCTGGCGCCGCAAGGCGTGGGGGTTCGACTCCCTTCACCCGCATCAAAGTTTTTTGCTAACGCGAAAAACTTTCTATATTGCGGAAGTAGTTCAGTGGTAGAATACAACCTTGCCAAGGTTGGGGTCGCGGGTTCGAATCCCGTCTTCCGCTCCATTTCTTAGCCGGGGTGGCGGAACTGGCAGACGCACAGGACTTAAAATCCTGCGGTAGGTGACTACCGTACCGGTTCGATTCCGGTCCTCGGCACCAAGCAAGCTTAAAATTCTATATATGCGCCCGTAGCTCAATTGGATAGAGCGTCTGACTACGGATCAGAAGGTTATGGGTTCGACTCCTTTCGGGCGCGCCATTATTTTTTCTCATTTAACGGGGAGTAGCTCAGCTTGGTAGAGCACTTGGTTTGGGACCAAGGGGTCGCAGGTTCGAATCCTGTCTTCCCGACCATCTTATTCCTAAATAATACGGGGCCTTAGCTCAGCTGGGAGAGCGCCTGCCTTGCACGCAGGAGGTCAGCGGTTCGATCCCGCTAGGCTCCACCAAAAAACATTTGACCATATTAAACATACATGTTAGTATATTAAAGCTGACGTGATGAATTGGTCGGTGAATTGTTCTTTGAAAACTAAACAAACAAGCGTCAACAAACAATAAATTTTCATGGCTTCTATTATAGAAGATCATGAGCCAACGTTTTAACTTATGAGCTAACTCATAACTCTTTCTTGGAGAGTTTGATCCTGGCTCAGGACGAACGCTGGCGGCGTGCCTAATACATGCAAGTCGAGCGGATCTTCATTAGCTTGCTTTTGAAGATCAGCGGCGGACGGGTGAGTAACACGTGGGCAACCTGCCTGTAAGACTGGGATAACTTCGGGAAACCGGAGCTAATACCGGATAATCCTTTCCCTCACATGAGGGAAAGCTGAAAGACGGTTTCGGCTGTCACTTACAGATGGGCCCGCGGCGCATTAGCTAGTTGGTGAGGTAACGGCTCACCAAGGCAACGATGCGTAGCCGACCTGAGAGGGTGATCGGCCACACTGGGACTGAGACACGGCCCAGACTCCTACGGGAGGCAGCAGTAGGGAATCTTCCGCAATGGACGAAAGTCTGACGGAGCAACGCCGCGTGAACGATGAAGGCCTTCGGGTCGTAAAGTTCTGTTGTCAGGGAAGAACAAGTACCGGAGTAACTGCCGGTACCTTGACGGTACCTGACCAGAAAGCCACGGCTAACTACGTGCCAGCAGCCGCGGTAATACGTAGGTGGCAAGCGTTGTCCGGAATTATTGGGCGTAAAGCGCGCGCAGGCGGTTCCTTAAGTCTGATGTGAAAGCCCCCGGCTCAACCGGGGAGGGTCATTGGAAACTGGGGAACTTGAGTGCAGAAGAGGAGAGCGGAATTCCACGTGTAGCGGTGAAATGCGTAGAGATGTGGAGGAACACCAGTGGCGAAGGCGGCTCTCTGGTCTGTAACTGACGCTGAGGCGCGAAAGCGTGGGGAGCGAACAGGATTAGATACCCTGGTAGTCCACGCCGTAAACGATGAGTGCTAAGTGTTAGAGGGTTTCCGCCCTTTAGTGCTGCAGCAAACGCATTAAGCACTCCGCCTGGGGAGTACGGCCGCAAGGCTGAAACTCAAAGGAATTGACGGGGGCCCGCACAAGCGGTGGAGCATGTGGTTTAATTCGAAGCAACGCGAAGAACCTTACCAGGTCTTGACATCCTCTGACAACCCTAGAGATAGGGCGTTCCCCTTCGGGGGACAGAGTGACAGGTGGTGCATGGTTGTCGTCAGCTCGTGTCGTGAGATGTTGGGTTAAGTCCCGCAACGAGCGCAACCCTTGATCTTAGTTGCCAGCATTCAGTTGGGCACTCTAAGGTGACTGCCGGTGACAAACCGGAGGAAGGTGGGGATGACGTCAAATCATCATGCCCCTTATGACCTGGGCTACACACGTGCTACAATGGATGGAACAAAGGGTCGCGAAGCCGCGAGGTCGAGCCAATCCCATAAATCCATTCTCAGTTCGGATTGCAGGCTGCAACTCGCCTGCATGAAGCCGGAATCGCTAGTAATCGCGGATCAGCATGCCGCGGTGAATACGTTCCCGGGCCTTGTACACACCGCCCGTCACACCACGAGAGTTTGTAACACCCGAAGTCGGTGGGGTAACCTTTTGGAGCCAGCCGCCTAAGGTGGGACAGATGATTGGGGTGAAGTCGTAACAAGGTAGCCGTATCGGAAGGTGCGGCTGGATCACCTCCTTTCTAAGGATATTGCCGTAATGGCAATCGGAATGCGAATCTTACGATTCGTACTGTTGACTAGCTTGTTTGTTTAGTTTTGAGGGAGCAATTCTCTCAAAGCTTTTTTGTTCCTTGAAAACTAGATAATCGTAAGTAAGAAGAACCAAGAAAAACCGAGTGATCGCCATTTTAGTTTTCTCTCTATTCAATAGAGAAATGACCTTTTAGGTTAAGTTAGAAAGGGCGCACGGTGGATGCCTTGGCACTAGGAGCCGATGAAGGACGGGACTAACACCGATATGCTTCGGGGAGCTGTAAGTAAGCTTTGATCCGGAGATTTCCGAATGGGGAAACCCACTGTTCGTAATGGAACAGTATCTTTACCTGAATACATAGGGTATTGAAGGCAGACCCGGGGAACTGAAACATCTAAGTACCCGGAGGAAGAGAAAGCAAACGCGATTCCCTGAGTAGCGGCGAGCGAAACGGGACATAGCCCAAACCAAGAGGCTTGCCTCTTGGGGTTGTAGGACACTCTACATGGAGTTACAAAGGAACGGGGTAGATGAAGTGGTCTGGAAAGGCCCGTCAGAGAAGGTAAAAACCCTGTAGTTGAAACTTCGTTCCCTCCTGAGTGGATCCTGAGTACGGCGGGACACGTGAAATCCCGTCGGAAGCTGGGAGGACCATCTCCCAAGGCTAAATACTCCCTAGTGACCGATAGTGAACCAGTACCGTGAGGGAAAGGTGAAAAGCACCCCGGAAGGGGAGTGAAAGAGATCCTGAAACCGTGTGCCTACAAGTAGTCAGAGCCCGTTCATGGGTGATGGCGTGCCTTTTGTAGAATGAACCGGCGAGTTACGATTACATGCAAGGTTAAGTTGAGAAGACGGAGCCGCAGCGAAAGCGAGTCTGAATAGGGCGAATGAGTATGTGGTCGTAGACCCGAAACCAGGTGATCTACCCATGTCCAGGGTGAAGGTTGGGTAACACCAACTGGAGGCCCGAACCCACGCACGTTGAAAAGTGCGGGGATGAGGTGTGGGTAGCGGAGAAATTCCAATCGAACTTGGAGATAGCTGGTTCTCTCCGAAATAGCTTTAGGGCTAGCCTCACGTTGTAAGAGTCTTGGAGGTAGAGCACTGTTTGGACTAGGGGCCCTCATCGGGTTACCGAATTCAGACAAACTCCGAATGCCAAAGACTTATCCGTGGGAGTCAGACTGCGAGTGATAAGATCCGTAGTCAAAAGGGAAACAGCCCAGACCACCAGCTAAGGTCCCAAAGTATACGTTAAGTGGAAAAGGATGTGGAGTTGCTTAGACAACCAGGATGTTGGCTTAGAAGCAGCCACCATTTAAAGAGTGCGTAATAGCTCACTGGTCGAGTGACTCTGCGCCGAAAATGTACCGGGGCTAAACGTATCACCGAAGCTGTGGATTGACATCTTAGATGTCAGTGGTAGGAGAGCGTTCTAAGGGCGTTGAAGTCAGACCGTAAGGACTGGTGGAGCGCTTAGAAGTGAGAATGCCGGTATGAGTAGCGAAAGATGGGTGAGAATCCCATCCACCGAATGCCTAAGGTTTCCTGAGGAAGGCTCGTCCTCTCAGGGTTAGTCGGGACCTAAGCCGAGGCCGAAAGGCGTAGGCGATGGACAACAGGTTGATATTCCTGTACCACCTCTTTATCGTTTGAGCGACGGGGGGACGCAGGAGGATAGGGTAAGCGCGCTGTTGGATATGCGCGTCTAAGCAGTTAGGCTGCAAGTGAGGCAAATCCCGCTTGCGTGAAGGCTGAGCTGTGACAGCGAGGGAAATATAGTACCGAAGTTCCTGATTCCACACTGCCAAGAAAAGCCTCTAGCGAGATAAATGGTGCCCGTACCGCAAACCGACACAGGTAGGCGAGGAGAGAATCCTAAGGTGAGCGAGAGAACTCTCGTTAAGGAACTCGGCAAAATGACCCCGTAACTTCGGGAGAAGGGGTGCTCATTTGGGTGAATAGCCCGGATGAGCCGCAGTGAATAGGCCCAGGCGACTGTTTAGCAAAAACACAGGTCTCTGCGAAGCCGCAAGGCGAAGTATAGGGGCTGACGCCTGCCCGGTGCTGGAAGGTTAAGAGGAGGGGTTAGCTCACGCGAAGCTCTGAATCGAAGCCCCAGTAAACGGCGGCCGTAACTATAACGGTCCTAAGGTAGCGAAATTCCTTGTCGGGTAAGTTCCGACCCGCACGAAAGGCGTAACGATCTGGGCACTGTCTCAACGAGAGACTCGGTGAAATTATAGTACCTGTGAAGATGCAGGTTACCCGCGACAGGACGGAAAGACCCCGTGGAGCTTTACTGTAGCCTGATATTGAATTTTGGTACAGCTTGTACAGGATAGGTAGGAGCCTGAGAAACCGGAGCGCCAGCTTCGGTGGAGGCGTCGGTGGGATACTACCCTGGCTGTATTGAAATTCTAACCCGCGCCCCTGATCGGGGCGGGAGACAGTGTCAGGTGGGCAGTTTGACTGGGGCGGTCGCCTCCTAAAGAGTAACGGAGGCGCCCAAAGGTTCCCTCAGAATGGTTGGAAATCATTCGCAGAGTGTAAAGGCACAAGGGAGCTTGACTGCGAGACCTACAAGTCGAGCAGGGACGAAAGTCGGGCTTAGTGATCCGGTGGTTCCGCATGGAAGGGCCATCGCTCAACGGATAAAAGCTACCCCGGGGATAACAGGCTTATCTCCCCCAAGAGTCCACATCGACGGGGAGGTTTGGCACCTCGATGTCGGCTCATCGCATCCTGGGGCTGTAGTCGGTCCCAAGGGTTGGGCTGTTCGCCCATTAAAGCGGTACGCGAGCTGGGTTCAGAACGTCGTGAGACAGTTCGGTCCCTATCCGTCGTGGGCGCAGGAAATTTGAGAGGAGCTGTCCTTAGTACGAGAGGACCGGGATGGACGCACCGCTGGTGTACCAGTTGTCTTGCCAAAGGCATCGCTGGGTAGCTATGTGCGGACGGGATAAGTGCTGAAAGCATCTAAGCATGAAGCCCCCCTCAAGATGAGATTTCCCATAGCGCAAGCTAGTAAGAACCCTGAAAGATGATCAGGTTGATAGGTCAGAGGTGGAAGCGCGGTGACGTGTGGAGCTGACTGATACTAATCGTTCGAGGACTTAACCAAATTGATCATTCGTTCTTCTTGAATTCTTCTTACAACATTATCTAGTTTTGAAGGAATAAATAATTTCCTTCCAATCAAATAGTCTGGTGGCGATGGCGAGAAGGTCACACCCGTTCCCATACCGAACACGGAAGTTAAGCTTCTCAGCGCCGATGGTAGTTGGGGGTTTCCCCCTGTGAGAGTAGGACGCCGCCGGGCAAACGAAAGAACAGCTGTAATGGCTGTTCTTTTTTTGTGTGCAGATTTATAAGAAGGAAGCGGGAAATATCGCAACAACTGAATATATTTATGCTGACTTCAGACAGGTTTGGAGAGAAGCAGGAAAAGCTGTCAGAAGATGAGCCAACTTCAGACAGGTTTGAAGGAAAAACATGAAAAGCTGTCAGAAGATGAGCCAACTTTAGACAGGTTTGGTGGAAAAGCAGGAAAAGTTGTCAGAAGTAGAAGCAACTTTAGACAGGTTTGGAGAGAAAGCAGGAAAAGTTGTCAGAAGATGAGCCAACTTCAGACAGGTTTGGTGGAAAAGGAGGAAAAGTTGTCAGAAGTAGAAGCAACTTTAGACAGGTTTGGAGAGAAAGCAGGAAAAGTTGTCAGAAGTAGAAGCAACTTCAGACAGGTTTGGAGAGAAAGCAGGAAAAGTTGTCAGAAGATGAGCCGACTTCAGACAGGTTTGGTGGAAAAGGAGGAAAAGTTGTCAGAAGTAGAAGCAACTTTAGACAGGTTTGAAGGAAAAAGTAGAAAAGTTGTCAGAACTTGAGGCAACTTCGGACAAGTTTGGAGGAAGAGTAGAAAAGTTGTCAGAAGATGAGGCAACTTGAGACAGGTTTGGAGGAAAAAGTAGAAAAGTTGTCTTAACCCAGCACAACTTAAGACAAGTTTGGAGCAGCAGCATAAAATTCTGTAAGAACTATAAGCAACTTCCGCCACAAAAAGGCGAAATGGTCTTGATGTTGGCAAACAACCATATACGACTGGAACTCAGTCGATATCTATATACATAGAATAATACAACCGTGTCTATATAGCACAGAAGGATAAATGAATCTTTTGTTGAATTAATTAAATCATAAGCTACTGTTGTTTCTTTAATAGATAGATCAAATATCTATAATGCTAATAGGAGGAACCCATGACAAGACAATTGAATTATTGGTCATTCTTTCTATCGATCATCTGGGTTTTACTATTTTTCGTCGTTTCCTCTACAGGCCCAAATGATTACATCATTTTGGAGCATATCCACACGTCCTGCTTTTAGGTGCCACTTTACTGACTTTATTTATTGGAGTCATCGGCCTCTCAGGTATGAAAGATTGGAAGGGCATGGCCAGGAGTTTATTAACAATCTTACTGACATTAGGGCTTTCAGCATTTTTAGCTTTCATTATCTTCTTTGGTAGGTTAGCAAGTTAGTGGATACAGGCACAGGTTAAATCCTTAGACAATAAGATATATCAATCATTTTCATATCAAATTACCCATATTACTCTATCCCATCCAAATACAAATTCAAGCTGCATTGTTTCCTTCGCTTCTGCCAGCTGCAATCCTAAGCTGTTCCTGATCACAAATTTTTCATGGTTGTTCTCTGATATAAGTTTCCACTTACCTTAAAATGGGTATAATAACCAACACACCCCTTATTGTCATGTTTTGGCATACATAATTTTGACGAACATAATCCAGGATGCTTTCATTGCAACGGGAAAAATTTTTTTGTATAATTAACGTCAAATATAGTCAAAGTCAGATTGGGGGAGGTTTAGTGAGGAATATATCGGACATCATAGAACATTACCTTAAGCAGGTTTTAGAAATGAGCGATAAGGACATCGTTGAGATCAAGCGAAGTGAAATCGCCGATAAATTTCAGTGCGTGCCGTCCCAGATCAATTATGTCATCAATACAAGGTTCACGATTGAACGGGGCTATCTTGTTGAGAGCAAACGGGGTGGCGGAGGCTACATCCGGATCATCAAAGTCCAGGCATATGATCATGCACATTTGATTGATGATTTACTGTCTTTGATTCAGACACGAATTTCGCAAAGCAGCGCTGAGCATGTCATCTTCCGTCTTGTTGAGGAGGATGTAGTCACTGACCGTGAGGCGAAGATCATGCTGAGTGTGCTCGACAGGTCCGTCCTGTATATAGAGCTTCCGCAGCGTGATGAGCTGCGTGCGAGGATGTTGAAGGCAATGCTTATGGCATTGAAGTATAAATAATATCATAGCAGATAAAGAGGTGAGGGCATGATCTGCCAAGAGTGTAATCAAAGGCCGGCAACGCTGCACTTCACGAATTATTCAAATGGAGAAAAATCAGAATTGCACTTGTGTGAAATATGCGCACAAGAAAAAGGCGAATTGTTTATGGTGAACAACGGCCCTGCTTTTTCGATCAATAGCTTGCTTGCTGGTTTGCTGAATATGGAGCCTGCTTTTCCTGAAAAGAAAAAGGAAGCTTTTGAAGCGGAGCAGGTTGTGCAATGCCCGCAATGTTCAATGACGTTTCCGCAGTTTGTAAAGGTAGGCAGGTTTGGCTGTGCGACTTGTTATGATGCTTTTCGCGAACAGCTGACCCCGATTGTCAGGAGACTCCATAGCGGAAATTCCGTCCATAATGGAAAAATTCCTAAAAGGATCGGTGGCGACCTTCATCTAAGAAAGACAGTTGACCAGCTTAAGCAAACCTTGAAAAACCTCATTTCAGCGGAGGAATTTGAGAAAGCTGCTGAGACAAGGGACCAAATAAGGGAACTTGAAAGGAAATTGTCAGCAGGTCTAGAGGGAGGGGAGTAGCCTTGTCATTGGAGAAATTCATCAATCAGGCTGTCAGCTCCTGGATGAGTGATGATGGACCTGATTCGGATATCGTCCTTAGCTCCCGCATTCGCTTTGCAAGGAATCTTGATGAATATAATTTTCCGACTCTGTTCACCAATGGAGAGGCAGAAGCAGTGATTGGTACGATCATGGAACGTGCCAGTAATTCATCAGCAGCTGCATTTGGTCAGTTGGAAACAATCAAGATGGATGATATTCCACCGTTGCAGAAGAGGGTGTTGGTTGAGAAGCATTTGATCAGTCCGCATCTTGCGGAAAACTCCGTTCATGGTGCCGTCCTATTATCTGATAATGAAGAAGTCAGCATCATGATCAATGAGGAAGACCATATCAGGATTCAATGTATATTCCCAGGTTTCCAGTTAAGTGAAGCTTTACAGGCGGCCAATGAAATCGATGATTGGCTCGAGGAATATGTCAATTATGCGTTCGATGAGAAATTTGGATACTTGACCAGCTGTCCTACGAATGTGGGGACCGGTCTTAGGGCATCGGTGATGATGCACCTGCCTGGCCTTGTTTTGACTCAGCAAATGAACCGGATTGTTCCGGCGATTAACCAGCTTGGTTTGGTGGTAAGAGGTATTTACGGCGAGGGCAGTGAAGCGCTCGGCAATATTTTTCAAATATCGAACCAAATAACGCTCGGGAAATCGGAAGAGGACATCGTAGACGATTTAAAAAGTGTTGTAAGCCAGATTATATCTCAGGAAAGGTCGGCGCGGGAAGCATTAGCGAAGACTTCGAACATACAATTAGAAGACAGAGTGTTTCGGTCATATGGAACACTTGCCAACAGCAGGATCATTGAAACGAAGGAAGCCGCCCGTTGCCTGTCTGATTTAAGGCTTGGAATAGATATGGGTTTCATAAAAAATATATCAAAATCGATTTTGAATGAATTGATGATATTAACTCAGCCCGGGTTTTTACAGCAATATGCAGGAGGGCCGTTAAGACCCAATGAGCGGGATATCCGCAGGGCTGCTTTAATAAGAGAACGTTTGAAAATGGAAACAAAAGACGAGTCAGGAGGATGATCTTATGATGTTTGGACGATTTACCGAGAGAGCACAAAAAGTATTGGCACTCGCACAGGAAGAGGCCATTCGCCTTGGACATAACAATATCGGCACAGAACACATCTTACTTGGCCTGGTGCGTGAAGGTGAGGGCATTGCGGCAAAGGCGCTTTACGGACTTGGTCTGGGAGCGGAGAAAATCCAGAAGGAAGTTGAAAACCTGATTGGCCGCGGACAGGAAACTTCCCAGACTATCCACTATACTCCAAGGGCTAAGAAGGTCATCGAGCTTTCCATGGATGAGGCAAGGAAGCTGGGCCATTCCTATGTCGGCACAGAACATATCCTCCTTGGATTGATTCGAGAGGGAGAGGGCGTGGCTGCAAGAGTATTGAACAATCTTGGTGTCAGCCTCAACAAAGCGCGCCAGCAGGTTCTTCAGCTTCTAGGAAGCAATGAAACTTCCGGACATCAGGGAGGCGGAACGGCTAATGCCAATACGCCGACACTTGATAGCCTTGCAAGAGACTTAACGGCAATCGCCAGGGAAGGCAGCCTTGATCCGGTCATCGGCCGCAGCAAGGAAATCCAGCGCGTCATTGAAGTGTTAAGCCGCCGTACCAAGAATAACCCTGTCTTGATCGGGGAGCCAGGCGTTGGTAAAACAGCGATTGCGGAAGGATTGGCACAGCAAATCGTCAATAACGAGGTGCCGGAAATCCTCCGTGACAAGCGTGTCATGACGCTTGATATGGGAACTGTGGTTGCAGGAACGAAATATCGCGGTGAGTTTGAGGACCGCTTGAAAAAGGTCATGGACGAAATCCGTCAGGCCGGAAATATCATTCTTTTCATCGATGAGCTTCATACACTGATCGGTGCCGGCGGAGCAGAAGGTGCGATCGACGCTTCCAATATCCTGAAGCCTTCATTGGCTCGCGGAGAACTGCAGTGTATCGGCGCGACGACATTGGATGAATACCGGAAATACATCGAAAAAGATGCTGCACTAGAACGACGCTTCCAGCCGATCACTGTTGATGAGCCAACAGCTGAGGAGTCAGTGCAAATTTTAAAAGGGCTTCGTGACCGCTATGAAGCTCACCACAGAGTTTCAATTACGGATGAGGCAATTGAAGCGGCGGTAAAATTATCTGATCGATACATTTCTGACCGTTTCCTACCGGATAAAGCGATTGACTTAATTGATGAAGCGGGTTCGAAAGTTCGCCTGCGTTCCTATACAACTCCGCCAAACCTTAAAGAGCTTGAGGTGAAGCTGGAGGAAGTTCGCAAGGAGAAGGATGCTTCTGTACAAAGCCAGGAGTTTGAAAAGGCTGCTTCATTAAGAGATACAGAACAGCGCCTTCGTGAACAGCTGGAAAATACGAAGAAGTCGTGGAAAGAAAAGCAGGGCAAGGAGAACAGTGAAGTGACGGTGGAAGACATCGCGCATGTGGTGTCCAGCTGGACGAATATTCCTGTATCCAAGCTTGCGCAAACAGAAACAGATAAACTTCTGAACCTTGAGGAAATCCTACACTCACGTGTCATTGGCCAGGATGAAGCTGTAAAAGCTGTTTCCAAGGCAGTAAGACGTGCTCGTGCAGGCTTGAAGGACCCGAAACGTCCAATAGGTTCTTTCATCTTCCTTGGCCCAACAGGCGTCGGTAAAACTGAATTGGCGAGAGCCCTTGCGGAGTCCATGTTTGGCGATGAAGATGCGATGATTCGCGTCGATATGTCAGAGTACATGGAGAAGCATTCAACTTCACGTCTTGTTGGTTCACCTCCAGGTTATGTTGGATATGATGAAGGGGGCCAATTGACTGAGAAGGTACGCAGAAAGCCATACTCCGTTATCCTGCTGGATGAGATTGAAAAAGCGCATCCAGACGTGTTCAATATTCTGCTGCAGGTGCTTGAGGATGGCCGTTTGACTGACTCAAAGGGCCGGACAGTCGATTTCCGCAATACGATCATGATCCTGACATCCAATGTCGGAGCAGAGGCGTTGAAGCGTAATAAATATGTTGGCTTCAATATCCAGGATGGCGAACAGGATTACAAAGATATGAAAGGCAAAGTGATGGAAGAGCTGAAAAAAGCATTCCGTCCTGAGTTCCTGAACCGTATCGATGAAATCATCGTCTTCCATGCGCTTGAAAAGCCACATTTAAAAGAAATCGTGACATTGATGTCCGACCAGCTTGTGAAGCGCTTGAAGGAGCAGGAAATCACGCTAGAACTGACAGAAGCGGCTAAAGAGAAGATTTCCGAGGAAGGTTACGATCCAGAATACGGCGCACGCCCATTGCGCAGGGCGATCCAAAAGCACATCGAAGACCAGCTGTCTGAAGAATTGCTCAAGGGCACCGTCCTCACAGGACAAAATGTCGTCATAGATGTAGAAAATGGCGAATTTGTAGTCAAAGCTCCAGAAGAAACCGCAAAAGCTTAAAATGGCTTAACATGTTAACAAAAGGGGTATACGTACAAATACGTGTACCCCTTTTTTACTAAAGGAAAGTTTTACTGAATCCCCCTCAAAAAGTTTGCCACCTATAAAATGTCGAATGCAAGTTCGTATTCGTAAAAGCCCATACTGTCTTTCTAAAATAGTTGGAATCGCATCATCTGAATATGAACATAATTTAAGTAAACTAGGTGCCACAAAAAATTACATACCGACTTCAGTCGCTATCATTTCTTTTATTACTTGTTTGGCTTTATTATAAAGATAATAACTTTTTTTATTGAGAGGCTAAGAAAATGGCAAAAAGAAAAACAAAGTTCATGTGCCAGGAATGTGGCTATGAATCTCCGAAATGGATGGGGAAATGTCCGGGATGCGGGCAATGGAATAAGATGGTCGAGGAAGTGGAAAGCACTGGATCGACAAGAAGAGGTGCTTTTGCCAATACAGGAAATACGAGTGTTGCCGCAAAGGCCACTCCGATCACCAGTATTGAAACGGTAAGCGAGCCGCGGATTACGACAGACTTGAATGAGTTGAACCGTGTACTTGGCGGCGGAGTAGTCAGAGGGTCGCTTGTGCTGATAGGCGGGGACCCTGGTATCGGGAAGTCGACTTTATTGCTGCAGGTCTCTTACCAGCTGGCAAAGAAAGCTCATTCAGTCCTTTATATTTCCGGTGAGGAGTCGATGAGGCAAACGAAGCTGCGCGCAGACCGGCTTGGCGTGACATCGGATAACCTGCTTGTATATTCGGAAACAAACCTGCAAGAAATCAGCCTTACGATCGAAAACAGCAATCCCGACTTTGTCATTGTGGATTCGATTCAAACTATCTTCCATCCGGAAGTGACCTCTGCTCCAGGGAGCGTGTCACAGGTGAGAGAATGTACAGCCGAGTTAATGAGGATTGCGAAAACAAAGGGAATCGCGATTTTTATCGTCGGGCATGTAACGAAGGAAGGCTCAATTGCAGGACCAAGACTGCTTGAGCATATGGTTGATACCGTTCTCTATTTTGAAGGCGAAAGGCACCATACGTATCGGATCCTCCGGGCTGTAAAAAACCGATTTGGATCGACGAATGAAATGGGTATTTTTGAAATGAAGGAAGTCGGGCTTGAAGAAGTGGCAAATCCATCTGAGATTTTTCTAGAGGAAAGATCCCAAGGTGCTTCAGGTTCAACCGTGGTGGCGTCTATGGAAGGAACGCGGCCTGTATTGGTTGAAATCCAGGCGCTGATCTCGCCAACGAGCTTTGGGAATCCAAGGCGCATGGCTACAGGTATCGACCACAACCGTGTCTCGCTGCTGATGGCGGTGCTGGAGAAGCGTGTCGGGTTGCTGCTGGCTAACCAGGATGCTTATTTGAAGGTAGCAGGGGGAGTGAAGCTGGATGAACCGGCAATTGACCTTGCGGTGGCTGTCAGCATTGCTTCAAGCTTCAGGGATAAACCGACTCGTGCTTCGGATTGCATCATCGGCGAGGTAGGCCTGACCGGTGAAGTCAGGAGGGTCTCGAGGATTGAACAGCGCGTCCAGGAAGCAGCGAAGCTTGGATTTGAAAGAATTATTTTGCCGGAGAATAATCTTGGCGGATGGACACCGCCAAGGGGAGTGGAGCTTATCGGGGTATCATCGGTCAGCCATGCATTAAAAGTCACCTTAGGGGGTTGATGGATTGGAACAAAGAGAGCTTGAGGAAAAAGAGTTAGGTGAAATCCTTCAATTTATCGCTCCAGGTACACCTCTAAGGGATGGAATCGATAATGTGCTCCGGGCCAAGACAGGCGGATTGATTGTGTTTGGATACAATGAAAAAGTCAAAAACCTGGTCGACGGCGGCTTTGAAATCAACTGCAGGTTCAGTCCCAGCTATCTTTATGAACTGGCAAAGATGGATGGCGCAATCATCTTAAACGAGACTGGCAGCAAAATACTATTCGCCAACGCCCAGTTAGCGCCTGATACGGGAGTGCCCTCGACTGAGACAGGGATGAGGCACCGGACAGCGGAACGTGTAGCGAGGCAGACAAAGGCACTCGTCATCGCGATTTCCCAGCGACGGAATGTCATTACCCTGTATCAGGGCAATCTTCGTTATGCCATGAAGGAGATCGGAGTTATCCTGACGAAGGCGAACCAGGCAATCCAGACGTTGGAAAAGTATAAGGTCGTGCTTGAACAAAGCATTACCAACCTGGGAATCCTTGAGTTTGAAGATCTTGTAACCTATAATGACTTGCTTCAGGTCATCCATCGCTTTGAAATGGTGCTGCGGATCAAGACAGAGCTTTTGACGTATTTGAGTGAACTAGGATTGGAAGGGCGGCTGATCCGTCTGCAAATGCAGGAACTGTTATCCGAAATGGAAAGAGAAGCATTGCTTGTCATCAAGGATTATTCTGCGGAACCGGAAGTGAAGGCAGATGTTGTGATGGCCCGTTTCCAGGAGCTTTCGAAAGCTGGGGTCATCGAGGATTCGGCTATCCTCAAGCTTCTCGGACATCAGGGATATGTGCATATGGATGAATTTATCTGTCCTAGAGGCTATCGAATGCTGAATAAGATTCCTCGGCTTCCGTTGATCATAACCGAGAATTTAATTAAACGTTTTGGCAAATTCACCAAAATGATTGCAGCCACAGTCGAAGAGCTGGACGATGTAGAGGGTATTGGTGAGGTAAGAGCCCGAAAAATCAAAGAAGGCTTCAAACTCATCAGGGACCAGCTGATGGCAGACCGCCAAATGTAATCCCAAACTTTGGCGGCCTGCTTTTAATTGACACCAACATGCCCTGGTGCTACGTTAAAGAAGAGATTTACTCCTATTAAAATTATGGCAATCTTGCTGTTTTGTGATTTTATTTGTACAAAATCCGTAACCTTTGCCATGGTAAAATCGTATAATCATTTGGATGTTTATTTTAAAGAAAATGTTTGATTACTAGGGTTTCAAAATTTAGAAGTTGTTTATAATGATTAAAAGGAGGTGAAAGGATGTTAAGACGTATCATTCAAGCCTGCTTCCTGATTATCGGGGGAACGCTTGGTATATTCTTAATTCCTGATTTATTATCATTAATGAACGCGGGAGACATGTCTCTCATCAATAATCCTTATGTTACTGCTGTTATAGGCGCACTTATTTTTTATCTTCTTACTTTTTGGGCTGTAGACCCTGTGACCAACTTTGTGAAGTGGGCTGAAGAGTCGCTGATCAAAGCACCGATAACTGACGTCCTGTTTGGAAGTGTTGGCCTTTTCTTTGGTTTGCTGGTGGCATTTTTAGTTGGATTTGCCCTCAATGCAATCCAGGTGCCTGTTGTGAATACAGTTGCACCGACACTCCTGACACTATTATTTGGTTATCTTGGATTCCAGGTCGGTTTTAAAAAGCGAGATGAACTGCTTGGTTTATTTTCGCGCTCAAAGAAAAAGGGCACTGAAGAAGAAGTGGAAAAAGAAAGTCGTCCCAGAGAGTGGAAGATCCTTGATACAAGTGTGATTATTGATGGCAGGGTGGCGGATATCTGCCAGACTGGATTCCTTGAAGGAACCATTGTCATTCCGCAATTTGTCCTGGAGGAATTACAGCATATCGCTGATTCATCAGATGTGTTGAAGCGAAATCGCGGACGCCGCGGGTTGGACATCCTTAACCGTATTCAAAAGGAACTTAAGATCAAGGTTGAAATTTATGAAGGTGATTTTGACGATATCCAGGAAGTCGACAGCAAGCTTGTGAAGCTGGCGAAGCTGACAAATGGCGTTGTCGTCACGAATGATTTCAATCTAAACAAGGTATGTGAACTGCAGAAGGTTGCCGTTCTGAATATCAATGACCTTGCTAATGCGGTGAAACCAGTGGTCCTTCCTGGAGAAGAATTGAGCATCCAGGTAATAAAGGATGGCAAGGAACATAATCAGGGCATTGCATACCTGGACGACGGCACCATGATCGTCGTCGAAGAAGGCCGCGATTATATCGGAAAGCGCATTGATGTGCTTGTAACCAGTGTGTTGCAAACATCAGCTGGCAGGATGATTTTCGCGAAGCCGAAACAGTTGGAAAAAAGCATAATAAGTTGATCCATTCTCGATGGACCAAGCCTATATGGGCAGTTGATTCCCGCTTCCTTCATGGATTCCTTGAAGGCGTGAAGCAGGGCCTCGACTGCCCGTTTATATGTAAAAGTGTTGTTATGTTGTAAAAGCAGAAAATAGTTAGGAGTTTTCGTCATGCCTTATCAGGTTATAATTCCGGCTGCGGGCCAGGGGAAGAGGATGGGAGCAGGGAAGAATAAATTGCTGCTTACATTGGAAGGTGTACCAATTCTGATTCACACACTCAGGGTGTTTGAAGCAGATGATGAATGTAATGGCATCATTCTCGCTATCAGTCCGAGTGATGAGCAACAGTTAAAGTCTTTATTGAGAGAGTATGGTATACATAAGGTAACATCACTGGTCAATGGCGGAAAGGAACGCCAGGACAGTGTGTATAACGGGTTGAGGGCAGTCCATGACCTGGATGGGATTGTGCTCGTCCATGACGCTGCTAGGCCATTCATAAAAATTGAAATAATCCACAAACTTGTGGAGGCAGCAAACAAGGAAGGCGGGGCAATCGTGGCTGTTCCTGTTAAAGATACAATCAAGAAAGCAAAGAACAGCATGGTAGCAGAAACAGTTGAGCGTTCAAGCCTATGGTCAGTCCAGACTCCACAGGCTTTCCGCACTTCCGTATTGCTTGAGGCGCATAACAAGGCAATGCGGGAACAATTCATCGGTACAGATGAATCAAGCCTTGTCGAACGAATCCCGCATCCAGTCAGCATCATCGAAGGGGACTATGATAATATTAAGCTGACAACACCAGAAGATTTATATTTCGCCGAAGCGATACTGCGCAAACGAAAAGAATCCAGTGTTTGAAAGAGTATATAAACAGCCTAATTTTAAAAGGAGTTATTCATTATGTTTCGTATTGGACAAGGTTTCGATGTACATCAATTGACGGAGGGCAGGCCGCTGATCATTGGCGGAATCACGATTCCATATGAAAAGGGACTGCTTGGGCACTCAGATGCCGACGTTCTTTTACATACCGTGGCTGATGCCTGTCTTGGGGCAATCGGAGAAGGGGACATCGGCAGACATTTCCCGGATACTGACCCTGAATTCAAGGATGCAGATTCAGCCAAGTTGCTTGAGCATGTTTGGAAGATTGTAAAGGAAAAAGGATACGAGCTTGTTAACATCGACTGCACGATCATCGCCCAGCAGCCAAAGATGGCACCGCATATCGAAGCGATGCGTGAGAGGATCGCGGGATTGCTTGAGGGGAACCCGGATCAGGTGAACGTCAAGGCGACGACAACAGAAAAGCTTGGATTCCCTGGACGGGGAGAAGGTATCGCTTCCCAGGCAACCGTGCTGCTGAAGCAGACAGAGAAATAAATTCGGTGCTACTTCCGCTTTATATATCGATAATGATACAATAATGAACAGCTATATTAGAGGAGGATTCACTATGTCATCAGATATCCGGGTGCGTTACGCTCCGAGTCCGACTGGACATTTACATATCGGGAATGCCCGTACAGCATTATTCAACTATTTATTCGCACGGAACAGAGGCGGAAAATTCATCATCCGCATTGAAGATACAGATAAGAAGCGCAATATCGAAGGCGGGGAGCAAAGCCAATTGAAGTACCTTCAGTGGCTTGGAATCAACTGGGATGAGAGTGTCGATGTTGGTGGCGAATACGGACCGTACCGTCAATCAGAACGTAATCACATATATGAGCAATACAATCAGGAGCTTCTTGAAAAAGGTCACGCCTACAAGTGCTATTGCACCGAGGAAGAGCTTGAGGCTGAGCGCGAGGAGCAGGCTGCACGAAATGAGACGCCACAATATTCCGGACGCTGTCGCAACCTGACAGCAGAACAGAAGGAACAGTTTGAAAAAGAAGGACGCCAGCCGAGCCTTCGTTTCAAGGTGCCTGCAGGCAAGATCCTGAAGTTCGATGATATGGTAAAAGGCGACGTGAGCTTTGAATCAGACGGGATGGGTGACTTTGTCATCGTCAAGAAAGATGGCACACCGACTTATAATTATGCGGTTGTCGTCGATGACCATCTTATGAAGATTTCCCACGTCCTTCGCGGAGATGATCACATCTCCAACACACCGAAGCAGCTTGTGATTTATGAAGCGCTAGGCTGGGAGCCTCCAGTTTTTGGCCATATGACGCTTATCGTCAACGAAAGCCGCAAGAAGCTGAGCAAGCGTGATGAATCGATTATCCAGTTCATTGAGCAGTACGAGGAGCTTGGCTATCTTCCAGAAGCGTTGTTCAACTTCATTACATTGCTTGGATGGTCTCCATCTGGTGAAGAGGAGATCTTTTCAAAGGATGAGTTTATCGAGATTTTCGACCCTGCCAGACTTTCAAAATCTCCAGCACTCTTTGACCAGCAGAAGCTTGCCTGGATGAACAATCAATATATGAAAAAAGCAGACCTTGACAGGGTTGTTGAGCTGGCGCTGCCACACCTCATCAAGGCTGGAAAGGTCAGCGAGAACCGTACAGCAGGAGAGGATGCCTGGGTTCGCGGCCTCATTTCCCTGTACCATGATAAAATGAGCTTCGGAGCGGAAATCGTCGAGATGTCGGATTTATTTTTCCGCGATGAGGTAAACTATGATGAAGAAGCAAAAGAAGTTCTTGCAGGCGAGCAGGTTCCTGAAGTGCTGAAAGCATTCCTTGGTGAAATCGATCAGCTTGAAGAATTCAAGGCTGATGGAATCAAGGCAGCGGTGAAGGCAGTCCAAAAGGGCACTGGACATAAAGGCCAGAAGCTATTCATGCCAATCCGCGCGGCAGCGACAGGTCAGACACATGGACCGGACCTGATGCTTGCGATGGAACTGATCGGAAAAGACAAGGTCAAGGAAAGAGTACAGAAACTTTTGGGCTAATAACTTTTTTAAGCTCTTTTAGTTAACAGAAACTAAAAAATGTAATATAGTAAGAGTAATTCTATAAAACCAAAGTGTTGAAGAGGAAAAGTAGAAGAATGAAGCTTATTAGAGAGAACCATCACCGGCTGAAAGTGGTTCAGGCCTCTCATTTTTTGAAATGCGCCTCGGAGTCCCAATGCAAAAAGGCAAATGGCCTGAGTAGTATCGGGCGGGACCTCCCGTTAACAGGTGAAAGTTGAGGCTATTGCCTGTTCAAAGGCAGCCTAAACAGAGTGGAACCGCGCATACCAAGCGTCTCTGTCGTATACGACAGAGGCGCTTTTTTATTGGTTAGGAAATTATAAATTATCCTTTGTGTGGATAACTGGACATGGTTTTATTAATCCAGCTTCAGCGCCTAACCCCTCGAGACGCTTGTCTAGCTGTGGCTCCTAACTCCTCGAGACGTTTCGGTCCTGCCAATGAAGTCAAAGACCGACTTCACTGTCAGGCCCTCCAACGCTTGTCGGAGTTGGCAGTCCCCTCCGCTTCTCGGTTTCGGTCCGCTCAATGAAGTCAAAGAACGACTTCACCAGTCGGCCCTCCAGCGCTAGTCGGGGCTGACCAAGGCGCTTGCGCTTTTTGTTCTATGTTGTACTGCCATGCAAGTGGAATATGTGCCTGGAAAGGCCGGGGCAGTCAAATTCCGGCCACATGAACGAGAAATATGTGCCGAACAAAGCTGGATCAGCAAGAATACGGTCCATTAACGAGGGTATCCGCTGTACGGGTGCTCACTAGTGAGCAAATATCCAATAAATTTTTTAAAGAAGGAGGATTTCACCATGTTTAAGATGATGAAGGAAGACATAGAAGTTGTTTTTGACCAGGATCCTTCTGCCAGGAGCGCGCTGGAAGTGGTTTTGACATACGCAGGCCTGCACGCGATATGGGCCCACCGTTTCGCACATGCTTTCTACAAACGGAAGTTTTATTTTATCGCAAGGGCTATATCGCAAATCAGCCGCTTTTTCACGGGGGTTGAAATCCATCCGGGAGCCAAGATAGGCAGACGTTTTTTCATCGACCATGGAATGGGGGTAGTCATCGGTGAAACGTGTGAGATTGGCGATAATGTGACGGTGTTCCAGGGAGTGACCCTGGGGGGTACTGGAAAAGAAAAAGGCAAACGCCACCCGACGGTGAAAGATAATGCCTTGATTGCGACCGGCGCTAAGGTTTTAGGTTCGATTACGATTGGGGAGAATTCTAAAGTAGGCGCAGGATCGGTTGTCCTGAAGGATGTGCCGCCGAACTCCACAGTTGTCGGGATCCCAGGCAAAATCGTCATCCAGGACGGCGTCAGAGTGAAGAAGGATTTCAATCATCGCGATCTGCCGGATCCTGTGGCGGATCGATGTCAGGAAATCGAAATGGAATTAGTGAAATTGAGAAAAGAACTTGAACTATTCAAATTACAAGAAGAACTTGAAGTTGCCAAGCAGGGAAGGGGCATGGAAAATGGGAATTAAAATTTATAATACACTCACTCGGAATAAGGAAGAGTTTATCCCTTTAGAAGAGGGAAAAGTGAAAATGTATGTTTGCGGTCCTACCGTCTATAACTATATTCACATTGGCAATGCCCGTCCGGCTATCGTTTTCGATACGGTCCGCCGCTATCTTGAGTTCCGTGGCTATGATGTAAATTATGTTTCAAACTTCACTGATGTCGATGACAAACTGATCAAAGCAGCAAATGAACTAGGGGTAGATGTTCCTACAATCGCGCAACGATTCATCGATGCTTACTTTGAGGATGTCCATGCACTTGGCTGCAAGACAGCCGATGCACACCCAAGGGTAACGGAAACCATGGATTTGATTATCGACTTTATCAGCGCGCTTATTGAAAAGGGCTTTGCCTATGAATCAGGCGGAGACGTGTACTATCGCACGAGAGAATTCAAAGAATACGGCAAGCTTTCCCATCAATCCATTGAAGAGCTGAAGGTCGGAGCGAGGATCCAGGTTGGCGAAAAGAAGCAGGATGCGCTAGATTTTGTGCTATGGAAGTCGGCTAAAGAAGGCGAGATTTCCTGGGATAGCCCATGGGGAAAAGGCCGTCCAGGCTGGCATATTGAGTGTTCGGCGATGGCCCGCGAATACCTTGGAGATACAATCGATATCCATGCTGGAGGACAGGACCTGGCCTTCCCGCACCATGAAAATGAAATCGCCCAGTCAGAGGCTTTGACAGGAAAGACTTTTGCCCGGTACTGGATGCATAATGGGTACATCAATATTGATAATGAAAAGATGTCCAAGTCACTTGGCAATTTTGTCACAGTTCATGACATCATTAAGCAAGTTGATCCGCAGGTATTAAGATTTTTCATGATTTCGGTTCATTACCGGAATCCGATCAATTACAGCCAGGAGCTGCTTGAAAAGACAAAGGCTGCCTTCGATCGTTTGAAGACTTCTTATCAAAACCTGAAGCACCGCCTCGGAGCAAGCGCAAACCTTACCGATGATAATCAGGAATGGATGGATAAAATCGCCGGGCTTCGTGAGCAGTTCATCAAGGATATGGACGATGACTTCAACACAGCCAATGGCGTATCCACCCTGTTTGAGCTTTCGAAGCTATCCAATCTGTACTTAATGGAGAAAAACACTTCCGAGGAAGTCATCCATGCATTCATGAATGAATTTGAGACATTGTTCGGAGTCCTTGGCCTCTCTTTAAAAGATGAAGAATTGCTTGATGAAGAGATCGAAGCCTTGATTGAAAAGCGTATACAGGCACGCAAGGACAGGAATTTCCAGCTTGCGGATGAAATTCGTGACCAGCTGAAGGAAATGAATATCATCATCGAGGACACTCCGCAAGGCATCAGATGGAAAAGAGGCTAAATGATGCTGCATTACGAACACAAAGTAGATGAAAAACAATTGAATAGCCTTGCACTTGCCTATATGGGTGATGCCGTCTATGAACTGTATGTCCGGCATCACCTGCTGCAAAGCGGAAAGGTCCGGCCGAACAAGCTGCATAAAGAAGCGACAGCTTATGTATCGGCAAAATCGCAGGCAAAGTACCTTCACAAGCTTATCGAAATGGAGAAGTTGTCCGAAGCGGAGATAACGATTGTTAAAAGGGGCCGGAATGCGAAGTCAGGATCTGTCCCGAGAAACACCGATGTCCAAACATACCGTTACAGTACAGCCTTTGAGGCGTTGATTGGTTATTTGTATCTGGCAGGCGATGAGAAACGGATAGAAGAACTGATCACCACAATATTTGCACTCGCTGAAGAATAGAAGGGAGGAAAGATTCCATGAGCCAGAAACAGAACCGGAATACTAGGCAAAAGCCAGTTGATGATAAAAAGCGGAAGCCAGCACGGAACCAGGGGCAAAGGCAGGATGATAAGCCAAAAAACAGAACAGCCCGAGGCCAGGACCAGAAAAACGAGGCAAGACGTGATCAAAAACAGGATCCAAGACGCGATAGAAAACATGAGCCAAGACAAGACAAGAAACTTGAGCCAAAACGTGACCCGAAACATGGGCAAAAACCTGACCAAATTCAAGAACAAAACGAAAACCAGGATTACATAATCGGGAAGAATCCGGTGATCGAAGCCTTGAAATCGGAACGTGACATCAACAAAATCCTGATTGCAGAAGGCTCACAAAGCGGGCAGATGCAGCAAGTCATCGGAATGGCAAAGGAAGCCAATGTCATCGTCCAATTCGTTCCGAAAAAGAAGATCGATCAGCTTGCTGATGGCAACCATCAGGGTGTCATCGCTCAGGTTGCAGCGTATGAATATGCAGAGATTGATGATTTGTTCGCTTTAGCAGAAAAGAAGAACGAGGCTCCTTTCTTCTTGCTTCTCGATGAAATTGAGGACCCCCACAATCTAGGCTCGATCATGAGGACAGCGGATGCCTCGGGAGCACACGGGATCATCATTCCGAAGAGGCGGGCAGTCGGTCTGACAGCGACAGTAGCAAAATTATCTACAGGCGCAATCGAATATATCCCGGTTGCAAGAGTCACGAATATGGCTCAGACCATCGATGAATTGAAGGAACGCGGTGTCTGGATAGCGGGAACGGATGCATCGGCAAAACAGGATTTTCGTCAAATGGATGGAACATTGCCTCTTGGCCTGGTGATCGGCAGCGAGGGAAAAGGCATGGGAAGGCTCATCAGGGACAAGTGTGATTTTCTATTAAGTCTTCCAATGGTAGGACATGTAACTTCCTTGAATGCATCAGTGGCTGCGGCACTCCTGATGTATGAAGTCCATCGTAAACGACAACCGTTAGGGGAATAGGAATGGACATCCTGCTTGTTGACGGCTACAACATCATCGGCGCATGGCCGGAGCTGGTCAGCTTGAAAAAGAAAGAGCTTTCCGCCGCCAGGGACCGGCTGGTGGAAATCATGGCAGAGTACCAGGCGTATACCGGCTATCGCGTCATCATTGTTTTTGACGCTCATTTTGTATCAGGTACGCAAAAGAAATATAGGAATTATAAAGTAGAAGTTATTTTTACAAAAGAAAACGAAACGGCCGATGAACGGATTGAAAGGCTGGCGATCGACCTCAGTAACCGCAAAACACAGGTTCACGTAGCTACCTCTGACTATACCGAACAATGGGCAATTTTTGGACAGGGAGCCTTGAGGAAATCAGCGAGGGAGCTGCTTAATGAAACAAATTTAATCAGCAAAAAAATCGAGAAAAGCGTGAAAGTAATCCAGGAAAAGAAGCCAAGTGCCAAGATTCCGCTTACAAAAGAAGTGGCAGAAATTTTTGAAAAATGGCGCAGAGGAGAGCAATGACCTGTTGACGCCTTAAAAAAGCCTGCTGTATAATATTTCTAACTGTATGTGCGGGCGGGGGGATCGAAATGAGTGCTGACATCGGGAATCGTTTAAATGACGCTTATTTATTGCTGGAAGATGAAGAAATTGTAGAAGCAGTGCACAGAGGAGAAAGCGATGCACTTGATTTTCTGATTCACAAATACAGGAATTTCGTTCGGGCGAAAGCGCGTTCTTATTTCCTGATTGGAGCAGATAAAGAGGACATCGTGCAGGAAGGAATGATCGGCTTATATAAAGCGATCCGTGATTTCCGGGAGGACAAGCTAACATCATTCAAAGCATTTGCAGAACTATGCATTACCCGTCAGATCATTACGGCCATCAAAACGGCCACAAGGCAAAAACACATCCCGCTTAACTCCTATGTTTCCCTGGACAAGCCGATTTATGATGAAGAATCGGACAGGACGCTGATGGATGTTTTATCCGGAGCCAAAGTGATGGACCCCGAAGAGTTATTTATCAATCAGGAAGAGTTTGACCAGATTGAAGTGAAAATGTCAGAGCTGCTGAGTGACCTTGAGCGAAAAGTGCTCGCATTATATTTGGACGGACAATCCTACCAGGAGATTTCCGAAGAGCTGAATCGCCACGTCAAGTCGATCGACAATGCGCTTCAGCGTGTGAAGCGGAAACTTGAGAGGTATCTTGAGCTGAGAGAGCTGTCGGTGTAAGCTGAATTGCCGAAAAATAGCCACAAAACTGACTTTTAATCTCTGAACCCCTTATTGACACAAGCTATCTGCCGTGGTATCTTTTTAAAGATATAATAGATGGCGGTTTCATGGCATCAGATTGGAATCAGCCTGTTGAAGCGGGTGTGAGTGTCAATGAATAACAAAGTGACTCTTGCTTGTCAGGAATGCGGTTCCCGCAATTATTCCACAACGAGCAACAAGCAAACGCAAACGGAACGACTGGAGCTGAAAAAGTACTGCAGCAACTGCGGTGCCCATACAGTTCATAAGGAAACGAAATAAGGTTTTCAGATAGATCATCATATGGAATCCCGATAAGTTGGAGGTTACAAAATGCAGCGCATCACTAATTTTTTCAGTGAAGTTGGACGTGAAATGAGGAAGGTCAGCTGGCCTAGACGCAAAGAACTGACTCGCTACACGATTACGGTTCTGTCTACAGTTGCTTTTGCTGCTCTATTCTTCGCAGTGTTAGACCTTGGTATTTCTGAATTGATTCGTATAATTCTTGAATAACCACTACCCACTCATGGTATAATGGAAAATATAAACGCAGGACAAGTTTAAAAGCCCGGATAACGGGTTTTTTATTTGCTTGAAAAAATTCGCATTCAATGCCGGGGCTTCAGTGTACACATACGGTAACGCCCGGGCGTCTGGAAATGGGGAGGGACGGACGAATTAGTCCTCGATGATGGAAAAGAATTGGTATGTAGTGCATACTTACTCAGGCTACGAGAACAAGGTCAAGACGAATCTTGAGAAGCGTGTCGAAACAATGGGCATGCAAGATAAGATCTTCCGTGTGATTGTACCTGAAGAAGAAGAAACAGATTTCAAAAATGGTAAAAAGAAAGTTGTTAAGAGAAAGACTTTCCCTGGTTATGTCCTGGTTGAATTGGTCATGACGGATGATTCCTGGTATGTTGTCCGAAACACGCCGGGTGTAACTGGATTCGTTGGCTCTGCTGGTGCAGGTTCTAAACCAACCCCGCTATTACCTGAAGAAGCAACATTCATCCTCAAGCGCATGGGTATGGAAGAGAAGAGGGTCGATGTCAACTTCGAACTTGGTGAAACTGTCCAGGTCAGCGAAGGGCCATTCGCTAACTTCACAGGTACAATCGAAGAGATCGATAAGGACAAGGCCAAGCTTAAAGTTCTTGTCAATATGTTCGGCCGTGACACTCCGGTTGAACTTGAATTTTCACAGATTGAAAAATTATAATCTGAAATAACTTGAAATCAACTTTAAAAAGTGTTAATATTTCATAGGTCAGTATGTCTTGGACGATTGACAGAATATATGTCAAGTTCTTTATTTCATATAAAGACTTTTAAAATGAGTGGGAGGGGAAAATCCCCTATTACCACATCACGGACTTTAAGGAGGTGTGTCTCGTGGCTAAAAAAGTAATTAAGATGGTTAAGTTGCAAATCCCTGCTGGTAAAGCCAATCCGGCACCACCAGTTGGACCTGCACTAGGTCAAGCCGGTGTTAACATCATGGGATTCTGTAAGGAGTTTAATGCTCGTACAGCTGACCAAGCTGGACTAATCATTCCTGTCGAAATCACGGTTTTTGAAGACCGTTCATTTACATTTATTACGAAAACTCCTCCTGCTGCAGTTCTTTTGAAGGTAGCAGCTGGAATCCAGTCTGGTTCTGGTGAACCAAACCGTAATAAAGTAGCAACAGTCAAGCGTGAGAAAGTACGTGAGATTGCTGAACAGAAAATGCCTGACCTAAACGCAGCTAGCGTTGAAGCAGCAATGCGCATGGTTGAAGGTACTGCACGCAGCATGGGAATCAATATCGAAGACTAATTTCTGCTGCAGAGGATGAATGGGTTGCGGAGCTGAATTAGATTTCACCCGCAACCTTTTGTCTGAAACGGCGCCTTTATGGCGCCTTCGCTTTTCGTTGTCTAGCTCCGATGCCTAGCTCTTTGAGCCAGGGTGTCTCCGCTCTTCAACATGTCTAGCTCTGGCACCTAGCCCCTCGGGACATTTCAGTCCAGCCAATAAAGTCAAAGAACGACTTCACTGTCTGGTCTTCCGGTGCCTGTCGGGGCTGACCAAGGTGCCTCCGCTTTTCAAAGTGGGAGGTTATTCCGTTAAAACCACAATTTAGGAGGAAATAAAAATGGCTAAAAAAGGTAAAAAGTATCTTGAAGCTGCTAAGCTTGTAGATCGCTCTCAAGCATATACAGCTGCTGAAGCAATTGAGCTTGCTAAAAAGACAAGCACAGTTAAATTTGACGCTACAGTTGAAGCTGCTTTCCGTCTGGGCGTAGACCCTAAGAAAGCTGACCAGCAAATCCGTGGAGCTGTAGTGCTTCCAAACGGAACTGGTAAAACTCAACGTGTACTAGTATTCGCTAAAGGCGAAAAGTTAAAAGAAGCAGAAGCTGCTGGTGCAGACTATGTTGGCGATGCAGAATACATCAACAAGATCCAACAAGGTTGGTTCGAATTCGATGTAATCGTTGCTACACCTGACATGATGGGTGAAGTTGGTAAGCTTGGTCGCGTATTGGGACCTAAAGGCTTGATGCCAAACCCTAAGACTGGCACAGTTACTTTCGACGTAACAAAAGCAGTTAACGAAATCAAGGCTGGTAAAGTAGAATACCGCGTTGATAAGTCTGGTAACATCCATGTACCTATCGGAAAAGTTTCTTTCGAAGACAACAAGCTTGTTGAGAACTTCAACACAATCTTCGAAACTATGATGAAGGTTAAGCCAGCTGCAGCAAAAGGAACTTACATGAAGAACGTTACGATCTCTACTACTATGGGACCTGGCGTTAAAGTAGATCCTTCAACTGTAAAATAATAGTATTTGACAATCAATGAAGGATTGGATATAATTCTTCTTGTTGTGAAAATAGAATTACATTTGTACCGCAGACAGCAGGGGCTTATCGCTTAATATCCTGCCGAGGTCATACGATAGAGCAACACACTTGCTATTGTATACTTCCTCCGCGTCTGCACTGATGCGGAGGTTTTTATTTGATCGGTATAAATGCAGAAATCTACAGGAGGTGTAAGGATGAGCGCAATTATCGAAGTGAAAAAGCAACTCGTTGACGAGATTGCTGGCAAACTTAAAGAAAGCAAATCAACGATTGTTGTTGATTACCGTGGACTAACAGTTTCAGAAGTAACTGAACTTCGTAAGGAGCTTCGTGAAGCTGGTGTTGAATTCAAAGTTTACAAAAACTCTATGACACGCCGTGCTGCTGAAGCTGCTGAACTTGCTGGCTTGAACACATCTTTAACAGGTCCTAACGCAATCGCGTTCAGTACTGAAGATGTAGTTGCACCAGCTAAGATTCTTAACGAATTCGCTAAGAAACATGAAGCCCTTGAAATCAAGGCGGGCGTCGTTGAAGGCAACATCGTTACAGTAGAAGAAATCAAGGCACTTGCAGACCTACCGTCTCGCGAAGGTCTACTTTCTATGCTACTCAGCGTACTTCAAGCTCCAATCCGCAATCTTGCTCTTGCTGCAAAAGCTGTTGCAGACCAAAAAGAAGAGCAAGGCGCGTAAGCTAAGAATAATCACCGTTTAACAATAAAAAACTAACCTATTAGGAGGAAACAAATCATGACTCAAGAACAAATCATTGAAGCAGTTAAAAATATGACTGTTTTAGAACTTAACGATCTAGTAAAAGCAATCGAAGAAGAATTCGGCGTAACTGCTGCTGCTCCAGTAGCAATGATGGGTGGAGCTGCTGCTGGCGGCGCTGCTGAAGAAAAAACTGAGTTTGACGTAGTTCTTGCATCTGCTGGCGACCAGAAGATCAAGGTTATCAAAGTTGTTCGCGAAATCACTGGTCTTGGTCTTAAAGAAGCGAAGGAAGTTGTTGACAACGCTCCTAAAGCTCTTAAAGAAGGCGTTTCTAAAGAAGAAGCTGAAGAAATCAAAACTAAGCTTGAAGAAGTTGGAGCAAACGTCGAAGTTAAGTAATCAACCTTACAATAAAAAGCTCGCTGCTAAAGCGGGCTTTTTTTTCGCTTTTTAATTTTAAGTGAGGAATGAAGTTTTAAGACGCTAACTTCGAGAAATGTCTAGCTTCAGCGCCTAGCCCCTCGAGACGCTTCGGTCCTGCCAATGAAGTCAAAGAACGACTTCACTGTCAGGCCCTCCAGCGCTTGTCGGGGCTGAACAAGGCGCTTTCGCTTTTCGATTTTTTGCTTTTTGATTGTTAAAAGTTTATAATACCGCAGTAGCAATGCAATCCGCGATCGCATTCTTCAAATGAGTCCCCGTGGAGGTGAGAGATTTTGACTGAACATTATTACTCCCGCAAACCCAGTACCGACAGCAATCCAGTGAAATGGCAAAGCGAATTGAAGGGGAATAGCTTCCGCTTCAAGACGGACAGTGGTGTTTTTTCGAAAAAGGAAGTCGATTTTGGCTCACGATTATTAATTGACACATTCGAACTAACTAGAGCTGATGGATTGATTCTTGATGTTGGCTGTGGTTACGGCCCGATCGGACTTTCAATTGCCAGGGCCTATCCAGAAGCGATGGTCCACATGGTGGATGTCAATGAAAGAGCGATTATGCTTGCAAAAGAAAATGCGTCCGAGAATAAAGTGGACAATGTGAAAATCTATGAAAGCGACCGGTTGAATGGAGTGGAGGAAGAAGGATTCGGTGCAATCTTGACAAACCCGCCGATCCGAGCTGGCAAAAAGATAGTGCATGATATTTTCGAGCAGAGTTTTCAGCGATTAGCTGAAGGCGGAGAGCTTTGGGTGGTCATCCAGAAAAAGCAGGGTGCTCCATCCGCGATGGAAAAAATGAAAGAACTTTTTGGCGATGTAGAGGTTGAGGCGAAAAGTAAAGGATACTTTATTCTCAAATCTGTTAAATGTTGACGTGAGAAAACCGCTATGTTAATATTATAAAATGCCAATATATTAGTTTCCTTTTCAATTGCTATTTTCATCGAAAGTTGTATAAATTTGGGCATTAAGGGAAAACTAACAAAATAATTGTTCGTTGCAGGAAATGTGGTTTTTAGGTGAAAACCCTTTTTCTTTTTGTCTTTTGAAATGGAGGAAACTTCATGGACAAGACAGGGATAGATGAATAATAACGCTTGATTTGAGGGGTGAATCAGTTGACAGGTCAACTAGTTCAGTATGGACGACACCGCCAACGTAGAAGTTATGCTCGCATCAGTGAAGTTTTGGAATTGCCGAATTTGATTGAAATTCAAACCTCTTCCTATCAGTGGTTTCTTGATGAGGGCCTCCGTGAAATGTTCCAGGACATTTCACCGATTGAAGACTTTACTGGTAACTTATCGTTAGAGTTTATCGATTACAGTCTTGGCGAACCGAAATATCCAGTGGAAGAATCAAAAGAAAGAGACGTCACTTACTCTGCACCATTGAGAGTAAAGGTCCGCCTTGTGAATAAGGAAACAGGTGAAGTAAAGGACCAGGATGTTTTCATGGGCGATTTCCCGCTTATGACAGAAACTGGCACGTTTGTGATCAACGGTGCTGAAAGGGTTATCGTTTCCCAGTTGGTGCGCTCACCAAGTGTATACTACAGCGGGAAGCTTGATAAGAACGGGAAGAAAGGGTTCACTGCAACCGTAATCCCGAACCGCGGCGCCTGGTTGGAGTATGAAACAGATGCCAAGGATGTTGTATATGTAAGGATCGATCGTACGAGGAAGCTCCCTGTTACGGTTCTTTTGCGTGCATTAGGGTTCGGTTCTGATCAAGAAATCATTGATCTGATCGGAGATAATGAATATATCCGTAATACTCTTGAAAAAGACAATACGGAAAGCACGGAAAAAGCGCTTCTTGAAATCTATGAGCGCCTCCGTCCTGGTGAACCGCCTACAGTTGAAAATGCAAAGAGCCTTCTGGTATCAAGATTCTTTGATCCGAAGCGTTATGACCTCGCAAACGTAGGGCGTTATAAGATCAACAAAAAGCTTCATATTAAGAACCGTTTATTCGGGCAAAAGCTTGCAGAAACATTAGTTGATCCTGAAACAGGGGAAATCATCGCAGAAAAAGGCGTCACACTTGACCGCCGTACTCTGGATAAGATCATCCCTGCTTTGGAGAACAATGTTGGCTTCAAGACAATCAGCCCTTATGGCGGCGTGGTTGAAGAGGATGTAACGTTACAAAGCATTAAGATCTATGCTCCGAACGATGAGGGAGAGAAGGAAATTAATGTTCTTGGCAACGCCTATGTCCCTGAGCCAATCAAAAACATCACGCCTGCTGATATCATTGCATCCATCAGCTATTTCTTTAACTTGCTGCATGGTGTTGGCGACACAGATGACATCGACCATTTAGGAAACAGACGCCTTCGTTCTGTTGGTGAGCTGCTTCAGAACCAATTCCGTATTGGTTTATCCAGAATGGAACGTGTAGTCCGTGAAAGAATGTCCATCCAGGACACAAATACGATTACACCACAGCAATTAATCAATATCCGCCCGGTTATTGCGTCCATTAAAGAGTTCTTTGGAAGCTCTCAGCTTTCACAGTTCATGGACCAGACAAATCCGCTGGCTGAATTGACACATAAAAGGCGTCTTTCTGCATTGGGACCTGGTGGTCTTACACGTGAACGCGCTGGATTCGAAGTGCGTGACGTTCACTACTCCCACTACGGACGTATGTGCCCGATCGAAACGCCGGAAGGTCCAAACATCGGTTTGATCAACTCATTGTCAAGTTTCGCAAAGGTTAACCGTTTCGGATTCATTGAGACTCCGTACCGCCGAGTTGACCCTGAAACTGGCAAAGTGACAAGCCAATTCGATTACTTAACAGCTGATGAAGAAGATAACTATGTAGTGGCACAGGCGAACGCTCGCCTTGCAGAAGATGGTTCCTTCGTTGATGATGAAGTAATTGCCCGTTTCCGCGGTGAAAACACAGTGGTTAAGCGTGATCGCGTCGATTATATGGACGTATCACCTAAGCAGGTTGTATCAGCAGCGACTGCGTGTATCCCGTTCCTTGAAAACGATGACTCCAACCGTGCCTTGATGGGTGCGAACATGCAGCGTCAGGCTGTCCCATTGATGCAGCCTGAAGCACCAAGAGTCGGAACTGGAATGGAACACGTTTCTGCGAAGGATTCAGGTGCAGCAGTCATCTGTAAGCATGAAGGGATCGTAGAACATGTCGAAGCCCGTGAAGTGTGGGTACGCCGTGTCAAAGAAGTAGACGGACAGGAAGTCAAGGGTGACCTTGATAAGTACCGTATGCTGAAGTTCATCCGTTCCAACCAGGGTACATGCTACAACCAGCGCCCAATCGTGAGCGTTGGCGACCGTGTAACCAAGGGGGAAATCCTTGCTGATGGCCCTTCTATGGAAGCAGGAGAACTTGCACTTGGCCGTAACGTCCTTGTTGGCTTCATGACATGGAACGGTTATAACTACGAGGATGCGATCATCATGAGTGAGCGCCTCGTTAAGGATGATGTTTATACATCGATCCATATAGAAGAATATGAATCAGAGTCCCGCGATACAAAGCTTGGACCTGAAGAAATCACACGCGATATTCCTAACGTCGGGGAAGATGCACTGAGAAACCTTGACGAGCGTGGAATCATCCGTGTCGGTGCCGAAGTGAAAGATGGAGATCTTCTCGTAGGTAAGGTAACGCCTAAAGGGGTTACTGAATTGACTGCGGAAGAACGTCTCCTTCATGCAATCTTCGGTGAAAAAGCTAGGGAAGTCCGCGATACTTCATTGCGCGTACCACACGGCGGCGGCGGAATTGTCCTTGACGTCAAAGTGTTCAACCGTGAAGATGGCGACGAGCTTCCTCCAGGCGTGAACCAGCTTGTCCGTGCTTACATCGTTCAGAAGCGTAAGATTTCTGAAGGTGACAAAATGGCAGGACGCCACGGTAACAAAGGGGTTATTTCCAAAATCCTTCCGGAAGAGGATATGCCTTTCTTGCCGGACGGAACACCAGTCGATATCATGCTTAACCCACTAGGGGTACCATCACGTATGAATATCGGTCAGGTGCTTGAGCTTCACCTTGGTATGGCAGCGCGTTACCTTGGAATCCATGTTGCTTCCCCTGTATTCGACGGTGCTACCGAAGAAGATGTATGGTCAACAATCCAGGAAGCTGGTATGGCCAGAGATGCGAAAACTGTCCTCTATGATGGCCGCACAGGTGAGCCATTCGACAACCGTGTATCTGTCGGTGTCATGTATATGATCAAGCTTGCTCACATGGTAGACGATAAGCTTCACGCTCGTTCTACTGGACCATACTCACTTGTTACGCAGCAGCCACTTGGCGGTAAAGCCCAGTTCGGCGGACAGCGTTTCGGGGAGATGGAGGTTTGGGCGCTTGAAGCATACGGCGCTGCTTACACATTGCAGGAAATCTTAACTGTCAAGTCCGATGATGTTGTCGGACGTGTTAAAACATATGAAGCGATTGTAAAAGGAGAAAACGTTCCAGAGCCAGGCGTTCCTGAATCATTCAAAGTATTGATGAAGGAGCTTCAAAGTTTGGGTATGGACGTTAAGATCCTGTCAGGCGATGAAAAAGAAATCGAAATGCGCGATTTTGACGATGATGAAGAATTGCAGCATGCAGAAACATTGACGATTGCTCCTGAAGCAGAAGAAATGGATTCTGAAAAAGTAGGAATGAAAGAATAGGTCCATCTAATTGGCACACGTGAACAAACAGTTGAATAACAGTATTGTCCACGTGTGTTCCTATTTGGATGGCCATAAGGGTAAAACCCTAGATTAAAAGGGAGGTAGGCCCCTTGCTAGATGTTAATAATTTTGAGTACATGAAAATTGGCCTCGCTTCACCAGACAAGATCCGTTCATGGTCTTTCGGTGAAGTTAAAAAGCCGGAAACAATCAACTATCGTACTTTAAAACCAGAAAAAGACGGCTTATTCTGTGAGCGAATCTTCGGACCGACGAAGGACTGGGAATGTCATTGCGGAAAGTATAAAAGAGTCCGCTACAAAGGCGTAGTCTGTGACCGATGCGGTGTTGAAGTAACACGCGCAAAAGTCCGTCGTGAAAGAATGGGACACATTGAGCTTGCAGCTCCTGTATCTCACATTTGGTATTTCAAAGGTATTCCTAGCCGCATGGGACTAGTCCTTGACATGTCTCCACGTGCGCTTGAAGAAGTTATTTACTTTGCTTCATATGTGGTAACGGAAACTGGTGACACTGCTCTTGAAAAGAAGCAACTGTTGTCAGAGAAAGAATACCGTGCTTACCGCGAAAAATACGGAAACAAATTCCAGGCTGCCATGGGAGCCGAAGCAATCAAAAAGCTGCTTTCTGACATCGACCTAGATAAAGAAGCAGACATGCTGAAAGAAGAATTAAGAACTGCGCAGGGCCAGCGTCGTACTCGTGCGATCAAACGTCTTGAGGTGGTTGAAGCGTTCCGTGGGTCAGGCAATGAGCCATCATGGATGATCCTTGATGTCCTTCCTGTCATCCCGCCAGAACTTCGCCCAATGGTACAGCTTGATGGAGGACGTTTCGCGACATCCGACCTCAACGATTTGTACCGTCGTGTTATCAATCGTAACAACCGTCTGAAGCGTCTTCTTGACCTTGGTGCTCCTAGCATCATCGTCCAGAACGAAAAGCGTATGCTTCAGGAAGCTGTTGATGCGTTGATCGATAACGGCCGCCGCGGCCGTCCGGTAACAGGACCTGGTAACCGTCCATTGAAGTCCCTTTCCCATATGCTTAAGGGTAAGCAAGGTCGTTTCCGTCAAAACCTTCTTGGTAAGCGTGTTGACTACTCCGGCCGTTCGGTTATCGTCGTAGGTCCAAACCTGCATATGTACCAGTGCGGACTGCCTAAAGAAATGGCTCTTGAGCTATTCAAGCCGTTCGTCATGAAAGAACTAGTACAAAAGGGCTTAGCCCATAACATAAAGTCTGCCAAACGAAAGATCGAGCGCGTACAGCCGGAAGTCTGGGATGTGCTTGAAGATGTCATCAAGGAGCATCCGGTATTGCTTAACCGTGCACCGACTCTTCACAGACTTGGAATCCAGGCATTCGAACCGACATTGGTAGAAGGACGCGCAATCCGTCTTCACCCGCTAGTATGTACAGCTTATAACGCTGACTTCGATGGTGACCAGATGGCCGTCCACGTACCGCTTTCTGCTGAAGCGCAGGCAGAAGCACGTCTATTGATGCTTGCTGCCCAGAACATCCTGAACCCTAAGGATGGAAAGCCAGTTGTTACTCCTTCCCAGGATATGGTTTTAGGTAACTACTACCTGACTCTGGAAAGAGAAGGTGCTGTTGGTGAAGGTATGGTGTTCAAGGATACGAACGAAGCGTTGATTGCATACCAGAATGGCTATGTACACCTTCACACTCGTATCGCTGTTGCGGCATCATCACTTGGCAACCAGACTTTCACTGAAGAGCAAAATGGCCAGCTCTTGATCACGACAGTTGGTAAGCTGATTTTCAACGAAATCCTTCCAGCGTCATTCCCTTATATCAATGAGCCTTCCAAGCAAAACCTTGAGGAGAAAACTCCTGAGAAGTATTTTGTGGAAAAAGGTGCAGATGTCAAGGAAGTTATCAAGTCAATGCCATTGGTGGATCCATTCAAGAAGAAAATTCTTGGAAACATCATTGCTGAAGTATTCAAGAAGTTCAAAATCACTGAAACATCTAAAATGCTTGACCGTATGAAGGGACTTGGTTTCACATACTCGACTAAAGCGGGTATTACGGTTGGTGTGGCAGATATCGTGGTTCTTAAAGAGAAGCAGGAAATCATTTCAGAAGCACAGACTAAGGTAGATAATGTTCTTAAGCAGTTCAGACGCGGTTTGATTACCGAGGATGAGCGTTATGACCGCGTTATTTCCATCTGGAGCCAGGCAAAGGATAATATCCAGGCTAAGCTGATGAAATCACTTGATAACTCTAACCCAATCTTCATGATGAGTGACTCCGGTGCCCGTGGTAACGCATCTAACTTCACGCAGCTTGCTGGTATGCGTGGTCTGATGGCCAACCCGGCTGGACGTATCATTGAGTTGCCGATCAAGTCAAGTTTCCGTGAAGGTCTGACAGTATTGGAGTACTTCATCTCCACTCACGGTGCTCGTAAAGGTCTTGCCGATACAGCACTTAAGACTGCTGACTCAGGTTACCTGACTCGTCGTCTTGTAGACGTAGCGCAGGATGTCATCGTTCGCGAAGACGATTGTGGTACAGACAGAGGCTTGTTTATCAAATCGCTTAAAGATGGTACCGAAGTAATCGAACCTCTAGAAGAGCGTCTGATCGGCCGCTATGCAAGAAAGGCTATCAAGCATCCTGAAACTAAGGCTGTGATTGTACCTGAAAACGGATTGATCACAGAAGACTTGGCAGTTGAAGTAACTGAAGCTGGAATCGAGGAAGTGTGGATCCGTTCTGCATTTACATGTAATACACGCCACGGTGTATGTAAGAAGTGCTACGGTCGTAACCTTGCGACTGGCCAGGAAGTCGAGGTTGGCGAAGCAGTCGGTATCATTGCTGCCCAGTCAATCGGTGAGCCAGGCACACAGCTTACAATGCGTACATTCCATACGGGTGGTGTTGCAGGAGACGATATCACACAAGGTCTTCCGCGTATCCAGGAATTGTTCGAAGCACGTAATCCTAAAGGGCAGGCTGTCATCACTGAATTGGAAGGTGTCGTAGTTGGCATCAACGAAGGAAAAGACCGTCAGCAGGAAATTGTGATCCAGGGTGAAATCGAAAGCCGTACTTACAATGCACCATACACAGCACGCTTGAAAGTGGCTGTGAATGACCATGTAGAACGCGGTCAGGAACTCACTGAAGGTTCAATCGACCCTAAGGAACTGTTAAGAGTCAAAGATGTTCAATCCGTGCAGGAATACTTATTGAAAGAAGTTCAAAAAGTATACCGTATGCAGGGTGTTGAAATCGGCGACAAGCACGTTGAAGTAATGGTGCGCCAAATGATGCGCAAAATCAGGGTGATCGACGCTGGTGAAACAGATGTACTTCCAGGCACATTGCTTGAGATCCATCAGTTCACTGACGCTAACCGCAAAGCACTTCTAGAAGGCAAAATGCCGGCAACAGGACGTCCAGTATTGCTTGGTATCACAAAAGCATCACTTGAGACGGATTCATTCCTGTCTGCAGCATCCTTCCAGGAAACAACAAGAGTGCTTACAGATGCAGCAATCAAAGGCAAGCGCGATGAGCTTCTCGGCCTTAAAGAAAATGTTATCATCGGTAAACTTGTTCCAGCTGGAACTGGTATGCAGCGCTACAGAAGAGCTGAACCAATCTCAAAGGAAGAAGAAAATGCCGAAGATGCAATCACTGTAGAATAAAATAAGGAGTGCGGTGCTCTCTGCTACGGCAGAAAGTGCCGCCTTTTTAAAGAAAAAAGTTTGTTTCCATGAATAAAAGCAACATTTTAGCGAAAAAAGTTTTTCGATGTTGTTGACATCCATTGCACTAAGTGTTAATATTTCAAAGGTGCTCCTATTTACCGGTTACTTTGGAGGATTTCATGTCTTATGAAAAAGTAGCTCAAGCTAAAAAGATAATAGTAGGATCAAAGCAAACAGTGAAAGCACTGAAGGCTGGCGAAGTAATCGAACTGGTCATTGCGAAGGATGCTGACATGAAAGTGACAGCGAATCTCTTGCAGACAGCCAGGGAAATGAACACCGCCATCACCTATGTCGACTCTATGAAAAAACTAGGGAAGGCATGCGGGATTGCCGTCGGAGCCTCAGCTGTAGCGATAACCAAGTAAAAACTGTTTTTGCAGCAGTCTGCAAGAACTTTGTTTTTTGTAAAAAAATGAACCACCTGGATGTGTGGGCTTACACAAAATGTGAAGGGAGGAAAATGATCATGCCTACAATTAACCAATTAGTGCGCAAGCCACGTAGCTCAAAAGAGGAGAAGTCAAAATCTCCGGCGCTAAATAAAGGTTACAACAGCTTCAAAAAAGCACAAACTAACGTTTCATCTCCACAAAAGCGTGGTGTATGTACTCGTGTTGGTACTATGACTCCAAAGAAGCCGAACTCAGCGTTGCGTAAATACGCTCGTGTACGTTTGACTAACGGAATCGAGGTAACAGCTTATATACCTGGTATCGGGCACAACCTTCAAGAACACAGCGTTGTTCTTATCCGTGGAGGACGTGTAAAAGACTTACCGGGTGTGCGTTATCACATCGTTCGTGGTGCTCTTGATACTGCTGGTGTTAACAACCGTATGCAGGGCCGTTCTAAGTACGGTACTAAGAGACCAAAAGCAGCTAAGAAATAATAAACAAAAACTATTAACCCTTTTTGAAAGGAGGAAATTACATGCCACGTAAAGGTCCAGTTGCAAAGAGAGACGTATTGCCGGATCCGATTTATAACTCAAAGCTTATCACTCGCTTGATCAACAAAATGATGATCGATGGTAAGAGAGGTAAATCACAAAAGATCCTTTATTCAGCTTTTGATATCATTCGTGAGCGTTCAGGCAAAGAGCCAATCGAAGTATTCGACGCAGCTCTTAAGAACATCATGCCTGTTCTAGAAGTAAAAGCACGCCGTGTAGGTGGAGCAAACTACCAAGTACCAGTTGAGGTGCGCGCAGACCGCCGTACTACACTTGGTCTTCGTTGGTTGGTGAACTACTCACGTCTTCGTGGGGAAAAGACAATGGAAGAGCGTCTTGCTAACGAAATTCTTGATGCTGCTAACAACACTGGTGCTTCTGTTAAGAAGCGCGAAGATACACACAAAATGGCGGAAGCAAACAAAGCATTCGCTCACTATCGTTGGTAGAATTACCTTCAATTTAAAAACACTCATACTAGGAAGGAGAAAGACCAAATGGCAAGAGAGTTCTCCTTAGAAAAAACTCGTAATATTGGAATCATGGCTCACATTGATGCTGGTAAAACAACAACAACTGAGCGTGTTCTTTATTATACTGGCCGTATTCACAAAATCGGCGAAACACATGAAGGTGCTTCTCAAATGGACTGGATGGAGCAGGAACAAGAGCGTGGAATCACGATCACTTCTGCTGCAACAACAGCTTCTTGGAAAGAACACCGTGTAAACATCATCGATACACCAGGACACGTAGACTTCACTGTTGAAGTAGAACGTTCACTTCGTGTACTTGATGGGGCAGTAGCAGTACTTGACGCACAGTCAGGTGTTGAGCCTCAAACTGAAACAGTTTGGCGCCAGGCTACTACTTACGGAGTTCCACGTGTAGTATTCGTTAACAAAATGGATAAGCTAGGCGCGGACTTCCTTTACTCAGTATCAACTATTCATGATCGTCTTCAAGCGAACGCTCACCCGATCCAACTTCCGATCGGTGCTGAGGATGAGTTCGAAGCAATCATCGACTTAGTTGAAATGAAAGCTATCTTCTACGGTAATGACCTTGGAACAGAAATCACTGTTGGGGAAATTCCTGAAGAATATATGGCTAAAGCTGAAGAATACCGTGAAAAGCTAGTTGAAGCGGTAGCTGAGCTTGACGAAGAATTAATGGAAAAATACCTTGGCGGAGAAGAGCTGACAGTCGAAGAGATCAAAGCTGCAATCCGTAAAGGTACTACAAATGTTGAATTCTACCCGGTTATCTGTGGTTCAGCATTCAAAAACAAAGGTGTTCAGCTAATGCTTGACGCTGTTATCGACTACCTTCCATCTCCACTGGATGTACCTGCGATTAAAGGTACTCTTCCAGATTCAGATGAAGAAGTTGAGCGTCACTCTGACGACAACGAGCCATTCTCTGCTCTTGCTTTCAAAGTAATGACTGACCCTTATGTTGGTAAATTAACATTCTTCCGCGTTTACTCTGGTACTCTTGAGTCTGGTTCATATGTCCAGAACTCAACTAAAGGAAAGCGTGAGCGTATCGGACGTATCCTTCAGATGCACGCTAACAGCCGTCAGGAAATCTCTAAGGTTTACGCGGGTGATATCGCTGCAGCTGTAGGTTTGAAAGATACTACTACAGGTGACACTCTATGTGACGAAAAGAATCTTGTTATTCTTGAATCCATGCAGTTCCCTGAACCAGTAATCCAGTTGTCAGTTGAACCTAAGTCAAAAGCTGACCAGGACAAGATGACTACTGCATTGCAAAAACTTCAAGAAGAAGATCCAACTTTCCGTGCGCATACTGACCAGGAAACTGGACAGGTTATCATCGCAGGAATGGGTGAGCTTCACCTTGATATCATCGTTGACCGTATGCGTCGTGAATTTAAAGTGGAAGCAAACGTTGGTGCACCTCAGGTTGCATACCGTGAAACTTTCCGTGAATCAGCTTCTGTTGAAGGTAAATTCGCACGTCAGTCCGGTGGACGTGGTCAATTCGGACACGTTTGGATCGAGTTCTCTCCAAACGAAGAAGGAAAAGGTTTCGAGTTCGAGAATGGCATCGTCGGTGGTGTAGTTCCACGTGAATACATCCCAGCGGTACAAGCTGGTCTTGAAGACGCTCTTGACCGTGGTGTTCTTGCAGGATATCCACTAGTTGACATCAAAGCAAGACTATTCGATGGTTCTTACCACGATGTTGACTCCTCTGAAATGGCGTTTAAAATCGCTGCTTCAATGGCACTTAAGAATGCTGCTTCCAAGTGTAAGCCAGTCATCCTTGAGCCAGTCATGAGGGTTGAGGTTGTTATCCCTGAAGAATATCTTGGAGACATCATGGGTATGATCACTGCTCGTCGCGGACGCGTCGAAGGTATGGATGCTCGTGGTAACGCACAAGTAGTTCGTGCGATGGTTCCACTTTCAGAAATGTTCGGTTATGCAACTGCTCTTCGTTCAAGCACACAAGGACGCGGTGTATTCTCAATGCACTTCGACCATTACGAAGAAGTTCCTAAATCTGTTTCTGAAGAAATCATCAAAAAAAATAAAGGTGAATAATTGATTTTCACCTTTTAATCAAGTATAACTACTAATGTAAGCATAACGCTGTGGAATAGGTTCCCTATTTCACAGCACATTAAAATATACTTAATTTTCATATATTAAAGGAGGATTTTTCTAATGGGAAAAGCTAAATTCGATCGTTCTAAGCCACACGTTAACATCGGTACAATTGGTCACGTTGACCATGGTAAAACTACTCTAACAGCTGCTATCACTACTGTTCTTTCTAAAGTAGGTGGCGGAGAAGCACGCGGATATGACCAAATCGACGCTGCTCCAGAAGAGCGCGAGCGCGGAATCACAATCTCAACTGCACACGTTGAGTACGAAACTGCAACTCGTCACTATGCACACGTTGACTGCCCAGGACACGCTGACTATGTTAAGAACATGATCACTGGTGCTGCACAAATGGACGGCGGTATCCTTGTAGTATCTGCTGCTGACGGCCCAATGCCACAAACTCGTGAGCACATCCTTCTTTCTCGTCAGGTAGGCGTACCTTACCTTGTTGTATTCATGAACAAGTGTGACATGGTTGACGACGAAGAACTTCTTGAATTAGTAGAAATGGAAGTACGTGACCTTCTTTCTGAATATGACTTCCCTGGCGATGACATCCCAGTTATCAAAGGTTCTGCTCTAAGAGCTCTTGAAGGAGCTCCAGAATGGGAAGAAAAAATCAACGAGCTTATGGCTGCAGTTGATGAGTACATCCCAACACCAACACGTGACACTGACAAGCCATTCATGATGCCTGTTGAGGACGTATTCTCAATCACTGGCCGTGGAACAGTTGCTACTGGCCGTGTTGAGCGTGGACAAGTTAAAGTCGGTGACGTAATCGAAATCATCGGTCTTACTGAAGAGCCAAAATCAACTACTGTAACAGGTGTTGAAATGTTCCGTAAGCTTCTTGACTATGCTGAAGCTGGAGACAACATCGGTGCACTTCTTCGTGGGGTAGCTCGTGAAGATATCCAACGTGGTCAAGTACTTGCTAAGCCAGGTTCTGTTAAGCCACACACAAAGTTCACTGCTGAAGTATACGTTCTTTCAAAAGAAGAAGGTGGACGTCACACTCCATTCTTCACAAACTACCGTCCACAGTTCTACTTCCGTACAACTGATGTAACTGGTATTTGTAACCTTCCTGAAGGCGTAGAAATGGTTATGCCTGGCGACAACATCGAAATGACTGTTGAACTGATCGCTCCAATCGCTATCGAAGAAGGAACTAAGTTCTCAATTCGTGAAGGCGGCCGTACTGTAGGCGCTGGCGTTGTAGCTTCAATCCAAGAGTAATTTTTAATAAAAACACTGAAAGCAGCTGGATGACGATCCAGCTGCTTTTATTTTGTAGAGATCGCATCCTTTAATGAAACCAAATGGTATATATCTAATATTCGGAAGTGCGAGTTGAATGGGTTAATGAAAAGATAGTCTCCGCCCCAAATGTGAAGGAGAAGAAATTACGGTCGTAGAAAGATTATTTCTCCGCCCGAAATGTGAGAGGAGAAGAAATTACGGTCGCAGAAAGAGTGATTCTCCGCCCGAAATGTGAGAGGAGAAGAAACTACGGTCGCAGAAAGTCAGAATCTCCGCCCGAAACTGAGAGGAGAAACCAATTACGGTCGCAGAAAGATTGATTCTCCGCCCGAAATGTGAGAGGAGAAGAAATTACGGTCGCAGAAAGTCAGAATCACCGCCCCAAAACGGAGAGGAGAAGAAATTACGGTCGCAGAAAGATTATTTCTCCGCCCGAAATGTGAGAGGAGAAGAAATTACGATCGCAGAAAGAGTGATTCTCCGCCCGAAATGTGAGAGGAGAAGAAACTACGGTCGCAGAAAGGTTGAATCTCCGCCCGAAATTTGAGAGGAGAAGAAATTACGGTCGCAGAAAGTCAGAATCTCCTCCCGAAACTGAGAGGAGAAACCAATTACGGTCGCAGAAAGATTGATTCTCCGCCCTAAAAGCGAGAGGAGAAGCAATTACAGTCGCAGAAAGTCAAAATCACCGCCTGAAATATGAGAGAAAAAGAATTACAGTCACAGAATAAGGGAGCATCAGTAAAATATGTTCGCTGATGATTAAGGTTGCATTTAAGGTAATCGGTTATTGGTAATAGATGCAAAGGTAATATCGCTTCACGTTACAAAAAATCTCCTCTTTATAAACACGATTTCTCAATGTGGTTTATCAATACGGAGCACCCTCATTCTAGTTTCTTCTATATATATATGTATCCTCCAATCAAACAAAAGGAATTATTTTCTCCACGTCCAAATAGTTAGAAATCTCTTTCCCCACTTGTAAAATACCAATGCGCCCGCTATAATAGTAAAAGTGTGTTGAACATAATTAAAAAGCGGAATACTTCTTGCATTTGGGTTATGTTTTATGTATAATAGACAATGTTGGTCTTTGACTGCGATGATGCGAAAGGTTGCTGACACACCCGGCCGCTTTGCCATGGCGAGTGTGTGGGAAATTTTCGCGGAGAATGTCTATTCTAAAATAGGCGAAAAGGAGGGAAAGTAATGGCAAAACAAAAAATTCGTATCCGTTTGAAAGCTTATGATCACAGGATTCTTGATCAGTCTGCAGAAAAAATTGTTGAAACTGCGAAACGTTCTGGTGCGGCGGTGTCTGGTCCAATCCCACTACCTACAGAAAAGTCAATTTACACAATTCTTCGTGCGGTGCATAAGTACAAGGATTCTCGTGAGCAGTTCGAAATGCGTACGCATAAGCGTCTGATTGACATCATCAATCCGACTCCGCAAACGGTCGACTCACTAATGCGTTTAGACCTGCCATCAGGTGTAGATATCGAAATCAAACTTTAATAAATAAATCATTATAATTCACAGGAGGTGTGACTGAAATGACCAAAGGAATCTTAGGAAGAAAGATCGGTATGACTCAAGTATTTGCTGAAAACGGCGACCTTATCCCGGTTACTGTGGTAGAAGCTTCTCCAAACGTAGTGCTTCAAGTTAAATCTGCTGAGACAGATGGCTACGAAGCAATCCAGCTTGGCTTTGAAGACAAGCGCGAAAAGCTTTCCAACAAACCAGAAAAAGGCCACGTTTCAAAAGCAAACACTGCTCCTAAGCGCTTCGTAAAAGAATTCAACGGAGTCGATGTAGCAGGATATGAAGTTGGTCAGGAAGTCAAAGTTGATATTTTCGCAGAAGGCGATATCGTAGATGTTACAGGAATCTCAAAGGGTAAAGGTTTCCAAGGTGCTATCAAGCGTCACGGACAATCTCGCGGACCAATGGCTCACGGTTCTCGTTACCACCGCCGCCCTGGTTCAATGGGTCCTGTTGCTCCAAACCGCGTATTCAAAGGTAAACTTCTACCTGGACGCATGGGCGGAGAGCAGATCACTGTTCAAAACCTGCAAATCGTTAAAGTTGACGCAGAACGTAACCTTCTTCTAATCAAAGGAAACGTTCCTGGTGCTAGAAAAGCCCTTCTAAAAATCAAAGGTGCTGTAAAAGCTAAGTAATTTTTACAGGAAAGGAGGAAACAAGAATGCCTAAAGTAGCATTATTCAACCAAGCTGGTTCACAAGTTGGAGAAATCGAACTTAATGATTCAGTATTTGGTATTGAGCCTAACAACCACGTAATGTTCGAAGCAGTAGTAATGCAGAGAGCTTCATTACGTCAGGGAACTCATAAAACTAAAATTCGTTCTGAAGTAGCGGGCGGCGGACGCAAACCATGGCGTCAAAAAGGTACTGGCCGTGCACGTCAGGGATCTATCAGATCTCCACAATGGCGCGGAGGCGGTACTGTATTTGGACCAGTTCCACGCAGCTACAGCTATAAATTGCCTAAGAAAGTACGTCGTTTGGCAATCAAATCTGCTTTATCATCAAAAGTGCAAGCTGAGAACATCCTTGTTCTTGAGAGCCTAGCTTTCGAAGCTCCAAAGACAAAGGAATTCAAGAGTGTACTGAATGGTCTTTCTGTTAACACGAAAGCATTGATCGTAACAGCAGGTCTTGAAGAGAACGTCGCTCTTTCTGCACGTAACATTCCTGGAGTAACTGTTGTTACTGCTGAAGGAATCAACGTACTAGATGTTTTAAATCATGATAAGCTGATCATGACAAAAGCAGCTGTTGAAAAAGTAGAGGAGGTGCTTGCATAATGGATGCACGCGATATCATTAAGCGCCCCGTTATTACAGAACGTTCTTCTGACCTAATGGCTGAGAAGAAATACACTTTCGAAGTTGATACTAGAGCTAACAAGACTCAAGTTAAAGATGCTATTGAAACTATTTTCGGCGTTGACGTTGAAAAAGTTAACATCATGAACTACAAAGGTAAGTTCAAGCGTATGGGCAAGTTCGGCGGTTATACAAACAAGCGTCGTAAGGCAATCGTTAAACTTACTCAAGACAGCAAAGAAATCGAATTCTTCGAAGTATAATAATCCAATAAGAAGAGGAGGGAAACGAAATGGCGATTAAAAAGTACAAACCTACCTCCAACGGTCGTCGTAATATGACAGCATCTGATTTTGCTGAAATTACAACTGACAAGCCGGAAAAATCCTTGCTTGCTCCGTTGCACAGAAAAGGCGGTCGTAACAACCAGGGTAAGTTAACTGTTCGTCATCAAGGTGGCGGCCATAAGCGTCAGTACAGAATCATCGATTTTAAACGTACAAAAGATGGCATTCCAGGACGCGTTGCCACAATTGAGTATGATCCAAACCGTTCAGCAAACATTGCGTTAATTAATTATGTAGATGGTGAAAAGAGATATATCCTAGCTCCTAAGAACCTAGTAGTAGGTATGGAAGTTATGTCTGGCCCAACAGCTGACATCAAAGTAGGTAACGCTCTTCCACTAGCTAACATCCCAGTTGGTACTGTTGTACACAACATCGAATTGAAGCCTGGCAAAGGCGGACAATTGGTTCGTTCTGCTGGAACTTCAGCACAGGTTCTTGGTAAAGAAGGCAAATATGTATTGATTCGTTTGAATTCAGGCGAAGTACGTATGATCCTAGCTGAGTGCCGTGCAACTGTAGGTCAAGTCGGCAACGAACAGCACGAATTGATCAACATCGGTAAAGCAGGTCGTTCACGCTGGTTAGGCAAGCGCCCAACAGTTCGTGGATCTGTAATGAACCCTAACGATCACCCACACGGTGGTGGTGAAGGACGTTCACCAATCGGACGTAAGTCTCCAATGTCACCATGGGGCAAACCAACTCTTGGTGCGAAGACTCGTAAGAAGAAGAACAAATCCGACAAGTTTATTGTACGTCGTCGTAAAAAATAACGGGATTGATCTACGGTTCGCGGGAACCGTAGGGCAATCACGAAGGGAGGTTCAATCATGGGTCGCAGCTTAAAAAAAGGACCTTTTGTTGATGAGCACTTAATCACAAAGATCGAAAAGTTAAATGAAACTGAAGCGAAGAAAGTTGTTAAGACTTGGTCTCGCCGTTCAACGATCTTCCCACAATTCATCGGACACACGATTGCTGTCTACGATGGTCGCAAACATGTACCTGTTTATGTCACTGAAGACATGGTAGGCCACAAGCTTGGAGAATTCGCTCCAACTCGTACTTACAAAGGACATGGTAATGACGATAAGAAAACAAGACGTTAATGAGAGGAGGGCATCCAAATGCAAGCTAAAGCTGTTGCAAGAACAGTTCGTATTGCTCCTCGTAAAGCTCGCTTAGTTCTAGATTTAATTCGAGGAAAGCAAGTTGGTGAAGCAGTTGCTATCTTAAACCTTACCCCAAAGGCAGCTTCTCCAATCGTAGAAAAAGTGTTGAAATCTGCATTAGCGAACGCAGAGCACAACTATGAGATGGATGTTAATAACCTTGTCGTATCCGAAGCTTACGCTAACGAAGGACCAACGTTGAAACGTTTCCGTCCACGTGCTATGGGCCGTGCAAGTGCAATTAACAAACGTACTAGCCATATTACAATCGTTTTATCAGAAAAGAAGGAGGGATAATCAGTGGGTCAAAAAGTAAATCCAGTCGGTTTGCGTGTCGGAATCATCCGTGATTGGGAATCAAAATGGTACGCAGGCAAAGACTACGCTGATCTTTTACACGAAGACCTTAAGGTTCGTGAGTACATCACAAAGCGTTTACGCGATGCATCTCTTTCTAAAGTAGAAATCGAGCGTGCTGCAAACCGCTTGAATGTAACTGTCCACACAGCGAAGCCAGGAATGGTTATCGGTAAGGGCGGTACTGAAGTTGAAGCACTTCGTAAAGCGCTAAATGAACTTACAGGCAAACGTGTTCATATAAACATTCTTGAAATCAAAAAAGCTGATATCGATGCGAAATTGGTTGCTGAAAACATCGCACGCCAATTGGAAAACCGTGTATCTTTCCGTCGCGCACAAAAGCAAGTTATCCAACGTGCAATGCGTGCTGGCGCTAAAGGTATCAAGACAATGGTATCCGGCCGTCTTGGCGGTGCAGACATCGCTCGTTCAGAACAATACAGCGAAGGAACAGTTCCACTTCATACTCTTCGTGCCGATATCGATTATGCTACTGCAGAAGCAGATACAACTTACGGTAAGCTAGGCGTTAAAGTATGGATTTATCGTGGAGAGGTCCTTCCTACGAAGAAGAAAACTGAGGAAGGAGGCAAATAATATGTTATTGCCTAAACGCGTTAAATATCGCCGTCAACACCGTGGCAAGATGCGCGGTCAAGCTAAAGGCGGTACTGAAGTAAACTTCGGTGAATTCGGTTTGCAAGCTCTTGAAGCTTCTTGGATCACAAACCGTCAAATCGAATCTGCCCGTATTGCAATGACTCGTTACATGAAACGTGGCGGTAAAGTCTGGATCAAGATTTTCCCTCACAAGCCATATACTGCAAAGCCTCTAGAAGTCCGAATGGGTTCTGGTAAAGGTGCTCCTGAAGGTTGGGTAGCAGTTGTTAAACCAGGCAAAGTAATGTTCGAAGTTGCTGGCGTTTCTGAAGAGATCGCACGCGAAGCATTACGCCTTGCATCACACAAGCTTCCTGTAAAGTGCAAGTTTGTTAAACGAGAAGAAATTGGTGGTGAATCTAATGAAAGCTAATGACATTCGTGACCTTACCACTGCTGAAATTGAACAAAAAGTTAAATCATTAAAAGAAGAGCTATTCAACCTGCGCTTTCAATTAGCGACTGGACAACTTGAAAACACAGCTCGCATTCGTGAAGTACGCAAAGCGATTGCTCGCATGAAAACTGTAATTCGTGAACGAGAGATCGGCGTTAACAGATAATTGAGAGGAGGTTCTCACAATGAGTGAACGCAACCAACGCAAAGTTTATACTGGACGCGTAGTATCTGACAAGATGGACAAAACTGTTACTGTTCTTGTTGAAACTTATAAAAAGCATCCTTTATACGGCAAGCGTGTAAAATACTCTAAGAAATTCAAGGCTCATGATGAGCAAAACGAGGCAAAAATCGGCGACGTAGTACGTATCATGGAAACTCGTCCGCTATCTGCCACAAAACGTTTCCGCCTTGTTGAAGTGGTGGAAAAAGCTGTTATTATCTAATTGTTCGGATTAAGGTTTATTCCGAAGGGAGGTTACTCGCATGATCCAACAGGAAACACGTTTAAAAGTTGCTGACAATTCAGGTGCTCGTGAGGTTCTAACTATTAAGGTTCTTGGCGGTTCTGGCCGTAAGACTGCTAATATTGGAGATGTCATCGTCTGCACAGTGAAACAGGCAACACCAGGTGGCGTTGTTAAAAAAGGTGACGTTGTCAGAGCAGTTATCGTTCGTACAAAAACTGGTATGCGCCGTACTGACGGTTCATATATCAAGTTTGACGAGAATGCTTGTGTAATCATCCGTGACGATAAGAGTCCTCGTGGTACTCGTATCTTCGGACCAGTTGCACGTGAACTTCGTGACAACAACTTCATGAAAATCGTTTCATTAGCTCCAGAAGTACTATAATCTATTTCAAATGCCTTTAAGGAGGTGCACACAGATGCATGTAAAAAAAGGTGACAAAGTAATGGTCATCTCTGGTAAGGACAAAGGCAAAACAGGGATCATCCTTGAAGCTTATCCAAAGCAAAGCCGTGTTCTTGTAGAAGGAATCAATATCGTGAAAAAACACGCTAAGCCTTCTCAAGTAAATCCACAAGGTGGAATCTTGAACCAGGAAGCACCTATCCATGTATCAAACGTAATGCCTGTAGATCCGAAGTCTGGCAAACCAACCCGAGTTGGTTACACTGTCGAGAACGGCAAGAAGGTACGCGTTGCTAAAAAATCCGGTGAAGTTCTAGATAAATAGTCTATTGAAGAAGGGAGGTACAATCGATGAACCGCCTAAAAGAAAAGTTCAACAATGAAATTACTCCTGCTCTTATGAGCAAGTTTAACTATAAGTCAATCATGGAAGTTCCTAAACTTGAAAAGATCGTAATCAACATGGGTGTAGGTGACGCTGTTGCCAACGCTAAAGCTCTTGATGTTGCAGTTGAGGAATTAGCAACGATCTCTGGTCAAAAGCCAGTTGTGACTCGTGCTAAGAAATCAATCGCTGGTTTCCGCCTTCGTGAAGGTATGCCAATCGGTGCGAAAGTAACTCTTCGCGGTGAGCGCATGTACGAATTCATCGACAAGTTAATTTCAGTATCTTTACCACGTGTACGTGACTTCCGCGGTATTTCCAAGAAGTCTTTCGACGGACGCGGTAACTACACACTTGGTGTTAAAGAACAGTTAATCTTCCCTGAAATTGATTACGATAAAGTAAACAAAGTACGTGGCATGGACATTGTTATTGTAACGACTGCTAACACTGATGAAGAAGCTCGTGAACTATTAACACAATTCGGAATGCCATTTCAAAAGTAATCTCTAATAAGAGGGAGGCGAAAACGTGGCTAAGAAATCAATGATTGCGAAACAAAAACGCACGCCTAAATACAAAGTACAAGAGTACACTCGCTGTGAGCGCTGCGGCCGTCCGCACTCTGTATACCGCAAATTTAAGCTTTGCCGTATTTGTTTCCGTGAATTAGCATACAAAGGACAAATTCCTGGTGTGAAAAAAGCTAGCTGGTAAAACTGAAAGCTCTGGAAGGAGGTAAATTAAATGGTCATGACAGATCCGATTGCAGATTTGCTAACTCGTATTCGTAACGCGAATATGGTTCGTCACGAAAAATTAGAAGTACCTGCTTCTAACATTAAAAAAGAAATCGCTGAGATCCTTAAGCGTGAAGGTTTCGTGCGTGACGTTGAATATATCGAAGACAATAAGCAAGGTATCATCCGTATCTTCTTGAAGTACGGTGCAAACAATGAGCGTGTAATCACTGGTCTTAAGAGAATCAGTAAGCCAGGTCTTCGCGTTTATGCAAAATCAACTGAAGTACCTCGCGTACTTAACGGTTTAGGTATTGCTCTAGTTTCAACTTCAAACGGCGTTTTAACTGACAAAGAAGCTCGCGCTAAGCAAGTGGGCGGAGAAGTTCTAGCATACGTTTGGTAATAGATTTTTCTGAATGAATGGAGGTGCAACAAATGTCACGCGTAGGTAAAAAACCAATTGAAATCCCAGCTGGTGTTACTGTTACTCTTGATAACAACCACGTAACAGTAAAAGGACCAAAAGGTGAATTGTCTCGTACTTTTCACTCTGACATCGAAATCAAGATCGAAGAGAACGTAATCAACATTTCTCGCCCAACTGATAACAAGGAACATCGTGCATTGCACGGAACGACTCGTGCGGTCCTTGCTAACATGGTTGAGGGTGTATCTAAAGGATTCGAAAGAGGCCTTGAACTAATAGGTGTCGGTTACCGTGCTGCTAAGCAAGGTAACAAGCTTGTACTTAACGTAGGATACTCTCATCCAGTTGAAATCGAGGCAGAAAAAGGCCTTGAGATCGAAGTTCCATCAAACACTAAGGTGATTGTAAAGGGAACTGACAAAGAGCGTGTTGGCGCATTGGCTGCTAACATCCGTGACGTACGTCCACCAGAGCCTTACAAAGGCAAAGGTATTCGTTATGAAGGCGAATATGTACGCCGCAAAGAAGGTAAAACAGGTAAGTAATGCCGCATAGGTTAACGAAAGGAGTGATGTAAATGATTACGAAGGCTGATAAAAACGCTACTCGCCGTAAGAGACACGCTCGTGTCCGTGCGAAACTTAGCGGAACTGAAGCTCGTCCTCGTCTAAATGTGTTCCGTTCAAACAAGCACATTTATGCTCAATTAATCGACGATGTAAATGGAGTAACTCTAGCGAGTGCTTCTACTTTAGATAAAGAAGTGAACGTTGAAAGCAATAACCTGGAAGCAGCAAAGCAAATCGGTGAATTAATCGCTAAGCGTGCTGTGGAAAAAGGTTATAAGTCAGTAGTATTTGACCGTGGCGGATACCTCTATCATGGCCGCATCCAGGCGCTTGCTGATGCTGCCCGCGAAAACGGCTTAGAATTTTAATAGAAAAAGGAGGGACACAAAAAGATGCGTCGTATTGATCCAAACAAACTTGAACTTGAAGAACGCGTAGTTACGGTTAACCGAGTAGCGAAAGTTGTTAAAGGTGGACGCCGTTTCCGTTTTTCTGCTCTAGTAGTAGTAGGAGATAAAAACGGTCATGTCGGTTTCGGTACTGGTAAAGCACAAGAAGTACCTGAAGCGATTCGCAAAGCTATCGAAGATGCGAAGAAGAACCTAATCCAGGTACCTATGGTTGGTACTACAATTCCACACCAGGTTATCGGACACTTTGGTGCTGGTGAGATCCTTCTGAAGCCTGCTTCTGAAGGTACTGGAGTTATCGCTGGCGGACCAGTTCGTGCGGTACTAGAATTAGCAGGTGTTGCTGACATCCTGTCTAAGTCACTTGGAACTAACACTCCAATCAACATGGTTCGTGCAACTCTTGAAGGTCTATCTCAACTTAAGCGTGCAGAAGACGTAGCAAAACTACGCGGTAAATCTGTGGAAGAACTGTTAGGATAAGGAGGGAAATCAAATGGCTAACAAATTAGAAATTACCCTCACTCGCAGCCTGATCGGCCGTCCGCAAGATCAGCGCGAAACAGTTAAGGCTCTTGGCTTACGTAAAATGAACCAAACAGTTGAGCAACAAGATAATGCTGCAATCCGCGGCATGATCAACAAAGTTTCTCACCTTGTTACTGTAAACGAAAAATAATTTATCCTTTTTAAAATAAGGAGGTGCCAACATGAAACTTCATGAATTAAAGCCTGCAGAAGGTTCCCGTAAAGAACGCAAACGTCTTGGACGTGGTATCGGTTCTGGCCAAGGTAAAACTGCTGGTAAAGGTCATAAAGGTCAAAACGCTCGTTCTGGCGGCGGTGTACGCCCTGGTTTTGAAGGTGGTCAAACTCCTTTATTCCGACGCTTGCCGAAACGCGGTTTCACAAACATCAACCGCAAAGAGTACGCAGTCGTTAACCTTGATGCTCTAAACGTATTCGAAGATGGAACTGAAGTGACTCCAGAACTTTTAATCGAAACAGGTCTTGTCAGGAAAGAACTAGCAGGAGTTAAGATCCTTGCTAAGGGAAGCCTTGAGAAGAAATTATCTGTTAAAGCTCATAAGTTCTCCTCTGCAGCCGAAGAAGCGATCAAAGCTGCCGGCGGTCAAACTGAGGTGATTTAATGTTCCAGACAATCTCCAATTTTATGCGCGTGGGTGAAATTAGAAATAAAATTCTCTTCACCCTTTTAATGTTGATTGTATTTCGTCTCGGCACATTTATTCCTGTACCGAACGTAAATGCAGATATTTTAAAAGCACAAGATGACATGAGTGTCTTCGGAGTGCTGAATACCTTCGGCGGCGGTGCGCTGCAGAACTTCTCCATCTTCGCGATGGGAATCATGCCGTACATCACTGCTTCAATCATCATCCAGCTCTTGCAGATGGATGTTGTGCCAAAGTTTACTGAATGGTCCAAACAAGGAGAAGTCGGACGCCGTAAATTAGCTCAGTTTACCCGCTATTTCACGATCGTTCTTGGTTTTATCCAGGCACTAGGTATGTCTTATGGCTTTAACAATATGGCAGGAGGATTACTGATCCAGAATGCCGGTATTGCAACTTACTTACTGATTGCTGTTGTCTTGACTGCCGGAACTGCATTCCTGATGTGGTTAGGTGAGCAGATTACTGCAAAAGGAGTAGGGAACGGTATTTCAATCATTATCTTTGCAGGTATCGTTGCTGGTATCCCGACAATGGTCAACCAGATTTATGCACAACAGTTCTCTGATGCAGGAGACGCTTTGTTCCTTCGTATCGTGACTATGCTGCTGATCCTATTGGCTGTTATCGCGATCGTGGTTGGGGTTATCTTCATCCAGCAGGCAACTCGTAAGATACCGATTCAGTACGCTAAACGCATGAGCGCTGGAAATAACGCGGTTGGCGGCCAGAACACTCACCTTCCATTGAAAGTGAATGCTGCTGGTGTCATCCCGGTTATCTTCGCAATTTCGTTTATCGTTACACCTCCGACAATCGCACAGTTCTTCGGTACGAATGATGTGACTCTCTGGATCCAGAAGACGTTTGACTATACACAGCCGATCGGTATGATCGTTTATGTGGCATTGATCATCGCGTTCACGTATTTCTATGCGTTCATCCAGGTGAATCCTGAACAAGTGGCCGAGAACTTGAAGAAGCAAGGTGGATATGTCCCAGGCATCCGTCCGGGCAAAAACACACAGGAATACCTGACCAGGGTCCTTTACCGCCTGACATTCGTCGGCGCTATCTTCCTTTCAGTTATCTCTGTGCTGCCAGTATTTTTCATTCAATTTGCTGGTCTGCCTCAATCCGTACAGATTGGCGGAACAAGCTTGCTGATCGTGGTTGGCGTTGCGCTTGAAACGATGAAGCAGCTTGAAGCTCAGCTTGTAAAACGCCATTATAAAGGCTTTATAAAATAAGATTTAGGGGACATGTGTCCCTTGAATCTTTAATAGAGACTGAGGGGGGAAATCTTGTGAATTTGGTTCTGATGGGGCTTCCGGGTGCCGGTAAGGGCACGCAAGCCGATAAAATTGTTGGTAAATACAACATCCCTCATATCTCAACAGGAGATATGTTCCGTGCTGCTATCAAAGATGGAACGGAACTTGGATTACAGGCAAAATCATTTATGGACAAAGGAGAGCTAGTTCCTGATGAAGTAACCATCGGGATTGTCCGTGAGCGTTTAAGCAAAGCTGACTGTGAAAAAGGATTCCTGTTGGACGGATTCCCGCGCACAGTTGCCCAGGCTGAAGCTCTGGATACTATGCTTGCTGATCTTGGCAAAAAAATTGATTATGTCATCAACATCGATGTTGATCAAAGCATCCTTATGGAACGTTTGACAGGACGCAGGATTTGTAAGAATTGCGGCGCTACTTACCACCTCGTGTTCAACCCACCTGCAAAGGAAGGGGTTTGTGACCGTTGTGGAGGCGAGCTGTACCAGCGCGCTGATGACAACGCCGAAACCGTTCAAAACCGTCTGGATGTAAATATCCAGCAAACAAAGCCTCTGTTGAACTTCTTTGAAGATAAAGGCTACTTACGCAATATCAACGGTCAGCAAGACATTAATGTCGTATTCGCTGATATCGAAGAATTGCTCGGGGGCTTGAATTAATGATTGTTTGTAAAACCCCTCGTGAAATAGAAATTATGCGAGAAGCAGGTCGCATTGTAGCGATGACTCACCAGGAGTTGAAAAAGCATATTGCTCCTGGCATTACAACTAAAGAACTGGATGCAATTGCCGAGGATTTCATCCGCAAACAAGGTGCAACTCCTTCTTTTAAAGGTTATAATGGTTTTCGCGGCAGCATCTGTGCATCAGTTAATAACGAACTAGTTCACGGGATTCCTGGCGAACGGGTTCTTAATGAAGGTGACATCATCAGTATTGATATCGGAGCAAAGTACAACGGATACCACGGGGACTCTGCTTGGACTTACCCGGTAGGAAAGATTGATGAGGAAGCCCAGCGTCTTTTGGACGTGACAGAAGAGTCTTTGTTCATAGGCTTGAAAGAAGCCAAGCCAGGGGAACGTCTTTCGAACATCTCCCATGCGATTCAAACGTATGTGGAATCAGAAGGCTTTTCTATTGTTCGTGAGTATGTCGGCCATGGAATTGGGCAAGAATTGCATGAGGACCCGCAAATTCCTCATTACGGACCTCCTAACAGAGGACCGAGGCTGAAGCCTGGTATGGTTCTATGCATAGAACCGATGGTGAATGCAGGAAGCCGCTATGTGAATACGTTAGCCGATGATTGGACTGTTGTAACGGTTGACGGTAAAATGTGTGCCCACTTTGAGCATACGATCGCGATCACAGAAACTGGGTTTGAGATATTAACCAAAGCCTGATCAGCGTGATTGGCCGTCTGGTTCTGTTTTTTAGTCTTTAAATAGGCGGAAATGAGATTTCTATGCGGACGGGATGCCAGCTTTATGTTATAATCATAAGGTTGAGTATTTCTCAATGATATTCTCAATTGCTTGCTGCTTAGAACGTGTCACAAATAGGAAGCTACATTCCGTCAACGCGGAGTATATGATTTAATACGATTTGAACAAGGAAGGGAGACCAGTTTATGGCGAAAGATGATGTAATTGAAATTGAAGGCACAGTATTGGAAACTTTGCCGAATGCAATGTTTAAGGTAGAATTAGAGAATGGTCATACAGTGTTGGCTCATGTTTCCGGTAAAATTAGAATGCACTTCATTCGAATCCTGCCAGGAGATAAAGTAACAGTCGAGCTTTCTCCATATGATTTGACTCGCGGAAGAATTACTTACCGCTTTAAATAAACCGTGACTCCGTACTATCAAGGAGGTTAGAGTAATGAAAGTGAGACCATCTGTTAAGCCGATCTGTGAAAAATGCAAAGTTATTCGCAGAAAAGGCAAAGTTATGGTGATCTGTGAAAACCCTAAACATAAACAAAAACAAGGATAATTTTAAAGGAGGTGCGCATCTAGATGGCACGTATTGCTGGTGTAGACATTCCACGTGAAAAGCGTGTAGTTATTGCTTTAACATATATTTTCGGAATCGGCAGACCAACTGCTGAGAAAGTTCTTGCTGAGGCTGGTGTTTCTGAAGACACTCGCGTTCGCGATCTTACTGAAGAAGAACTTAACAAAATCCGTGATATCATCGACAAATTAAAGGTTGAAGGTGACCTTCGCCGTGAAGTTTCATTAAACATCAAGCGTCTAATGGAAATTGGTTCATATCGTGGCTTGCGTCATCGTCGTGGCTTGCCTGTTCGCGGTCAAAACACGAAGAACAACGCACGTACTCGTAAAGGTCCACGTAAGACTGTAGCTAACAAGAAAAAATAATCCGTAAAGGAGGGTAACATTTAAATGGCTCGTAAAACTAATACACGCAAACGCCGCGTCAAAAAGAATATTGAAAGTGGAGTTGCGCATATTCGTTCAACTTTCAACAATACTATCGTAACAATTACAGACGTACATGGTAATGCATTATCATGGTCTAGTGCAGGTGCGCTTGGTTTCAAGGGTTCACGTAAATCCACTCCATTCGCAGCACAAATGGCAGCAGAAACTGCAGCTAAAACTTCTATGGAACATGGTTTGAAAACTCTAGAGGTTACTGTTAAGGGACCAGGAGCTGGCCGTGAAGCAGCAATCCGTGCTCTTCAAGCAGCAGGTCTTGAAGTTACAGCAATCAAAGATGTAACTCCAGTTCCACATAACGGCTGCCGCCCGCCAAAACGTCGCCGTGTTTAATTTTTCTGTATAGAATTTGTAGTCCTGTCTATAATGGGATATGATACAAATATTTTCTAGGTATACAGAAATCATTAATCCAGTTGTTGTGCACAAACGGGAACGTATACATGGGGGAATTTCGGTAAGGTAAAGAACCTGCCGGGGTTTCGACGTTTTGAAGGAGGGTATATTTGATGATCGAAATAGAAAAACCAAAAATCGAAACGGTTGAGATCAGCGATGATGCCAAGTACGGCAAGTTTGTCGTAGAACCGCTTGAGCGTGGATATGGTACAACTTTGGGTAACTCCTTACGTCGTATCCTATTATCCTCACTCCCAGGTGCAGCTGTCACATCGATTCAAATCGATGGAGTACTTCATGAGTTCTCAACAATTGAAGGCGTCGTAGAAGATGTAACATCAATCATTTTGAACGTTAAGAAATTAGCGTTGAAAATCTACTCTGATGAAGAGAAGACACTTGAAATCGATTTACAGGGCGAGGGTCCAGTAACTGCAGCTGCAATCACGCATGATAGTGATGTCGAAATCCTTAACCCGGATCTTCATATCGCTACACTTTCTAGCAAAGGTTCATTGCGTATGCGCCTGACTGCAAGAAGAGGACGCGGATACAATCCTGCTGACCAAAATAAGCGGGAAGATCAGCCGATCGGTGTCATTCCAATCGACTCAATCTACACACCGGTTTCACGCGTATCTTATCAAGTAGAAAACACTCGCGTAGGGCAAATGACGAATTATGACAAGCTGGTATTTGACGTATGGACAGATGGCAGCACAGGTCCTAAGGAAGCTATTGCACTAGGCTCAAAAATCCTGACTGAGCATTTGAATATTTTTGTCGGCTTGACTGACGAAGCTCAAAATGCTGAGATCATGGTAGAGAAAGAAGAAGACCAAAAAGAAAAAGTTCTGGAAATGACAATTGAGGAACTGGATCTTTCTGTTCGTTCATATAACTGCTTAAAGCGTGCCGGTATCAACACTGTCCAAGAGCTTGCTCACAAGACAGAGGAAGATATGATGAAGGTTCGCAACCTTGGCAGAAAATCACTAGAAGAAGTAAAAGCAAAACTAGAAGAGCTAGGCTTAGGCTTACGCAAAGATGACTAGTTAATGCAGATTAACTAGGCATTTTGCTGTCAGTACTAAAACTGCCGGCTTATGACTTCAACAAAGGAGGGAAACACTCATGGGATACAGAAAGTTAGGACGCACAAGTGCCCAGCGTAAAGCAATGCTACGTGACTTAACAACTGATTTGATTATCAATGAGCGTATTGAAACTACTGAAACACGTGCGAAAGAGCTTCGTTCAGTTGTTGAGAAAATGATTACTCTTGGAAAGCGCGGAGACCTTCACGCTCGCCGTCAAGCATCTGCTTGGGTTCGCCACGAAGTTGCAAACGCTGAAACAAACCAAGATGCAGTTCAAAAACTATTTGCTGACATCGCTCCACGCTACGCAGAGCGCCAAGGTGGATACACTCGTATTATGAAACTTGGACCACGCCGCGGAGACGGTGCGCCAATGGTAATTATCGAGTTAGTTTAATACCATTAAACACTCAAACAAGGGCGATGGACAGTTTATACAAACTTGTTTCATCCCCTTTTTTTGCTATACAGGGTCATTCCCTTACGAAAACTAAAAAAGCAGCACAAGCCATAAACGAGCGTTATGATGCGCAGGCCATTGGGAAAGAAGAGTTCACTGGCCGCATCGGCCGGTTACTTCAGGACATTCCTGGATCGGTTAGCGATAATCGGAGCTGTTCTGCCTGTCTCGTCTAGCTCATGTACTTCTCCCCAGTCCATTCAGGACCCTGCACTATGCGGATCGCTTCCGCCCGGGGAGAGGTGCAGGCTTTTTTTATATCCAAAGAATTTTTATATAATAGTATTAGAAATAAAGAGAAGAGACAGTTAAGAAGAGTTGAGAGGAGGGCGGAGATGAGCAACCCGATAGTGAAAATAGAAAATGTATCTTTCAGTTATGAAGGGCAGCAGACTCCCGCATTGAATAATATCAGCTTTGATATTTCTGAAGGTGAGTGGCTGGCGATTGTCGGTCATAATGGTTCTGGCAAATCCACTCTTGCGAAACTTTTGAACGGACTTCAATTTCCGCAGGAAGGTTCGATCGAGGTATGTGGGTTCACTTTGTCAGAGGATACAATATGGGATGTAAGAGAGAATGTAGGAATGGTTTTTCAGAATCCTGATAATCAGTTTGTTGGAACAACGGTTCGGGATGATGTGGCTTTTGGTCTGGAAAATCACGGCGTACCAAGAGAGATCATGGTAGAGCGCGTGCAGACTTCACTTGATAAAGTCAATATGGGAACCTTTCTAAATCAAGAGCCGCACCATCTGTCTGGCGGCCAAAAACAGCGGGTGGCCATTGCTGGTGTGCTGGCACTGCAGCCGTCGATCATTATCTTGGATGAAGCTACATCCATGCTTGATCCCAGGGGACGTGCAGAAGTAATCGAAACAGTCCGTGAGTTGAAAGATCGTGAAAACTTAACGGTCATTTCGATTACCCATGATCTAGAAGAAGCTGCGAAAGCGGACAGAATCATCGTCATGAATAAAGGGGAGCTATACCGTGAGGGAACTCCCGAAGAAATTTTTGAAATGGATGATGAGCTGATTAAGCTGGGGCTGGATATTCCTTTCCCTGTAAAAATGAGCAAAATCATGCGTGAAAAAGGAATTGCATTATCTAAATCATATTTAACAGAAGAAGAGCTGGTGACGGAACTATGGACATCTCACTCAAAAATGTAGAATATCGTTACCAGGCTGATTCTCCTTTCGAGCGACTCGCGATTTCAGATGTCTCCATCGATGTACCTTCAGGAACGTATCTTGCGGTGATCGGGCATACCGGTTCTGGCAAGTCAACTGTGCTGCAGCACCTGAACGCTCTATTGAAGCCGACTAAAGGCTCTGTATGGATTGGCAGCAGGGAAATCAGGGCCGGGCGCAAGGAGAAAAATTTAAAAGGTGTCCGCGAAAAGGTGGGCATTGTCTTCCAGTTTCCGGAGCATCAGTTATTCGAGGAAACGGTCGAAAAGGATATTATGTTTGGCCCGATGAATTTTGGTGTTACAGAGCAGGAAGCGAAGGCACGGGCAAGAGCGTCGATCAGTCTTGTCGGACTGCCTGAAGAAATTCTTGAAAAATCACCCTTTGATCTTTCGGGCGGGCAAATGCGCCGGGTAGCGATTGCTGGCGTACTGGCAATGGAACCAGAGGTCATTGTATTGGACGAGCCTACCGCTGGCCTGGATCCACGCGGTCGTAAAGAAATAATGGACTTATTTTATTCCCTTCATAAAAAAAGAAATCTATCAACCGTTCTCGTTACTCACAGTATGGAAGATGCTGCCCGCTATGCAGATGATATTGTCGTCATGCACCAGGGTAAGGTTTTTACAAAAGGGACGCCTGACGAGATTTTCTCGAACCCGAAGGCATTGATTGAATTAGGTCTTGATGTGCCGGAAGTAGTTGGCTTGCAATTAATGATCGAAGAAGCCTTTGGGACAAAATTCAAGAAGATCAGCCTTTCCGAGGATGAACTCGCCGAAATGGTGGCAGAGTTTATGGAAGGGGGCGGCCGTCAATGATGGAGAAAATGATTTTTGGCCGCTATGTACCGGGAGATTCCATTCTTCATCGGATGGATCCGCGTTCCAAGCTGATTACCGTTTTCCTGTTCGTCATCGTTGTTTTCATCGCGAACAATGTGGTGACCTATGGGGTCTTAGCGGCTTATACATTTATTATGGTAGGACTTTCAAAGATTCCGCTAAGATTCTTATACGGCGGGCTTAAGCCAGTATTTTTGCTGGTGATTTTCACGTTCCTTCTCCATATCTTCATGACCAAAGAAGGAGATGTCATCTTCGAATTGGGATGGTTGAAAATATATGAAGAAGGACTAAGGCAAGGTATCTTTATTTCACTGAGATTCCTGCTGCTGATTCTGATCACGTCACTATTGACCTTGACCACGACTCCTATCGAGATTACGGACGGACTGGAGACATTATTGAATCCGTTGAAGAAATTTAAATTCCCCGTCCATGAGCTGGCATTGATGATGTCAATATCCCTGAGATTCATACCGACGCTCATGCAGGAAACAGACAAAATCATGAAGGCTCAAACAGCCAGGGGAGTGGAGTATAACAGCGGGCCGATCAAAGAGCGTATCAAAGCGATCGTTCCATTACTGATTCCATTGTTCATCAGTTCATTCAAGCGGGCAGAGGAGCTGGCAGTCGCGATGGAGGCAAGAGGCTATAAGGGCGGCGAAGGACGTACGAAGTACCGCCAGCTGACCTGGGGTGGGCCGGACACTATGATGCTTTTGTTCCTGGCTGCTGTCACGGTCCTATTAATCGTTTTAAGAGGGTAATATTATGCCGCGAATCAAATGCATAGTTTCATACGATGGCACCGGTTTTTCCGGCTACCAGGTCCAGCCTGGCAAAAGGACTGTCCAGGGTGAGTTGGAAAGGGCACTAGAGAAGCTCAATAAGGGGAGAAGCATCAGGGTCAGTGCATCTGGCCGTACGGACGCAGGAGTGCATGCGCGCGGCCAGGTGATCCACTTCGATGCAACGCTTGAAATTGAGCCTGCCAGGTGGCAAATCGCGCTTAATTCCTTATTGCCTGATGATATTGCTGTTCTTTCAGTAGATATAGCGAAACCGGATTTTCATGCGCGCTTTGACGCAGTCGGCAAGGAGTACCGCTATTTTTTGCTGCCATCAAAGCATCGCGATCCCTTCCAGCGGAATTATGCCTACCAGTTCCAGTATGAACTCGATTTCGATGCAATGAGGGAAGCGGCGAGGCTGCTTACTGGCAAACATGATTTTACTAGTTTTTGCTCGGCTAAAACCGAAGTAGAAGATCGTGTGAGGACATTGCAGGAAATCGATTTTTCCGAAGAGAACGGCCTGCTTGTATTCAGGTTTATAGGGGATGGCTTTTTGTACAATATGGTAAGGATCCTTGTCGGGACATTGCTGGAGGTAGGGACAGGCAGGAGACCTGCCGAAAGCATGCCGCAGCTGCTTAATGAGAAGGACCGTACCCTGGCCGGCAAGACGGCCCCTGGACATGGACTGTATCTCTGGAAGGTTTTTTATGAAGACGAAGACCATAGATTCGAAAATTAATTTTAAAAAAATGATATGACAACTAATCCTGGTGTTGACAATCTCTCAACCACAGGTTAAGATATCATATGTATGTATTTTAAACCCACGATCAGCCCCGGAAGAGCTTTATCGTGTTTGAAAATATACCAAATGAACTTGATTTTTTTTTGACTATTTAGGAGGGAAACTCATGCGTACAACGTTTATGGCAAATGCCAACAATATCGAGCGTAAATGGTACGTAGTTGACGCTGCAGGCAAGACTCTAGGTCGCCTTTCAACTGAAGTTGCAGCTATTCTACGTGGTAAACATAAACCAACTTTCACACCACATGTTGACACTGGTGATCACGTAATCATCATCAACGCTTCTCAGATTGAACTTACTGGTAAGAAATTGACTGACAAAATCTACTACCGCCACACAATGCACCCAGGTGGATTGAAGCAAAGAACAGCTCTTGAAATGCGTACAAACTACGCTGAAAAGATGCTTGAACTTGCAATCAAAGGCATGCTTCCAAAGAACTCTCTTGGACGCCAAATGTTTAAAAAGCTTCATGTATATGCTGGTAACGAGCATCCACATCAAGCACAACAACCTGAAGTTTACGAACTTCGCGGATAATTATTAAGGAGGTAATTAACTTGGCACAGGTTCAATATATCGGTACCGGTCGTCGTAAGAGCTCCGTTGCGCGAGTTCGTTTAGTACCAGGCACTGGAAAAATTACAATCAACGATCGTGAAATTGAAGATTATATCCCATTCGCAGCTCTACGTGAAGTAGTTAAGCAACCACTTGTTGCTACTGAAACTGTAGGAAGCTATGATATCCACGTTAACGTAAATGGCGGTGGATACACTGGCCAGGCTGGCGCAATCCGTCACGGTATCTCTCGTGCATTGCTTCAAGCTGACCCAGAATTCCGTCCAACACTTAAGCGTGCTGGACTACTGACTCGTGACGCTCGTATGAAAGAACGTAAGAAATACGGTCTTAAAGGCGCTCGTCGTGCACCTCAGTTCTCAAAGCGTTAATTTTTGGCGCTTCAAAAAAGCTCCCAACCAATTTGGTTGGGAGCTTTTTTATTTCATCGGAACAGTATTATCCATTGCTGAGCCTGTGATCAGGATACTTCTTAATTCACCAGTTTATTTTTCACGGCAAAAAGGGCAGCCTGCGTCCGATCTGCCAGCTCGAGTTTTGCCAGTAAATTAGAAACATGGGTCTTTACCGTTTTTTCCGTTATATACAAGGAGGCGGCAATTTCTTTATTGCTCTTTCCTTTAGCGATCTCTTTTAAGACTTCCAGTTCTCTTTTCGTTAGTTCTTCTAGTAAGCTTTTTTTCGGATTGCTGCTGTGTGATAAATTGGCTAGTAAATGGGATGTGGCTTTCGGATGAAGCTGGTTCTCTCCTTTGACCATTTTTCTGATGGATGTTACGAGTTCATCAGGCTGGATATCCTTCAATTGAAATCCGGAGGCACCTGCTTCTAGTGCGGGGATGACATGGTCCTGGTCGGAGAAACTGGTGAGGATCATGATTTTGATGCTTGGATCTTTTTCTTTAATCATTTTCGTAGCTTCAATTCCATCCATTTCAGGCATAGCCAAGTCCATCAAGATAATATCAGGCTTGAGCTCCTTTGCCATTTCAACCGCTTTTCTGCCATTTTCGGCTTCTCCGATAATTTCAAGGTCTTTTTGAGTTTTAAGAAAAAAGACGAGGCCTCTTCGGACAACGTGATGATCGTCTGCGATTAATATGCGTATACTCATTGAATTCTCCCCCTAGAGTGGAATGGTTATCTTTATTTGTGTTCCACTTCCCAATTGGCTTCGCAATCGAAACAGGCCGTTCAGTGCTTCTGTCCTTGCTTTCATGTTCTTTAAACCTAATGAAGGGATGGAAAGGTTTTCATTATAATGAAAGCCGCAGCCCTCATCTTTAATGGTTAAAACGACCTCATTATCGGAAGCACGAAGTGATAAAAATACATTTTTGGCACCGGAATGCTTTTTACAGTTGGCGATTGCTTCTTGTCCAATTCGCCATATAGCTTCTTCAACTTTTCCGGGCATGCTGGTCGCTCCCGTCACCTTAGCTTCTATCGTCAGACCAAGCATTTCCCCATAACTTTTTAGTGCGCTGACGAGTCCATTCTCGAGACCCTGAGGTTTCAACTGCCATATAAGCGATCTCATCTCCCCAAGCGCTTCCTGGGTCAAGTCCTGCATATAGCTAAATGTTTGTTTTACATCTTCATCATCTGTCATTTCCTCTCCAGCTCTGGCGGTCAGGCTGAGAGAAAACAATAGCTGGTTCACCGAATCATGCAGGTCCCGTGCAAGCCGGTTTCTTTCAGCAACAAGAGCTGTTTCTTGTTCGCGCTGAGTGAGCTTGATGCGTTTTAACGCTGTACCAATTTGATAGGCAATCGCTTCGAGCAGGGCAAGCTCATTCTTATGAAAATGTTTTTTGTTCGGGGAACCCACATTCAATAAGCCGAACCGTTCCTTTCCAGCGCGGAGGGGGACAGTAGCATGATGGGTCAATCCACAGGTTTCCCCAGCACCTTCACCAAGTGCATCTTCAATTCGCTTGCACTCAATGATATTCGAGGCTTTATTTAAGGTTTGGTTATTGTATTTATTCACACACCAGCACTCACCGTAACACATTCTCTCTTTCTGATTTAAAGATAAAGCAGGTGGAAGAGCGAAGTCTGCTGTAAGCTCGTGGTTTCCGTGATCGTCAATCAGAAAAATCCAGCCTGTTTGAAGACCTGTTATATGCAAAAGCCTTCTCAGGACATCAGATAGCATGGTCTTCGTATCTGTTCCTTCGTTTAAAAGCTCCGCAATTTCCTTCAAGATGCCGATTTCTTCATATTGCGCTTCCTCAGTCATTCAAGCATCTCCTCACTGTCCTGGTATCTAATGTCATTATAGCTCATATTTCACCAATGGATGTTAAAAACTGGTGCGCGCTTTATGAGGTCTGTAAAAATTCGATCAGTTCATGATTGGGTCCTTCATAAAAGACAGTTTCCCAGCCATTATCAAGTTTATAAGGTCCTTCTGCTATTTGATTAGATCCTAGAGTGTCGATCACATGCTGTAGGTCAGATACTTCAAAACATAGATGAGCAGAGTTTGTGCTATGTGGGTGACATACAAGTTCCAGTCGGAAATGGCTGGAAGCTAGGAACGCAATCTCTTCGCCCAAAAAAGAATGCCTGCTTTCCAGTTCTAGGCATAATAAGTCTGTGTAAAACTCTATCGACTCTTCAAGATTGGCGACTTCCAAGCCATAGTGATGCAGGCGCATAAAATACCTCCTATTAAATGATTAGGTTCATATCACCAAATTCGTGCCATAAATAGCCTTCTTGGATTGCCTGGTGATAGGCATGCAGCAATTGATGTTCTGGTAAAAAGGCAGTCAGCATATCCAGATGGCTGGCCTTTGGCTCGTGCAAACCAGTAATGATTCCGTCTACTATTTTTAGAGAAGATTGCTGGTTAATATATAAGTTTGTAGCACCTGAGAGTTCTCCGTTTCTTGCTGCACTCTCAAGCGCACGGACGACAGTCGTCCCAACTGCGATGATTCTGTTGCCAGAAGAATGAGCCTTTAGGATTTTTTCCATTGTATGTGGTGAAATGTGATACTCTTCGGGATTTTCTTTGGGATCCATATGACCCTCAAGCAAATAGCTCAGCCCTGTGTGCAATTGAATGAAATCAACTTGAATGCCGTTCTTTTTCAATTGGAATAGCAGCTCCCAGCTAAACGCTCTGCCCGCAGATGGCATTTCCACAGAACCAGGGTGGGTGGCAAATACATTTTGATAGTAATTGAGGTCCCATGGCTGTTCTATATATTCATACCGGATCGGTGCGCCAAGAACATAGATTAAATTTAATAACTCACTCCCATTTTTATTGAATTTAATCGTCTTCAAAGGGGAAGACTCCTTCTCAGCAATCACCGTAGCCGTTAATTTTTCTGAAAAGCGCAGAGTATCACCCACTCTGACAGGATTTGCTATGATGAAAGCTTCCCAAGTGTCATCAAAAATTCTTCTAGCTAAACGTATTTCCACTCTGTTAGAAATTTGAACACCGCTTCTTAACCATCTACTTTGTAACGAAGCAGGGATGGTGCGGCTGTTATTTAAAATGATCAAATCTCCAGGCTGAAGGAAAAGGGGGAGATTAAAAAAACGATCGTGTTTAATATCGCCCGTTTTTCGGTTCAGTGTCATCATCCTAACTTGATCTCTTCTTAATCCTCTTTTTTCCGGAGGAAGGTTCGCATTCAGGTTTTCAGGCAGAAAAAAATCCAGTGCACTTGTTTCCATCACAATCCCTCCTCTGATTGAGCTTCAAAGCGTTGTCCATTAATTCCTTTGGCCTTATCCGATGCTAAGTGAAGAAAAATGTCCACGACATCCTCAGGTTTTGCCAAAGGGTAATCGCAATCAGGAACAGCTAATTGGTGCATTTCAGTGTCCATCTCGCCGGGATCTATCATATTTACACGAACATTGGTATCACTTAACTCATCTGCCCAAGTTTGTGTAAGGCCCTCAACAGCAAATTTTGAAATCCCATACGCTCCCCAGCCAGCATAGCCAACATGGCCAGCCTCAGACGTTACATTGATGATGGAGCCTTCATTACGCTCAAGCATGATTGGGATGACTCTCTGGCTAACTAGAAAGGCGGACACTACATTCACTCGTAACACCTCTGCAAAATCCTCTTGAGGATAATCCAGGAGAAGCGGCATTGGGCCAGGACCTAATATGGAAGCATTATTAATCAACACATCGATTTGCCCATAAACTTCCTGAGTTAAAGCTACGAAACGCTCCACATCTCCTGGCTGTGAGACATCCGCTCGTATTGCCAAAACTTCAGCACCTAAACCCTCGGCTTCGCGTTTTACTTTCTCCAGGTCTTTTTCAGACCTTGAGCAGATCGCAAGTCTTGCTCCTTTCTTCGCAAAAGCGATTGTTAATGCTTTTCCTAAACCTTTAGAGGCACCAGTTATCATCACTACTTTTTTATTCATTTTCAATCATCTCTCCTTATTTGCTTGTTGTATTAAGCATAAAAGGAATTAACAAAATTTCCCTCAGGAGAAAGCTTGAACTTTTTCTACAACTTTAGGATGAGAAAAGGGAGAAATCATCTGAATTTCTGGGGTTAACCATAGGGGCTTTTATCAAGAGGAGAGACTTTGTGCCAGCGTAAAGCAAAAAGACGGAGGGAATGGTGCATTCCTCCGTCTTCTGTATTAATCGTCGTATCCTTGCATGGAATCCATATGGCTGGCAATCATGGCGATGATGGTAGGGGCCTCTTCTTTGGTAAAAATGAAGTTCGTTTCGTCTTTGACCATTTCATCATCTTCAGTCCAAATCCGGTTGATGCGGCGAAGGACTCCGTCACCTGTATCCTGGACAAGTCCAAACTGATAGGTCACTTCCACATCATCTTCCATCAGGAAGGCTGTAACCTCGGGGGTTTCCCACTCGACGTCGATTTCCTCGAGGATATCATCCTCATCTATCAGCTCCGCCACATATAGCTCATCATCTTCATCAATTCCGTCATCTTCATAATATACAGTGTCGTCATCTTCCGTTGCATAAACGACATCGAGATCGTCTTCATCGTCGTTTATGTAATCGTGGAAGCCCTGGTGAACCGCATCGACAATATCATCAGTATCTGAAAGAATGACACGTGCTGGCTGCCCTAGGTCTTCATCAATGGTTTCCGTATAAAACTCCTCATTATGCGGGTCAAAGTATAATATATAGAAATAATCTCTCTCGCCATCATCATAGTCCACAAAGAACTGAATCCGCGGATGTTTCGCGCCTCTCTCAACAGCCATCTGGCCTTCCTGATCATATTTTTCGCAAATAGACTCAAGATGGTCCTGCAGCTCTCCAACTACCCGATCAAACCATTCCATAGACATAGAAATCATCCCTTTCTCTGTATTCTCGATTAGCTTGCCCTAAGATGAACATTTTTTGTGTTAGTAAATTAGAGGAAATGGAGTTGGCGCCTAGCCTGAGGCAAAGAGAGTAGACAAAAGCGTCTGCATTGCCTGAAAATGAGTGAATGAAGCTTAAACGGTAAAAGGAGAGCGTCTGCATTGCCCGAAAAGGCGGAAACGAAGCCCGAATGGTAAAAGGAGAGCGTCTGCATTGCCCGAAAATGTGGAATTGAAGCTCAAACGGTAAAAGGAGAGCGTCTGCATTGCCCGAAAATGCGGAATCGGAGCCAAAACGGTAAAAGGAGCTCCTTCATTGCATCAATATCTCATTTCTCTTCCAAAACACGCAATAAAACCGCCTGCAATCAAAGTCCAGGCGGTTCTCTCCTATAAGCCGAGCATGTCTCTAGCTTTGTCCGGGAAATCAATAAAAGGGTTTCGGTTTCCCTGCAGCTCCTGGATTGCGGCATTCCGATGCTTTTCATATAGCGTAACAGGATGTTCGATATGCCATTTCAGCAGAAGCTCGAAATTCATTTGATCATAAAGACGGATGACATCCCTATATCTTAAAGCGAAATAAAATACAGCTCTCGCAACAATACCCTTCCCATATTCGGGTTCGAATTTCCCTGCTTCCACCATGCCACAGCCAGACCTTATGCCTGAAGCAGCTAGCTCAGGTTCATAGGATGAGAAATCGTGATAAGGGTGATTGCTTCTCATGCTGTTGCATGCTGGTTCGCAGGCAAACAAGTGGTGGAGGTCGCCCCGCATTGGCTCCTCACCATTAAACCAGGATTGGGGCACTACATGTTCGGTATTAAAAAGAGAGTCAGAAGTGGCTGTAAAGCCTCCTTGCCTCAAAGTATCCAAAATTCGCAAATCTTCCTCAATCACCTCAACAGGATCAAGGTCCTGTCCGGAATACAGGCTCTTCAGTTGAAGGTTCTCCTGCAAGTCCACCCATGGATAAACATAGTCATGCGGCGAATATCTTAAATGGGAGGAGTGGGTCCGGACCAGTAGCGAATGCAGCTCTTCTGGGCAGAAAACAGCGTCACAATAATATTCATCACGCATTTTCGCGTCCAGTTCAGCATCATAATACGCTTTATTCTCAATGTTATGAATGTAAGCTTCACTAGCTGACAGGATCATATCGCATCCATGACCATCGTTTTAAAGCTCTGGTCAAAGATTTCTGCCAGGTGCTCAGGAACAGTCAGGTATACGAGTCCATTGCCTTCGAGCTTTGGCGAATTGCCGAGTGGCACCGTCCGCTTGACCAGCTGTGCGTACAACTCAGGTTCTGTCAGCTCTCGTTCAAAGTGGGCTTTGGCATATGTCTTGATCAAAGCCAGTGCGCCGGATACGTGCGGAGCAGCCATAGAAGTACCGCTCAAGGTCGCATATTTTCCGTTCAGATAAGTTGAAGTGATCCGCTCACCTGGGGCCACGACATCTATTTCATTATGTGAGTTGGTAAAATCGGATGAACCTCGTTCAAGGTTCACTGCCCCCACACTGATGACTTCGTTATAAGCACCAGGGTAGGCAAATTCATTGGTAGAATCATCGCCATCACCTTCATTGCCAGCGGCACAGACGACAAGGATATTCTTTTTTACAGCGGCTTGGATCGCCTCATGCAATTCGGGGACGTCAGCTGGTCCGCCGAGCGACATAGAGATAATATCGGCTTCCTGCTCAATAGCATAATAAATTCCATTGATAATCCATTCATATTTTCCTGAACCGGCTTTGTTCAAGACTTTGACAATCAGCAGGCCAGCCTCTGGTGCAACACCGATGACACCTGCCTCATTTTCCTGTGCGGCAATTGTGCCAGCCACATGTGTACCATGACCATTATAATCGGTATAGAGATCAGGATTGCCTCGGTCATCATCTGTAAAATTCCTGCCGCCAATGATTCGGTCTTTTAAATCAGTGTGTGTTGTTTCACAGCCTGTATCCAATACAGCAACTTTCATTCCCTTTCCTTTTGTCTCGTTCCAAAGCCTGGGTGCCTGAATCAGCTCAACACCTTTTGGCACCTCCATGATTTCCTCAGATTCTGCAATCACGGTATAAGGGATAACGCGAACACCTTGCTCCATATCTTTCCCTCCTTAGAGATAAAATTGAAGCGAGTTCTAGTTGTGTTAATAAGTCTAACAATTCTGACTATTAATTAAAAGGACCGATAGTAGGGGATTTGCTAGAAATTAATAACCATAATTGGGTATTTCATCCTAATGGATTTACCTTGATATTATTCAGTAAACGACTGAGAAAACTGGAAAAGGAATCGTCCATGTTGATTGCATTACACCCATCCACAGGTTGAACACTACTTCCTAAGGGGTGAAATACTTTGAACGTCGTAACGACATTTGTAGATAAAAGAAAGCAAAAACAAGTGAAGTATGAGCGGGCGATGCTCCGTGAATTATCAATCAACATCCTGCAGGCCAGGGTGAAACAATATTTTGGCTCATCAAGGCTAACCTCGAACCTGATCATGAATTCAGGAATAGAAGAGGCTTGTTATGATGTAGCGATAGAAGCGTATTTACTCGGCGCCAAATTCAGCCGTTTTGGATATTTCGGAGAACCACTGGAGGCGGTTAAACCTCGCTGCGAAAAAGAAGAGCGTCATCTGATAGACACCTTGTATAACTTTTTCCTTTTTTGGGGGAAAGGGGAAGAGGGAGTTGGTTCAGAGGAGCTATATTACTTATGCGAGCAATATTGTGACAGCTGGTGGAGAGAAGGATTCATGAAGGGTGAAAAGAAATATAAGCTGAGGCTGCATTAAGAGCGATAGTTCTAAACCGCCGACCTGTCCCATATAGTTTATTATCAGGGACTAGCTGGGGAGGATGGAATAGAACATGCTGAAGAAAATAAAAATTGGATTATTCGCAGCCGGCCTTGCTGTGCTGTTCCTTATATTGCAGTATGATTTTACCGAAAATGATTCTTGGGAATCCTGGAACCTGCCGCTTTCGGGGAAGATCATCTATTTGGATCCAGGGCATGGCGGGGTCGATCCTGGAGCAGGTGAGGATGAACCCTTTGAAAAAGATATCGCACTTAATGTTACATTGAAGCTGCGGGATTACCTCCAGCAGCAGGGAGCCCTCGTCATCATGACGCGAGAAACAGATATCGACCTTGCGGATAAAGGACTCAAGGGCTATAGCAAGCGGAAGGTCCAGGATTTGAAAAGGCGACTCGATTTGATCAATGAATCGGAAGCCGATTTCTTTGCAACGATACACTTGAACGCAATACCTTCGTCTAAATGGAAAGGGGCTCAAACCTTCTACTCCACGAACTACAAAGAAAACAAGCGGGCCGCCAAACTGATCCAGGACGAATTACGCCGTAACCTTGAAAATACAGATCGAGATGCAAAGGCAGCGAATAGTATTTATTTGCTGAAGCATACCAATAAACCAGGAGTTTTAGTCGAAATCGGATTTCTATCCAACCCCCAGGAAGCAGCAAACCTGAGAGATGAAGCATATCAGGAGGAAGTAGCTGCCTCGATTTACGAGGGCATGCTCCGATATTTTACAGATGAACAGAAGTTTTGGGAAAAATAAAGAAGGGTCATGGATCCTTCTTTTCTTTATGGGATTTTTATTGCTTGCAAAGGCCTGAAAGAATAGATTGGAAAAAATATCTTTCAGAAATGTGTGATAGGTTTAACACTTAGGAATTTTATCATTATGGTATACTGTCTTTGGAGATAAATTTTTACAGAGGAAGGTGTAAATATGTTAACTGAAGCTAAGGTGCGAGAAAGCTTAAAAGACATTAAGGAACCATTTTTACATAAAACACTCGAAGAGATCAATGCCATCGAAGAAATCAAGATTAAAGAAGAGAAGAACCATGTAAGCGTTAAAATAGCTATCGCGAAAACAGGTACAGCCGAGCAGCTGCAGTTGCAGACTGAAATTGTCAATATTTTAAAAGGCGCTGGAGCGGCATCTGTAGGCCTGCGCTTCTCTGAACTTCCTGCAGAAGTACTCTCTAAATTCCAGACAGCGGCTCCTGAAGAAGAGGAAGGCCTGCTTTCTCCTAATAACCAAACAACATTCATCGCAATCGCAAGCGGAAAAGGCGGAGTGGGCAAGTCAACTGTATCCGTGAACCTTGCTGTCTCTCTTGCGCGTTTAGGCAAAAAGGTCGGACTTGTGGATGCAGACATCTATGGTTTCAGTGTTCCGGACATGATGGGCATCACGAAGCGCCCGGTAGTAAGAGGAGAAAGAATCATCCCTGTTGAAAGACATGGAGTAAAAGTCATCTCTATGGGATTCTTTGTAGAAGATAATGCACCAATCATCTGGCGGGGGCCAATGCTTGGAAAAATGCTGAACAGCTTCTTCAATGAAGTCGAGTGGGGAGAATTGGATTACCTCCTATTGGACTTGCCTCCAGGAACAGGGGATGTGGCATTGGATGTGCACACTATGCTGCCGTCATGTAAAGAGATCATCGTCACCACCCCTCACCCAACGGCTGCATTCGTTGCTGCGCGTGCAGGTGCAATGGCCCTTAGAACAGAACATGAAATTCTTGGTGTCATCGAAAACATGTCCTACTTTGAAAGCAAGCTGACTGAGGAAAAAGAATATGTCTTTGGACAAGGCGGCGGCGAAAAGCTGGCGGACGAGCTCAATACACAGCTATTAGGAAAGCTGCCATTAGGCCAGCCGACATGGAATGAGGAAGACTTTGCTCCATCCATCTATCAGGAAGACGATAAGATTGGCGCAATTTATACGAATATTGCCCAGCAAGTCGTTCAAATGCTTGAAAAATAATAAGAGAGCCTCTCCTGTATCAGGAGAGGCTCATTCATATTTATATTCAGATAAATCGGTTGTCGGGGCTGGTTAAAGCGACTACATTCTTTACTGACCTCCGGAACCGCCGCCTGATTCCGCACCGCCTCCGCCGCCAGAACCACCGCTGCCTTCTTCTGCGCCTTCCTCAGACTTTTGGGTTGGCATTTCCTCAGCAGCCTTAACGATCAATGCCTGAAGTTTGGCTTTGAATAGTGGGCTTTCAAAGGTTTCGGTCATGATTTTTTGTAGATGCTCCCGGTATTCTTTGCTTTTGAGGACGTTAGTTAATTCCTTTTCAAGTTCAGGATCCTTCATGACTTCAATCATCATGCCCTTGTATTCTGGATCCTTCATCAGGTCCTTCAACAATTTTTCATTTTCTTTCTTCATGCTTTTTGCGACGCTCTCAGCGAATTTTGGGTCCTCGAAGGATTTTTTCCAAAACTCCATGCCTTTCTCGGAGGTCATTGTCTTTTCAACTGTATCAATTACGACCGGCTGGTCCATTATTAGCTTTTCCTTCATGCCGTCGTCACCCATGACTTCCTGAATCGCTTTTTTGCCATCGTCAGTCTTCAGGATGTCGACAACCATTTTCTTTGTTTCTTCATAATCGACTTGCCCCCCTGCTGACTCGGCTGGAGAAGCGCAACCGGCAGCTAAAAGTAAAAAGGAAGCAGGGAGTATAATCTTCATGATTTTCTTCATCTTCCATTCCCCTTTCACATAGACAGCCCTAATTTTAGGATGAGTAAAATGACAAATTGTTATACACGAATAACGACACCTAGATTTTTCAAACCCGCATTGGTACAATCATATAGTGAAGTTTAATTTTGTTTTGGGGGAAAAAAATCGTGACAAGCCGTAATTGGGTACACTTATTTCTCACCACTTTAGCCGTTGGTTCGGTAACAACTGCTGTGGTTGGCTTTATTGTCCGCTGGAGTGAATTCCAGCAGCTGCTGAGTGATTTCAACATTCTTGAATTCCTTTCAATCTTAGTATGGCTTATGGGTGTTGGTCTTATATTTAGCATTCTTAGCCAAATGGGTTTCTTTGCATATTTGACAGTACATCGCTTTGGGCTGGGAATTTTCAAATCCCTATGGAATCCAGTACAGGTCCTATTGATTGCCTTTGTATTGTTTGATCTTGTCTATCTTCGTTTTGCCACTTTTGCGGAAAGCGGCGAGAGTATCCTTTCATATTTAGGTCTCGCGGTGATCGTACTGGCTGCGGGGTTGATCGTAGCGTTTATGAAGGTTAAGCAAACAAATAAAGAAGCGTTCATACCAGCATTGTTTTTCATGGTTGTCGTAACAGTTATTGAATGGGTACCGGTACTTAGAGTGAACGAGCATAGCTGGCTCTATCTCATGCTATTTCCATTGTTAGTATGTAATGCCTACCAGCTATTGGTTCTGCATAAGCTTAACCAAAAATCGCTCCAGGAACGGAAAGTTCTTGAAGAAAAGGCTAAGACAAAGGCAAAACCAAATAAAAAGGCACAAAAAAAGCCGTCCAACGCATAGTTGGACGGTTATTTATTTTACTTCTGCTGATTTTGATTCCCCATTGGCAATCATTTCGGATACCGTGACCATCTTCAGATTTTTCGACCTGATATCTTTTAACACGAGCGGAAGTGCTTCCGCTGTTTGTTTAGCTGAGTCAGATGCATGCATTAACAGGATATCGCCTTTTTTGGCTTTAGAAGCATTCGCCGCAATAACCTCAGTACCCGGATTCGTCCAATCCTTTGTATCAAGACTCCAGTGGACAACGGTGTACCCGAAGCGCTCGGCAATTTTTAGCGTGCGTTGGTCAAAATGGCCAGTAGGGGCGCGCAGCAACTCAATGTTCTTAACATTAAGCTTCTTGAATGCTTCCTGGGCCTTCTGGATATCACGTCTGACCTTATCTTCCTCAAGGTCGGTATAATCCTTATATTCATAACCAAGCATGCCAATTTCATAACCTTCTTTCACCATCCTGTTCACCAAGTCTGGATGCCTTTCTGCCCAAGAACCTGACAAGAAGAAGGTAACAGCTCCGGCTTTCTCTTTCTTGAGTACATCGAGAATCGGTTCCGCTTTTTCATCGCCCCAGCCAATATTAAAGGTCAAAGCCAGATCCTTCTCACCTTTATAGATGGCTTTAGGACCGTCCTTTGCTGAAAAAGCAGGGATTTGGACCATATTATCCATGTAAAAGAACCATGCTGTAAAAAAGGCTGCAATCACAATGACAAAAACGGTTTTAATCGACTTCGCATTCATCACATAAAAGAAATTCATATTCTCACCACCTCGTCCAATGCACTCCTTGTCTAATTTTTATTCCACAGCATAAAAAGATATGATAATAAAAAATCAGATTATAAAAATCCGGAAAAAAGACAACACTACAATCACTATGTGAAATTGAACAGGAGTGTATGTATGCTTGGTGTTCTGATCAATGAGAAGGAACTTAAAGAGCTAGAATACTTAATTAAAAGGGAGATGGATGAAATCCTATTCGATCTGAAGGACGATCGTATTGATCATGTCGTAAAAAGGTCAATGAAGGAGAGATATCAAATTTTGTTTTCTCTTTTTAAAAGAGTAGCATCACCAAAGGAATGCCTTAAGTATATGCCAGCGAAGAAAAGCATGTATAAAGGCCAATGACAGAGCAAGAAACTTTTTTCGTAATTATTATTGACGGACAGAAATTATCCTGTTATATTAATAAACGTCGCTGCTGAGTCACTAGCTAACACGGGGATCGGCGGTAATAAATAATAAAAAATGTGGTTGACAATGAATCGGTCACATGCTATATTATGAAAGTCGCTTCTGAGCGGCGAGACAATAAATTGTTCTTTGAAAACTAAACAAACAAGCGTCAACAAACAATAAATTTTCATGACTTCTATTATAGAAGAACATGAGCCAACGTTTTAACTTATGAGCTAACTCATAACTCTTTCTTGGAGAGTTTGATCCTGGCTCAGGACGAACGCTGGCGGCGTGCCTAATACATGCAAGTCGAGCGGATCTTCATTAGCTTGCTTTTGAAGATCAGCGGCGGACGGGTGAGTAACACGTGGGCAACCTGCCTGTAAGACTGGGATAACTTCGGGAAACCGGAGCTAATACCGGATAATCCTTTCCCTCACATGAGGGAAAGCTGAAAGACGGTTTCGGCTGTCACTTACAGATGGGCCCGCGGCGCATTAGCTAGTTGGTGAGGTAACGGCTCACCAAGGCAACGATGCGTAGCCGACCTGAGAGGGTGATCGGCCACACTGGGACTGAGACACGGCCCAGACTCCTACGGGAGGCAGCAGTAGGGAATCTTCCGCAATGGACGAAAGTCTGACGGAGCAACGCCGCGTGAGCGATGAAGGCCTTCGGGTCGTAAAGCTCTGTTGTCAGGGAAGAACAAGTACCGGAGTAACTGCCGGTACCTTGACGGTACCTGACCAGAAAGCCACGGCTAACTACGTGCCAGCAGCCGCGGTAATACGTAGGTGGCAAGCGTTGTCCGGAATTATTGGGCGTAAAGCGCGCGCAGGCGGTTCCTTAAGTCTGATGTGAAAGCCCCCGGCTCAACCGGGGAGGGTCATTGGAAACTGGGGAACTTGAGTGCAGAAGAGGAGAGCGGAATTCCACGTGTAGCGGTGAAATGCGTAGAGATGTGGAGGAACACCAGTGGCGAAGGCGGCTCTCTGGTCTGTAACTGACGCTGAGGCGCGAAAGCGTGGGGAGCGAACAGGATTAGATACCCTGGTAGTCCACGCCGTAAACGATGAGTGCTAAGTGTTAGAGGGTTTCCGCCCTTTAGTGCTGCAGCAAACGCATTAAGCACTCCGCCTGGGGAGTACGGCCGCAAGGCTGAAACTCAAAGGAATTGACGGGGGCCCGCACAAGCGGTGGAGCATGTGGTTTAATTCGAAGCAACGCGAAGAACCTTACCAGGTCTTGACATCCTCTGACAACCCTAGAGATAGGGCGTTCCCCTTCGGGGGACAGAGTGACAGGTGGTGCATGGTTGTCGTCAGCTCGTGTCGTGAGATGTTGGGTTAAGTCCCGCAACGAGCGCAACCCTTGATCTTAGTTGCCAGCATTCAGTTGGGCACTCTAAGGTGACTGCCGGTGACAAACCGGAGGAAGGTGGGGATGACGTCAAATCATCATGCCCCTTATGACCTGGGCTACACACGTGCTACAATGGATGGAACAAAGGGTCGCGAAGCCGCGAGGTCGAGCCAATCCCATAAATCCATTCTCAGTTCGGATTGCAGGCTGCAACTCGCCTGCATGAAGCCGGAATCGCTAGTAATCGCGGATCAGCATGCCGCGGTGAATACGTTCCCGGGCCTTGTACACACCGCCCGTCACACCACGAGAGTTTGTAACACCCGAAGTCGGTGGGGTAACCTTTTGGAGCCAGCCGCCTAAGGTGGGACAGATGATTGGGGTGAAGTCGTAACAAGGTAGCCGTATCGGAAGGTGCGGCTGGATCACCTCCTTTCTAAGGATATTGCCGTAATGGCAATCGGAATGCGAATCTTACGATTCGTACTGTTGACTAGCTTGTTTGTTTAGTTTTGAGGGAGTAATCTCTTTTGTTAGGATCAGACCGTAAGGTAGGATTCGAAACAATTGCCTCAAAGCTTTTTTGTTCCTTGAAAACTAGATAATCGTAAGTAAGAAGAACCAAGAAAAACCGAGTGATCGCCATTTTAGTTTTCTCTCTATTCAATAGAGAAATGACCTTTTAGGTTAAGTTAGAAAGGGCGCACGGTGGATGCCTTGGCACTAGGAGCCGATGAAGGACGGGACTAACACCGATATGCTTCGGGGAGCTGTAAGTAAGCTTTGATCCGGAGATTTCCGAATGGGGAAACCCACTGTTCGTAATGGAACAGTATCTTTGCCTGAATACATAGGGCATTGAAGGCAGACCCGGGGAACTGAAACATCTAAGTACCCGGAGGAAGAGAAAGCAAACGCGATTCCCTGAGTAGCGGCGAGCGAAACGGGACATAGCCCAAACCAAGAGGCTTGCCTCTTGGGGTTGTAGGACACTCTACATGGAGTTACAAAGGAACGGGGTAGATGAAGTGGTCTGGAAAGGCCCGTCAGAGAAGGTAAAAACCCTGTAGTTGAAACTTCGTTCCCTCCTGAGTGGATCCTGAGTACGGCGGGACACGTGAAATCCCGTCGGAAGCTGGGAGGACCATCTCCCAAGGCTAAATACTCCCTAGTGACCGATAGTGAACCAGTACCGTGAGGGAAAGGTGAAAAGCACCCCGGAAGGGGAGTGAAAGAGATCCTGAAACCGTGTGCCTACAAGTAGTCAGAGCCCGTTCATGGGTGATGGCGTGCCTTTTGTAGAATGAACCGGCGAGTTACGATTACATGCAAGGTTAAGTTGAGAAGACGGAGCCGCAGCGAAAGCGAGTCTGAATAGGGCGAATGAGTATGTGGTCGTAGACCCGAAACCAGGTGATCTACCCATGTCCAGGGTGAAGGTTGGGTAACACCAACTGGAGGCCCGAACCCACGCACGTTGAAAAGTGCGGGGATGAGGTGTGGGTAGCGGAGAAATTCCAATCGAACTTGGAGATAGCTGGTTCTCTCCGAAATAGCTTTAGGGCTAGCCTCACGTTGTAAGAGTCTTGGAGGTAGAGCACTGTTTGGACTAGGGGCCCTCATCGGGTTACCGAATTCAGACAAACTCCGAATGCCAAAGACTTATCCGTGGGAGTCAGACTGCGAGTGATAAGATCCGTAGTCAAAAGGGAAACAGCCCAGACCACCAGCTAAGGTCCCAAAGTATACGTTAAGTGGAAAAGGATGTGGAGTTGCTTAGACAACCAGGATGTTGGCTTAGAAGCAGCCACCATTTAAAGAGTGCGTAATAGCTCACTGGTCGAGTGACTCTGCGCCGAAAATGTACCGGGGCTAAACGTATCACCGAAGCTGTGGATTGACATCTTAGATGTCAGTGGTAGGAGAGCGTTCTAAGGGCGTTGAAGTCAGACCGTAAGGACTGGTGGAGCGCTTAGAAGTGAGAATGCCGGTATGAGTAGCGAAAGATGGGTGAGAATCCCATCCACCGAATGCCTAAGGTTTCCTGAGGAAGGCTCGTCCTCTCAGGGTTAGTCGGGACCTAAGCCGAGGCCGAAAGGCGTAGGCGATGGACAACAGGTTGATATTCCTGTACCACCTCTTTATCGTTTGAGCGACGGGGGGACGCAGGAGGATAGGGTAAGCGCGCTGTTGGATATGCGCGTCTAAGCAGTTAGGCTGCAAGTGAGGCAAATCCCGCTTGCGTGAAGGCTGAGCTGTGACAGCGAGGGAAATATAGTACCGAAGTTCCTGATTCCACACTGCCAAGAAAAGCCTCTAGCGAGATAAATGGTGCCCGTACCGCAAACCGACACAGGTAGGCGAGGAGAGAATCCTAAGGTGAGCGAGAGAACTCTCGTTAAGGAACTCGGCAAAATGACCCCGTAACTTCGGGAGAAGGGGTGCTCATTTGGGTGAATAGCCCGGATGAGCCGCAGTGAATAGGCCCAGGCGACTGTTTAGCAAAAACACAGGTCTCTGCGAAGCCGCAAGGCGAAGTATAGGGGCTGACGCCTGCCCGGTGCTGGAAGGTTAAGAGGAGGGGTTAGCTCACGCGAAGCTCTGAATCGAAGCCCCAGTAAACGGCGGCCGTAACTATAACGGTCCTAAGGTAGCGAAATTCCTTGTCGGGTAAGTTCCGACCCGCACGAAAGGCGTAACGATCTGGGCACTGTCTCAACGAGAGACTCGGTGAAATTATAGTACCTGTGAAGATGCAGGTTACCCGCGACAGGACGGAAAGACCCCGTGGAGCTTTACTGTAGCCTGATATTGAATTTTGGTACAGCTTGTACAGGATAGGTAGGAGCCTGAGAAACCGGAGCGCCAGCTTCGGTGGAGGCGTCGGTGGGATACTACCCTGGCTGTATTGAAATTCTAACCCGCGCCCCTGATCGGGGCGGGAGACAGTGTCAGGTGGGCAGTTTGACTGGGGCGGTCGCCTCCTAAAGAGTAACGGAGGCGCCCAAAGGTTCCCTCAGAATGGTTGGAAATCATTCGCAGAGTGTAAAGGCACAAGGGAGCTTGACTGCGAGACCTACAAGTCGAGCAGGGACGAAAGTCGGGCTTAGTGATCCGGTGGTTCCGCATGGAAGGGCCATCGCTCAACGGATAAAAGCTACCCCGGGGATAACAGGCTTATCTCCCCCAAGAGTCCACATCGACGGGGAGGTTTGGCACCTCGATGTCGGCTCATCGCATCCTGGGGCTGTAGTCGGTCCCAAGGGTTGGGCTGTTCGCCCATTAAAGCGGTACGCGAGCTGGGTTCAGAACGTCGTGAGACAGTTCGGTCCCTATCCGTCGTGGGCGCAGGAAATTTGAGAGGAGCTGTCCTTAGTACGAGAGGACCGGGATGGACGCACCGCTGGTGTACCAGTTGTCTTGCCAAAGGCATCGCTGGGTAGCTATGTGCGGACGGGATAAGTGCTGAAAGCATCTAAGCATGAAGCCCCCCTCAAGATGAGATTTCCCATAGCGCAAGCTAGTAAGAACCCTGAAAGATGATCAGGTTGATAGGTCAGAGGTGGAAGCGCGGTGACGTGTGGAGCTGACTGATACTAATCGTTCGAGGACTTAACCAAATTGATCATTCGTTCTTCTTGAACTCTTCTTACACATTATCTAGTTTTGAGGGAACAAAGTTTTTGCGAAAGCAAACCAAATTACCTCTTGAAAAATGCATAAAAGGCAGTATAATAAATATTGTCCTTGAAAATTGTCTGGTGGCGATGGCGAGAAGGTCACACCCGTTCCCATACCGAACACGGAAGTTAAGCTTCTCAGCGCCGATGGTAGTTGGGGGTTTCCCCCTGTGAGAGTAGGACGCCGCCGGGCGATGATGCATGATCATCTTGGGTTAAATTCTAAGATGTGGCATTCGAATCATCTGCAAGAGTTATGAAAATTACCATTATTCCGCAGTAGCTCAGTGGTAGAGCACTCGGCTGTTAACCGAGCGGTCGTAGGTTCGAATCCTACCTGCGGAGCCATTATCTCTAAATGACGAAAGTCATTTGAGCTGGCAGCAACATGCTTCCATAGCTCAGCAGGTAGAGCACTTCCATGGTAAGGAAGAGGTCAGCGGTTCGAGCCCGCTTGGAAGCTCTGAATATATTATTATATGGCCCCTTGGTCAAGCGGTTAAGACACCGCCCTTTCACGGCGGTAACACGGGTTCGAATCCCGTAGGGGTCACCAAGATTTTTCTGTCTTAACGAACAAAATATGGAGGATTAGCTCAGCTGGGAGAGCATCTGCCTTACAAGCAGAGGGTCGGCGGTTCGATCCCGTCATCCTCCACCATTTTCCATATATGATTTCCTTAATGCCGGTGTAGCTCAATTGGTAGAGCAACTGACTTGTAATCAGTAGGTTGGGGGTTCAAGTCCTCTCGCCGGCACCATCTTTCTAACTTCCCTGAATAAGCTTCAGCGGAAAGATGCGAAAAATCCCGAAGGGATTTTGAGCATGTAACCAGTTAGGATGTTCTATTATGTGGAGGGGTAGCGAAGTGGCTAAACGCGGCGGACTGTAAATCCGCTCCCTCCGGGTTCGGCGGTTCGAATCCGTCCCCCTCCACCACTTTAATACATATTAAAATTGGACAAGCTACTAATGTCCTTTTTATTTTTTTCATTGGGCTATAGCCAAGCGGTAAGGCAACGGACTTTGACTCCGTCATGCGTTGGTTCGAATCCAGCTAGCCCAGCCATTTTATTTTCTTTTTTGCATTATAAGATGCTTAAGAGACTATGAATAGGGTAGATTATATCCTATGAGCCATTAGCTCAGTCAGTTGCTTGCTTCAATGATGAACTTCAGCGGCAACTTGCGAGAAAGACCGAAAGTCTTTTGAGCACAGGATCCAAGCAGAACTTGTTTAGGGTTCAATATAGATATGAGCCATTAGCTCAGTCGGTAGAGCATCTGACTTTTAATCAGAGGGTCGAAGGTTCGAGTCCTTCATGGCTCACTCATGTTAAGGCCCCTAAGAATGAACTTGTCCTTTATTTTTAGGGGCTTTACCTATATAATAAATTCATGCGGAAGTAGTTCAGTGGTAGAATACAACCTTGCCAAGGTTGGGGTCGCGGGTTCGAATCCCGTCTTCCGCTCCAAAATGGGGCCTTAGCTCAGCTGGGAGAGCGCCTGCCTTGCACGCAGGAGGTCAGCGGTTCGATCCCGCTAGGCTCCACCATCACACTACATAAATACCATTTCAGCCATAAATCCAATAGGATTTATGGCTTTTTTTATTTTTTTATTCTTAGTGCTCATTAATACTCTCACTTTAACCTGTAAAGCAGTAGTTTAGAGGAGTTAAGTTCTAGCAACTCCTATTATTGTGACAGCTTTTAGGTTGTGGAGCTCAAAGCTGTCAAGAAAGAGCAATTATTGTGACAGGTTTCAAGATGCAAAGACCAAAGCTGTCACGAAAAAGCAATTATTGTGACAGGTTCCAAGATGCAAAGACCAAAGCTGTCAAGAAAAAGCCGTTATTGTGACAGGTTTCAGGATGTATAGCTCAAAGCTGTCAAGAAAGAGCAATTATTGTGACAGGTTTCAAGATGCAAAGACCAAAGCTGTCAAGAAAAAGCCGTTATTGTGACAGGTTTGAGGATGTATAGCTCAAAGCTGTCAAGAAAGAGCAATTATTGTGACAGGTTTGAGGATGTATAGCTCAAAGCTGTCAAGAAAAAAACAATTATTGTGACAGGTTTCAGGTTGCAAAGACCAAAGCTGTCAAGAAATAGCCGTTATTGTGACAGGTTTCAGGATGTATAGCGCAAAGCTGTCAAGAAAGAGCAGTTATTGTGACAGCTTTTAGGTTGTGGAGCTCAAAGCTGTCAAGAAAGTCCAGTTATTGTGACAGGTTTCAGCTGGAAGGACCCAAAGCTGTCAAGAAAAAGCCGTTATTGTGACAGGTTTCAGGATGTATAGCTCAAAGCTGTCAAGAAAGAGCAATTATTGTGACAGGTTTGAGGATGTATAGCTCAAAGCTGTCAAGAAAAAGCCGTTATTGTGACAGGTTTCAGGATGTATAGCGCAAAGCTGTCAAGAAAGAGCAGTTATTGTGACAGCTTTTAGGTTGTGGAGCTCAAAGCTGTCAAGAAAGAGCAATTATTGTGACAGGTTTCAGCTGGAAGGACCCAAAGCTGTCAAGAAAATCAGTTCTATGGCAGTACGTAATCAACCGGAACTACACCGCAGATCCCACCCGTGGCTGTTCAAATAATCCCCTCAATAGGGTTTAGCGAAAAAATATGTCCATAAATTCACTCAATTCTCAACCGTATATATATTCATAAAATTGTCCAGTTGAGTCATTTGAATGAAAGCGTTTAAAATAAGGGGTAGACGAGAGATAGCAAGGGGGAGAAAACAATGAAGAAACTTTCGATTATTGGCATGCCGATGGATTTGGGTCAGATGAGAAGGGGAGTCGACATGGGCCCGAGTGCGATTCGTTATGCTGGAATAAATGAAAGACTAAGAGTGTTATTTGATGAGATAGAGGATTTGGGAGATATTGCTATTGGCAGACCTGAGGTAAAGATTGATCCTAATAGCAATCTGCGCAACCTGGAGCTGGTAGCGGAAAAAAATAGTTTACTTGCTGATCAGGTAGACAAGATTATTGAGTCGGGGTCATTTCCGCTTGTATTAGGCGGTGACCATAGCATTGCAATCGGAACATTGGCAGGTGTATCCAAGCATTATAAGAACCTGGGTGTCATCTGGTATGATGCGCATGGTGATTTAAATACAGCGGAAACTTCTCCGTCTGGTAATATTCACGGTATGCCGCTTGCAGCGAGCCTTGGTTTGGGTCATGAGATGCTGACTCAATTAGGCGGGTTTGCGCCGAAGGTAAAGCCTGAAAATATTGTCATTATAGGAGCGCGTGCGCTGGATGAGGGTGAAAAGGAACTCATCAAGGAAATGGGCATTAAAGTGTTCACGATGCATGAAATCGATCGCCTCGGAATGGCTGCCGTCATCGAGGAAACAGTCAACTATCTTAAAGATAGGACGGATGGTGTCCACCTCTCACTTGATTTGGATGGTCTGGATCCAACAGATGCTCCTGGTGTAGGAACACCGGTAACTGGAGGGATCAGTTACCGTGAAAGCCACCTGGCTATGGAGATGTTAGCTGAAGCAAAGGTCATCACTTCAGCTGAGTTCGTTGAAGTCAATCCAATCCTTGATGAAAAGAATAAGACAGCTGTCGCGGCAGTGGCCTTGATGGGGTCTTTATTTGGAGAAAAACTTTTGTAATCCTCATATGGTTTTGGAATAAACTCATAGTAGCAGGAAAAATAAGAGCAGCGGCCAAAGTCTGGCTGCTGCTCTCTTATTATTAATATAGAAATGTCTTTTTTGAGGTTAAGTGATAATATTTATTTAGCAGATGGTCGAGTTTAGTGCTGATGTCCACAACCCGTTGATTTGACAGCGAGGTTTTTGCGGCTAATTCAACCATTTCTTTTCGGCAATTTTCAATATCCTTCAACAATGTATCTGCACACACTATTAGTTCCTCGCTTTCAGTGAAATATAGTTCATTTATACCCCTTATAAAACTTTTTAAACCAAACTGGTAATAATTTGTTAATATTAACTTATCGTGTTTTTTAGATTTTTTTCGCAAAATAAGTCAGTTAGAAGATGATTTTGTCATTTAATTACATAAATAAAGTTTTTATAAAAAAAAAACGAAACCTTTTACGGAATCGATTCGTATATCGATTAGCCGCATGAAGCGCGGAGGTAAAATAATGGAGACAATTGTAAAACACAGAATAAAGCAAGTACTCAAGGGAGACCAAAATGCCTATGGAGAGATTGTTGAGGTATACAAGGACAAGGTATTCCAGCTTTGCTACCGTATGCTTGGAAATCGGCATGAGGCAGAAGATATTGCACAGGAGGCATTTATACGTGCATATATCAATATTAACAGCTTCAATCAAAACTTGAAGTTTTCAACATGGCTGTATAGAATTGCTACTAACCTATGCATTGACCGGATCCGCAAAAAGAAACCCGATTATTTCCTCGATGCGGAAGTGCCTGGAACAGAGGGCTTGACGATGTATTCTCAGGTACCATCCGAAACACCGTTACCAGAGGATGAGGTCGAAAGTATTGAATTGCACGACACGATCCAAAAAGAAATTTCAAAACTACCCGATAAATATCGGTCGGTCATCGTATTAAAGTATATTGAAGAGCTCAGCTTGAATGAGATCAGCGAAATACTGGATTTGCCCCTTGGCACAGTGAAGACGAGGATCCATCGAGGAAGAGAAGCCTTAAGGCAGCAGTTGCGACACGTATAAGGTGAGGTGAAAGTTTATGAAATGTCCCGAACAAGTTATCGACTATATGCATGAATATTTAGATGAAGAAATCTCCGAAGAACATGAAAAGATTTTAAGGGAGCACCTGCAGAGCTGTACCGATTGCCAGGAATACTTCAGGGAGCTGAACAAGGCAATCGCGCTTGTACAGAGCACCTCTCACATCCAGGCACCAGTTGATTTTACATCAAAGGTAATGGCTGGCTTGCCGAAGGAAAAGAAGAAGACAGAAATCCAGCGATGGTTCCGGAGCCATCCATTGTTAACAGCTGCCTCGCTGTTCTTGGCGTTGATGACTGCCAGCATCTTTTCAACCTGGAATGAAGAACACCAGTTTTCAGTATCGAAGCAGCCAAATCTGATTGTTGAAAATGATACAGTCATCGTACCTGAAGGGGAAGTCGTCAAGGGAGATGTCGTAGTCAGGAATGGCAAGGTGAAAATTGAAGGCGAGGTCCAGGGTAATGTCACAGTGATCAACGGCGAATTGATCAACGGTGAGAACTACATGGCATCTGCCGGCAATGTCACCGGCGAAATAACAGAGGTCAATGAAGTGTTCGAGTGGATCTGGTACCATATTAAGAAGACAGCTAAAAACACGGCAGATCTTTTTGAGAACGACGAAAAGGAACAGTCATTCCAATAGGAATGGCTGTTTTTTAGGGCCCATTTCTGTATGGATTGGATGAGGATCGACTGACAAGGACACTGCAATTGACATCATTATTAATTTGAACAAAGCTTATGGTATAATAAAAAAGTTACATTTGTTTATAGCTGAAGTGGATTTGTTTTCAAAAGGCGATTTCGCCCATTATGAATGATATATCACATTTCGAAAGGCTTCGGAGCACCTTGTTTTGCTGCTTCTAAACTGGCAACCCTGAAGCCGATTTTACTTTTAACAATAAAGACCTTGAGGCGAGTTCTGAAACTGCCTGAAGGAGCCTTACTAAACTACTGGAGGAAGTGCAATGTCGTTTGCGGATTTCGATTTTTTAGAATATCTAGCTAATATTGTTGACATTCTCCTGGTTTGGTTCGTCATTTACAAGCTGATTGCCATTATTCGAGGTACGAAAGCTGTCCAGCTTTTAAAAGGGATTTTTGTCATCCTGATTGTAAAGTTTATCAGTGATTACCTCGGGTTGAATACGCTCAGCTGGATGATGGAACAAGTACTAACCTGGGGATTCCTGGCCATTATCATCATCTTCCAGCCTGAATTGCGGCGGGCACTTGAACAGCTCGGCAGAGGGCGGCTTTTTTCCAGATCAGGTCTGCAGGAAGAGGAAGACGAAGAGAAGATGGTGGAGGCCATTATCAAGGCCACCGATTATATGGCTAAGCGCCGGATCGGGGCATTGATCTCAATTGAAAGAGAAACAGGAATGAGTGATTACATAGAAACAGGCATCCAGCTTCAATCAAGAATCTCTTCTGAACTGTTGATCAATCTTTTTATACCGAATACGCCGCTTCATGATGGAGCTGTAGTGATACAGAAGAACATCGTTGCCGCAGCGGCTTGTTATTTGCCGCTATCGGAAAGTCCGTTCATTTCGAAGGAACTCGGTACCAGGCATAGGGCTGCACTCGGTATCAGTGAAGTAACCGACAGTATTACGATTGTCGTTTCTGAAGAAACCGGGAATGTTTCAGTCACAAGGAATGGCGAACTTTACAGGGACTTGAGCGGGGAAACGCTAAGGGAACTGCTGACAGCCGAGCTGGTTTCGCCATCAAGAATCAAGCAGGCTGCTTCTACCCGCTGGAATTGGAGGGGGAAGAAAAATGGATAAATGGATGGATAATCCTTGGTTCATAAAAGTTGTTGCCTTGGTTCTTGCTGTTCTGCTCTTTGGGTCTGTACCTAAGAACGAGCCAGGTAAGCCTGGTGATGTGAATGTGCCTTCAGATGAAAAGGTAGAAACGATTGAAGACGTACCAGTAAAAAGGATTTATGATACCGACACCTTAGTCGTATCGGGTGTTCCTGAAACGGTTACCGTCACGCTGCAAGGACCGAAGAATCTTGTTCAGCAGGCGAAAACTCTACGGAACTTCGAAGTGTTCGTTGATTTGACAGATGCCGAAATCGGCAAACAGCGAGTCCCAATTACGATTAAAGATGTCTCAGATCGGCTGACCGTTACCATCGAGCCTGGGTATGCAAATGTATCCATCCAGGAAAAGGTTACGAAGGAATTCAGCGTTGAGGCAGAATTCAACGGAAGTATAGTTGAAGAAGGCTATATTGCCGAGAAACCAGCTGTTAAGCCTAATAAAGTCCAAATCACAGGTGCAAAAGATGTTATCGACAGAATCACCTATGTGAAAGCTACTGTGAACTCAGCAGGCAAAATTTCGGAGACGATCACACGAGAGGCGAGTGTCCTTGCCCTTGATAAGGATATGAATAAGTTGGAAGTCATCGTCGAACCAGGGGTAGTAGATGTAACCATCCCGGTGAAAAGCTCGAGTAAAAAGGTACCGATTGATATTGTCCGTAAGGGGACTCCTCCAAGCGGAGTAACAATCGATTCAATAACGTTAGAAACGAAGGAAGCTGAGATTATCGCTGACCCAGACGTACTTGAGAAATTCAATAATGTCAGGGTCGAGGTGGATGTCAGTAAGATCGAGGAGGACACGGAACTCACCCTCCCGGTCATTATCGGGGAAGGAATTGTTCGGGTTTCCCCCGAAACGGTTAAAGTGGGTGTAAAAGTCACTAAGGCTTCGGAGAAAAGTATATCCAATGTCCCCATTGAAATTGATGGGAAAGATGACGGCTATGAAGTCGATTTCCTGGATCCTGCTAACGGCCAGGCGAATTTGACCATTACAGGGCCAAGTGATATTGTTTCGGCCCTGTCATCCGATGATTTTAGAATTCTGATCGATGTTTCGGAACTGGATGAGGGAAACCATGAAGTCAACTTGATAGTGACAGCACCACAAAATATAACCTGGAAATTGGCTGAAGAAAAAGCCAGTATATCGATTTTGAAAAAAGATGCGTAATTGACTGCAATTTTCATACAAGGAGAGATTTTAAGAATGGGTAAATATTTCGGAACAGACGGAGTACGCGGTGTTGCGAACAGCGAATTAACGCCAGAATTGGCTTTCAAGCTTGGCCGCTTTGGAGGCTATGTCCTCACTAAGGAGCATGATCGTCCTAAGGTATTGATCGGAAGGGACACTCGTATTTCTGGACATATGCTTGAAGGAGCACTGGTTGCCGGCCTATTATCAATCGGAGCGGAAGTTATGAGGCTCGGCGTCATCTCGACACCAGGTGTTGCCTATTTGACGAAGGCTCTTGGCGCACAGGCTGGCGTCATGATCTCAGCTTCCCACAATCCAGTTGCAGATAACGGCATCAAATTCTTTGGACCCGACGGATATAAGCTATCTGATGATCAAGAAAATGAAATCGAGCAATTGATGGATATGGACACAGACGAGCTTCCTCGTCCAGTAGGCGCTAACCTTGGACAGGTAAATGATTACTTTGAAGGCGGCCAAAAGTACCTTCAATACCTTAAGCAATCAGTTGATGAAGAGTTTACCGGTCTGCACATCGCTCTTGACTGTGCACACGGAGCAACGTCATCATTGGCTACGCATTTGTTTGCTGACCTTGATGCTGACACTTCCACAATGGGCGCATCGCCAAACGGCTTGAATATTAATGATGGTGTCGGCTCGACACATCCGGAAGCACTTGCTGAATTCGTAAAGGAAAAGGGAGCGGATCTAGGCCTTGCTTTTGACGGAGATGGCGACCGCCTGATTGCGATTGATGAAAAAGGAAACATCGTTGATGGCGACCAGATCATGTATATCTGCGGAAAATTCATGAAAGAACGCGGCCAGTTAAAACAGGGTACAGTCGTTTCAACTGTAATGAGCAACCTTGGCTTTTACAAAGGCCTTGAGGAGAACGGTGTGCAAAGCGTCCAAACGGCTGTTGGCGACCGTTATGTAGTAGAAGAAATGAAGAAAAATGGCTATAATCTCGGTGGCGAGCAGTCTGGCCATATCATCTTCCTGGACTACAACACAACAGGTGACGGCCTGCTGACAGGCCTGCAGCTTGCCAACATCATGAAAGCAACAAACAAGCCGCTTTCTGAACTGGCAGCGGAAATGAAAAAATATCCGCAGGTTCTTGTTAACATCCGTGTAACGGATAAGTACCACGTAACAGATAACGAGAAGGTAAAAGCAGTAATTGAAGAGGTAGAAGCGGAAATGAACGGCAATGGCCGCATCCTTGTCCGTCCTTCCGGAACAGAGCCATTGGTACGTGTCATGGCAGAAGCAGCAACAGCAGAGCTATGCCAGGAATATGTAAACCGTATCGCAGCGGTCGTTCAAGAGGAAATGGGTTTAAAAGAATAGAAATCAATCATATGCATAAGGGCTTCAAGCACAAAGAAGAGCCCTTATGCATATTTATTTATGAAGGGAGTTTTTAGCTGTCCTGTAAAGGGTATCTGTACGGGAAGGGTGTTTCCCTTTAATTTCTATTGACGGATGGATAACTATCATGTATGATAATCCTGTTTTTGTAAAAGGCTGATTTTTGCCTTGAAAAACAATTTATCGAAAGGTGGGCAGAGGTAGATCAATGGAAAACTAAAGCGCCAGGACTAATCCTTGACCGGAATTTGGGTTAGTTGACGAGGTGGAGGTTTATCGAAGTTTCGGCGGATGCCTCCCGGCTGAAAGCACAGCCGCGAATTCCATCTTCAAAACATTAGGGCAACTTAATGCACAAAAAGATGGGGATGCTAAAACTAAAGAGGATTGGATTCACGAAGTCTGACCTCAAACCAATTATATGAGATAAGGGGGCAAGCTGCCCCTATATAAGAGGCTTCTTGCCCCCTGTCGTACAGGAGGAAAAGAAGTTATGTGTGGAATCGTTGGATATATCGGAAATTATGACTCGAAAGAGATTTTATTAAAAGGCCTTGAAAAGCTTGAATATAGAGGATATGACTCTGCAGGGATCGCAGTCATGAACGAAAAGGGAGTTCACGTTTTTAAGGAAAAAGGACGCATTGCGGACCTTCGCAACGCAGTGGACAATGATGTAATGGCGAACGCTGGAATTGGCCATACTCGTTGGGCGACTCACGGTCCTCCAAGCAAGGTGAACGCTCACCCTCATCAAAGCTCAACTGGCAGACTGACTCTTGTCCACAATGGTGTCATCGAGAACTACGATCTATTGAAGCGCGAGTATTTGCAGAATGTCGAATTGAAAAGTGAAACAGACACTGAAATTATCGTCCAGTTAATCGAACTGTTCGTAAAAGAAGGTCTGAGCTTAGAGGATGCGTTCCGTAAGACGCTGACACTTTTACATGGTTCATATGCACTTGCTCTTATAGATGAGCAAAACGAAGACACGATTTTTGTGGCGAAAAACAAGAGCCCGCTTCTTGTCGGCCTTGGCGATGGCTTCAACGTTGTTGCCAGTGACGCAATGGCAATGATCCAGGTTACAAACCAATATGTTGAACTGATGGACAAGGAAATGGTCATTGTCACGAAAGATGAAGTGACAATCAAGAACCTTGAAGGAGAAGTGATTTCTCGCGCTCCTTACACTGCAGAGCTTGATGCAAGCGACATTGAAAAGGGAACATACCCTCACTATATGCTCAAGGAAATCGACGAGCAGCCGCTTGTGATGCGTAAAATCATCCAGAACTACCAGGATGGCGAAGGCGCACTTGAAATCGACTCTGACATCGTGAAGGCTATGAAGGATGCAGACCGCATCTACATCATCGCTGCGGGTACTTCATACCATGCTGGTCTTGTCGGCAAGCAGTTCATCGAAAAATTGGCGAAGATTCCTGTTGAAGTTCATATCTCAAGTGAGTTTGGCTACAATATGCCGCTTCTATCAGAAAAGCCATTGTTCATCTTCATTTCACAGAGCGGAGAAACTGCGGATAGCCGCCAGGTTCTTGTTCAGGTGAAGGAGATGGGCTACAAAGCATTGACGATCACAAACGTTCCTGGTTCAACGCTTTCCCGTGAAGCAGACTACACGCTTCTACTTCACGCTGGTCCTGAAATCGCGGTTGCTTCAACAAAAGCATACACAGCACAGCTTGCTGTCCTAGCTATTTTGGCAGAAGTAACAGCTCGCGGAATCGGCCATGAAGTTGATTTTGATCTTGTGCAGGAATTAGGAATCGTAGCGACAGCAATGGAAGCTCTTTGCGACGATAAAGAAGAATTCGAAAGCATCGCACGCGAATACCTGACTGTGACAAGAAACGCATTCTTCATCGGACGCGGAATCGACTTCTACGTAGGACTAGAAGGCGCGTTGAAGCTAAAGGAAATCTCGTACATTCAGGCTGAAGGCTTTGCAGGAGGCGAACTGAAACACGGAACAATCGCCTTGATCGAAGAAGGCACACCTGTCATTGCCCTTGCTACACAAGAATTCGTTAATCTGAGCATCCGTGGAAACGTCAAAGAAGTCGTAGCCCGCGGAGCTAACCCGTGCATCATCTCCATGAGTGGACTGGAAACAGACGAAGACCGCTTCGTCATTCCAGAAGTGCACAGCCTATTAACACCTCTTATCTCAGTAATCCCGCTGCAGTTGATCTCATACTACGCAGCGCTGCACCGCGACTGTGACGTCGATAAGCCACGTAACTTGGCTAAATCGGTAACGGTTGAATAATATAAAGAGTTTAGATTGGAACCCAGTTGTTTACGAACAACTAAGTTATGACCTATACAACTTATTAGTGATGTGAACAATACAGTAGTGATTCATACAACTCAATAGAGATTAAAAAACCTGATGAATTAGTTCGTCAGGTTTTTCTATTAGAACTCCGGATCTTTCCAACCTCCTGGGCTAATTGCTGCCTTATCAGCTCTTTTTCCAAAGCCCCTAGAACCTCTAATGCCTCTAGCACCTCTAATGGGGTACGCTTTAAAAGTTTTTAAACCCACTCTATCTTCTCTATAAAATTCACCTACAACATTTCCTGTGTCAGCTGCAAAAATTCTCTTATCATCTATATATCCAACATGATTACCATCTTCATCATATACTTGGTCATCAATAACCTTTCCGCAAAAACGTCCACTTAGTGCCCAAATTGGAAAATCCATTAAATATTCGCTCCCTTCTATTTTATGTATTAATTCTATATTAGAAATTTTACTCCTTCTTTATAATCTTAACCCGTCATTAAAAGATAAAAATGGGCGCACATCTAACTGTAAATAAATATATACATTTATGAAATTATTTTAAAAAAAATAAGCAAATTATAATTCGCTCTAGTAAAATAATAACTGTAAGTGATATGGAAATTTTCATAATTTCATGAAATGGGTGAGACAAATATGAGCTTAACCACATTAGAACAACTTCAAAAATATACAACGGATGCAAGTCCAAGTTGGAATGGCTATAATCATCAAGGAAAAGTTGGTATATTTGTTGTTTTAAAAATGATTAATGAATTAAATCTGGATTATGATTCATGCGGTCCATATAAGCTAGAACTTGAATGGTTGGAGGATTTCTCAATTTTACAAAATGACAAATATATTGCTTTACATCAAGTTAAAACCTATAAAGAATCAATGCCAAGTAAATATAAAGATGCAATTTGGCTTTTATTGGCTAAGTCCCTTGATATTCCTCAAGTAAAGAATACATATTTACACACTACCGTTCCTTTAAGTAAAACAGAAAGTCTCCATCAAAATTTATTAACATATAAAATGACTGAAAAAAATGAACCAGAAGAAGAAATACAAGTTGAGAAAAAAACCAAATTAAAGATCTACTGGACTCCTAAAGAATGTCATGATTATGTGAAAAGGTCTGGACGATATGATGAGGTCTTTGGTAAATTTGCAATCTATACTTATGAAGAGGATTATCAATACTGTAGTATGGAGGACATTGAGCCGAAGATTAAGACTCAGTTAGGGAAAATTTATAAAGGATTTAAGACGGAACAACACCTAAATCGAACATATCTTCATTTACTTGGTTTGCTGGATAGAAATATTCGGGAAAGGCATCGAGATATACAAATTGGTAAAAAAGAACAAAAAGCATCTGTTTCTTTCCAGGAGATTTTTGAGGTGATTCATAGAAACTATGAGCTGCCTAGTAGGGAGTTTTGTATTTATAAGCTTCGACATGAATTCAATTTAATAACCAATCAATTTATAGAAGATTTGGACGATGAGACTGAATATTCCCCCAATAAAGATAATCTGCATAGTTTGATAAATGCTGTTCTGGAATTAGATGATGAAAGCTTTCTTAAATTTTGTATGAAAATAACTCCTCACCATCCTATAAATGAGGACGATCCAGAAACTTTACTTGAAGCACTAAGATATTATATCCCAGAAACTCATATGAAAGAGGGATATTTAGAGATTTTGATACAAATTCAAAATAAAATAGATTCTGTTAAGCATATGTTTTTAAAAAAAGGAGATGATTTAAAAAATATTTCATACCTGCCCACAACTATTATTGAATCAAACAAAAAGGCTACTGTCGGAAGGATGGTAGAAAAAATACTTCAGAATGCAAGTTTAGTCGAAGAATCACTGCATGAAGTTGATGTAATGATTACCAAAAGTATAAATCTCCCAATGCTGAAGCCCGAAAAATTTAATTTGGATATCCCAGAAGTAGAAGAACAGTTTAATGAAGCTTTTCACAAAAGTGAGACTCGAGAAAAAGATTACCACGATCGAATAGTTAAAATAAAAAAAATAAGAATGATTGATTTAACAAGGGCAAAAGAGGAGTTAAATAAATGAGACAAGTAGTAAAGCGTATATTTAAGGATCAAAATTTCAAAGAGCTTACGGTGCCCTTTCTTAAAGGTGAAGAAGGCTTTTTTGCTGTTAATACACATGAGAACTTCATCAATTTTTATCTAGTGCTGTTTCTTGATAAAATTGGAGATGATTTTCTTGAAAAGTACGTTCCTGATTATTACTACGGGATTAAGAGCTTGGAAATTGGATATGATGAGCGGATGGATAAAAACCTCTCACTTTTAATTTGTTTAAATCGAGAGACAGAATTGAGCGAATTAGAGAGAAACCGAGAAATTTTTCAAGTTGAAGAAGATCCTTACTTTTTTAAAAAATATGTATTTACTTATACTAAGAAACAAGCGAATGAACTTTCGGAGATGCTTCAAAAGCATAAGACAAAGAGTACAAAAGAAATAATTAACAATATTATAAATAATAAGGACGATTTCATTGAGTTAAAAAATCACCCTCAGAAAAACACAATATATAATCTTTGTTCTAAACTAATGATAAAGATTCCATTCCTTATATTAGAACGAGGAGAGGAGCAGATGGAGGACTTAGAAGAGGGAATCAAAATGGAACTGAGAAAATCGGGATTATTAAAATATACCAGCGCTTTATTGGAATTAGAAGAGTTTGACGATATTAACAATATCCTTCAGGTTTTTGATGATGGAGGCGAAGAATAATGGCATACAGAATTAAAAAAATATTGATTGAGAATTTTAAATCTATTGACTATAAGTTTATAGATTTTGTGAATAAAGATTTAATTGTTTTTGATGGGCCTAATGGTTTTGGAAAAACCACTATATTTGATGCAATAGAATTGGTAGTTTGCGGACGTGTTTATCGTGTCAACAACACAGCTGATGGAAGGATGGGTTATAGTGATTTACTTTTTTCAAAGGATAAGAGTAAAGACACCGTAATTAAAATTGAGTTCGACAATGGTAAGCAGACTTTTACTGTTGTAAAAATTTTCGATGCAAGTAAGAAACTAAATGCATTAGACCGTAAACCAGATAATTGGAGTTTATTTGATACGTATGTTGTAAAAAGTTTTGAAGAACCTCTATCATCTCAAATTCTCCAGAAAACAGAAGATATTTTTCCTTCATTAGAAATGGATGAGCTAACTCGATACTTCAGCTTATTTTACTATATTCAACAAGAAGAAAAGACATTCTTTTTAAAAAAGCCTGGAAAAGAACGTATGAATGAAATCTCTCAACTATTTGATACAAAAAAGGAACAAGCAGAAAAGGAGAAATTGGAGAAATTTAAGGGTGTATTAGAACGTGAACGAAGGGAAATCGATGGAAATAAAGGTACCTTGCCAAATAAATTGAATTTGTTAAGCACTCTTACATCAGGAGTCACAAATATAGATAAAAGTAAACTTGTTGACGTAGAATATTTTCAACTGATTCCTGAACTTACAAATCCAAAAGAATGGGATAAAAAAGTTATTTCAACTCAACAGGAAACAAGGAATCTCTTCCTAAATGAATTAAGGGAGCTTTACGATTTTAGGAAGAATTTTGATGAGTTCTTAAAGGCACAAAAAAACAAAGCTTTGCAAGCAAAAGCTGATGATAAACAATTGTTACGTGATACTATTATTTTAGGTAATTTTATGGATGTATATAATGGTTTAAAGGAGAAAAAAGAAAAGGAAGAAAAACTTAGAAAATTAAAAGGAATTTTAACTAAAGAGAAGGTCCCTGAAAATTTAGTAACAATACCGCTAGAAGAATTAAAGAAATTGGTTGACCAAAAAGTGGATATAAAAACTATTAAAGATAAAATTGATTTGCTAATTGATTATAAGAAAAATGCTGGTGAACTAGCTGAAATTGTTCAGGAAGTTAACTCAACAAGAAACACATTAATCCAGCATTTTGAAAAAGCAAATAAATATAATATTGTAGATGAATCCCATTGCCCTCTTTGTGGACAAGAATGGAATTCTCATAATAACCTGTTAGAACAAATACAATTAAAGGGAAAACAGTTCCGGAGATTTTACGATTCATCAATAGCAAAGTTTGAAGTTGAATTAGATTCTCTTTATAATGAACATCTGCAACCAATTTTCAGTTGGATTGAGGAATATTTAAGTAATGATAGTCATATTGTTGATGACAAATTTTTCAAACAACTATCATCTAGCTACAAGAGAAGAAACATGGTTCAATCGTTTTTAGAATGGTGTAAATTTAATGCTCTTGAAGTGCTTAGTTATCTTAACAAGGAACAACAGTTTTTTCAAGACATAGAAGCTCGGGTCGAAGAGCTTTCCATGCATCTAATAGGTAAAAAACATGCCGTGAAAAATGGATACACTGAGTTTGATGAGAAGACTTACAAATTTGAATCAATTTACCAAGATCTTTTTGCATCTTCTGAAGGACGTGTTAGGAGGATAACATTAAAACAAATACATCAAAAAGCACAGTATGTTGATTTTCAATATTTTCATCGCAGTTCCGAAATAATTAAAAAACTAGAGATAGAAATTTCTCAATTACAATCTAGACTTAAAGTAGTAGAATTAGGTATTGAAAAATCCAATGACATTATAAAAATTTATGAAAAGCGTATCGGTCAGCACTGGAAGCGTATTATGCGTGATATTGAAATTCCGTTCTATATCTATAGTGGAAAACTTCTACAGGATTATCAAAGGGGTTTGGGGCTTTTTATAGAAGAAAGTGAAGGGGATGGCGTTAAAAGTATTAAATTCGTTGCAAATTCAAAATCTGATCATGATGCAGTAAACTATCTCTCTTCTGGACAAATGTCTGCTCTTGTAATAGCTTTTACATTGGCCTTGAACAAGGTATATGGAAACGGCTCTATGGATATTCTTCTGATTGATGACCCAGTTCAGACAATGGATGAGATTAATATGGCATCCTTTGTGGAACTACTTCGTAACGACTTTAAACATAAACAAATTTTCTTATCCACACATGAAGATGATGTTTCTCGATTCATTCGTTATAAATTTAAGAAGTATGGTTTAGAGGTTCTGAAGTATAACGTAAAAGATAGATTTTATGTTAATTCTTAAATTTAGAGAAATCTCTGTATAACAAAAAGTTGATATCCTCAAAAAAGCGTATGTTTTACAAAACACACGCTTTTTTTTACCATAATTTTTGATTACTATTCGCATGTGAATCAGTCTTTGGTTGAAAAAATGAAGTCAAGAAGTAAAACAATCCAGGTAAAATAATTACAATGCCGACAATAAAATATATTTGACGGATGCTTAAGTCAAATAGTGATGAGGAAGCAAACAAAATTCCCATGGGCATTGTAACTCTGAGGAAAAGCAGGCGAACTGCACTTAGCTGACTTAAACGATCTCTAGGAGCGTCACGTTGGAAAATGGCAGCACTTTGAGCATTGAATAAAGGAAACAAAATCCCCCCTAGCAATTCACATAACCATGCAAATGGAATCGATGTTACAAGTAATAAAAGAAGGAATGAAAAACCCCCTCCAATTAAACCAAGGTACATAGTTTGCTGGGTTTTAGGTAATTTAGTAAGTAGTATCATGCCTAAAGCATAACCGACTGGAAATGCTCCTGAAAATATTGCGTACTCCCAGTAATCACCATTAAGTTCTCCTCTTACAAAAGGAATACTTAAAACCATTGTTGCCCCAACCGCAAACTGAACTGTAGAAGAAAGAAATGTGAGTTGAAAAAGATGTGGATATTTAAAAAACGTTCGATAGCCTTCTTTCATTTCTGTCCACCAGAATTTTTTTGTCCATGTGCCAACTTTCTTCTTACTTAATTGTGGAATACGTGAAAGAGCTAAGTAGCTAGCAAGAAACATTAATGAAGAAAATCCATAAATGTAAGGCATTGGACTAATCAATAGAAATAAGGAAATAACTCCTGGCGCGATAAAACCCATAAGTCGAATAGTGCCATCTAATAATCCATTTGCTTCTACCAGATCTTTTTCATTACAAACTTCAGGCAATAGTGAAAATGATAAACTTGCGTAAATGGGTTGCATCAACCCTAGTAAACATTGCAATACGATCAACCCTAAGATTGTTCCAACATCTGTACCAATCAAGAAACCAACCAGTGGAAGAACATAGGCTCCAGCACGAATCAATTGTATGTTTTGAAGCATTTTCTCCTTTACTACATGATTAAGGAATGGGGCACTAATGCCTTGCAATATTAAAGAGGGAATAAAATAAACCAACCAAAGTACACCCATCCATTCCTTTGATCCTGTTAATTCATAAAGTAATAGGCCATTAATAATTCCCCCAGCTGCCCCTCCAAATTCTGATATAATTTCACCAATCCAAAGTGCTTGAAATGACTTAGAGAACTTCCTCATTTGACAATACCAAGATACTGATAGAGTTTTCCGGAAAAATTATTAATCTGTGCTAAATTCGCCGAATAGACTCCTCTTTCAACTTGAATAAATTTTGCTGCTTTTAATATTGAAAGCTGGTGATGTAATGTTGTTTTAGAAGTATTAAACTGTACACTTAACTCTTGGAGTGATAACGGTCCCTTTAAGAGTTGATAGAGTAATTTTAATCGCAACTCATCCCCTAATGCCTTATAAATACGTATTAATTCATTTGGTGGAACGCCTTGTTCCAACAAGTATTCTTCCTTTATGGGATAAAAAAAGAGTTTAGTATCAGGAGTCCGGGCTTCTAATACCCAAGGACGATATGATACGTGAGGAATTAATTTAACAGTCCAAACAGAAGGTTCAGGAAGATATTTAATACCGTCGGTAATAAATTCAATTTTCTCAAGTGGATTTGTCATATCCAGTAGATTACTTTGCTTCTTTTCAAAACCAAGTGCCTGAATCCATTTTTCCCATTCTCCTTGTTTACTTATCCAATTTAACCAGCTGTTCATAGTATTTATGAATAGATCGTAAAGTTCCTGATGTGTATAGAGAGCGAGATTACGTATATACCCACTTAAAAAATCATGGTCTTCAAAATGTTTAGCATAGTTATCGAATAATTCATGACGATGATATTCTGAAGAAGCTGCTTTCCTCATGGCTTCAGTATTTCGATTCTTATAAGGTAAAAGTGTGTCATAAAAACTCTCAAGTGGAATTACTGAAAGAAGTTTCTCAAACTCTTGAACTGATGACGATGATAATTTGTTTTGAAGCATAATTAATCCATACCAAAAGTTTGTCTTTTCAATCATTTTCAAATTATTTACTAGTGAAACTGGCATTGTTTCTTTTTCGTTTGACCACTTTTCATCCAATTCAAATGTATGTCGTAGTTTTGCATGGGTAAATCCAGCTATGCCTAGTATCACTTCCCAAACATGTGAGGATTCTACTTGTACTGAAATTGTTTCAAGAGGCTGCGGCGAAAAATTATATTTCAAAAAAACCCCTCCTATAATTTAATATCTTTTATTCTAAAATATTCGAATAAAATATTCAATAATTATGAAATAAATATGAATAGTTATTTGTTTTAGTTGTTAGTGCTGGAAGCAACTCTTAGTTACTTGCAAATTGTGTTGATTTTTGTTACTAATAGGAAAAAGTTGTTTATAGGAGGTGGATTTATGTCGAGAAACAAGTATACATGGACAGAAGAAAAAATCGCCAAGCGTTACGCAGAAGGTAGAGGCTCTGGTGATTTAAATAACTATTTACCATGGCTGACAATTCAAGATGTACCTAGTGAAGGCAGGTCCCATCGCCCTAAAGGATGGAAAACAAATAGAAAGCATGAACTTCTTTCTGATTTAGAACTTTCCTTTTTTTATTATTTAGAGTGGAGCAATAAAGTAATTGATATAAAAGAGCAGTATCCTCTAGACAGAGATGACACCATTGCAATCGCCTCAGAGAAAAATATCCCACATCCATTTGAGAATAGTACTCAAACTCCCATAGTAATGACCACTGATTTTTTAGTAACAACTCGTATTGGTAAAGACATTATTCATATAGCTCGATCAATTAAACCAAGTGAAAAGCAAGAAGACCCAAAAGTTTTAGGAAGGCTCGAAATAGAAAGGCAATTTTGGCAGGATAAAGGAGTTGAGTGGATAGTAGTTGACGAGAAAGTAATGTCAAAGCAATTTTTCAAAAATATGAAATATATTCACGAATATTATTACCTAACAAATAGTGTTGAGGAAGAAATGGCAACTCATTTTTTAGGTTTCTTAGCCAGTATAGCTATGAAAAAACCAGAAAAAAAGTTAATTGACTGTTGTAATGAATTTGATACGCTTTATAACTTGGATAATGGTTCAGCAATATATTATTGTAGGCACTTATATGCTCGTCAATATCTAGTGACTAACGATATGGAAAAGGCAATACAACCTCACAAAATCTCTTTGGCTGATCTTGATATTAGAAATGGAGGCTTTGAAAGAAATTATGGAGACTTTATCAGTTAATGAGTTAATCGTCGATCTTGATTTAGAAAGGAATTATAGAGTCTTATGGGTGGATTCTGGCAATATAATCGCTTATGTAATAGATATAGAAAAAGATAAAGCACTCCCTTTTATCATGACCATTAAACATATTGAAGAAAAAATATACTTAGGTGAATATACAATTAAAGTAGATCGAGGGTTCATATTAAACAGGAAGCCCACAAAAAAAGATTTGGAGCATAGAGATAAAACCTGGATTTATATAAAGGACCTTGTAGACCATAAACCAGGAATTTTTAAGAAAGACCAAAGAAATAAAATTATTGATAAAGTGATGTCTTCCCATACAATTGGTTCTCGTAATACAGTTTTAAAGAACTTAAGAAAATATTGGCAAAGAGGAATGGACAAAGACAGCCTGTTCCCTAATCATGCTCTCAAAAGGTCAGAAAATAACTATAAGACGAAGACTGGAAGACCAAAAAAGAATGGAAAAACAGGCATTGTAATTACACAGGATATCAAAAATCAGTTTAAAAAATCCATTGAAAAATACTACTTAGATAGGAAAAAGCCTTCACTCAGATTTGCCTTTAACAACATGACATCGGATTATTATTCAAAATATAAGTATTTTGATAAAGAAGGTAATGAAAAAATCAAGCTAGTAGAAGAAGAAAAAAGACCGACATTTCGGCAATTTCAATATTGGTTTAGAAAAGAGTATTTTAGTGATGATGTTACCAAAGCACGCGAAGGTAAACATATTTTTGAACAAAATTATAGAGCTATTACTGGTTCATCGACAGCTGAAACGGATGGACCCGGTGATATTTTTCAGATAGATGCAACGCCAAGTAATGCTTATTTAGTAAGTCGTTTTAATCCCAATTGGATAGTAGGTAGACCGACCACATATTTTATCGTAGATGTAAATACTCACTTAATTACTGGACTGTATGTAGGGTTAGAAAATGCTTCTTGGAAAGCCATGATGAATGCTATTTTAAATGCTTGTTCAGATAAGGTGGAGTTTTGTAAAAAATATGATATTGATATCACTTCAGATATGTGGCCATCGATGCATTTGCCAAGCAACATTATCGGTGATAGAGGTGAACTGGCAAGTCATGGTGTGGATCATTTGGTTGAGGGTTTAGGCCCTCTTATTAGCAACACACCACCCTATCGTCCCGACTGGAAAGGAATCGTAGAGAAGTTATTCGATACTTCTCAAGAGAAAATAAAACCCTTTATACCAGGTTACGTACATAAGGATCATGGAGAAAGAGGAGTTAAAGATTATCGTCTAGAAGCAACGTTAACTATAGAAGATTACACGAAAGTATTAATCCATTTTATACTTTTTTATAACCAAAATTTCTATATGGATGATTATATAAGAACTGAGGAACAGATAGGAGATAATGTCCAGCCTATTCCAATAAAATTATGGGAATGGGGAATAAAAAATGCTGCTGGTAAATTGCATAAACATAATATCGAAAAAATTAAATTTTATTTATTACCACGAGCTACAGCAACAGTTACAGAAAAAGGTATCAAGTATAAAAAAATGCTATATACAACTCCGGTGGCAATAAAAGAGGGTTGGTTTTCAAGGGCAAGGTTAAAAGGAAGTTGGAAAGTGGAGTTTTCTTTCGATCCAAGAAATATGGACACAATTTATATACACTCAAATGACAAGGACCTATTCATTCCATGTAATTTTGTTGATCATCATAGCAGATACAAAAATAAAACAATTGAGGAAATTGAACAACTAATAGAATTTGAATCTGATGATAAGAAGAATTTTGAGCATACCCAACTGGAAAATGAAATTAACTTCTATTCAGATATTCAAGGCATTGTCAAAGCTGCAGAAAAGAATAAAAAAGAACATCTAGACAAATCTCTAAGCAAAGCTGCTAGAACTAAAAATATTAAAGGATACAGAAAGCAGGAGCAACTGGAGAGAAGCTTTGAAGAGTCTATAAAACCGTCTACCGAAGAGGAGATAGTTAGTTCTACCACCGATAAAGATAATGTAGTTGAGTCTTTCGTTAATCAACCTATGGATAATCAAGAATCCGATGGTACTCTTCATTCAAAAGTATCGATAAAGCAATTATTTGCCAAAAGAGGTCGGAAAGAAAATGGATAAATTAATTAAGTTGGATAATGGGGACTATGCTTTTACAGCTCAATATAGAGACCAAGAAGTTGTTGATTACAAGGGTAATCCATTAATTGAGGCACTGCCACCTATTCTGTCTTATGAAGATGCGTTTGACCAACTCAGTTATATTCCTGAATATGAAGATAAAGAAAGAAACCTCTCTGCACATCACAGATATCATTCACTTCTAAGGCTTACCCGGTTTTATCAACCTATTGAAAAAACTCTTGAAGTGGAAGCAAAGTTTTCAAGACTGATTAGAGGCGGATATGTTTATCGAAATCCTAACAGTAGATCCCATGCGGAAACCTTGATGGAGCTACACCGGAGATTAGAGAATAATGAACCTTTAGGTTTGCCCCCTGAGATAAGAAAATCTGCATCCAGTTTGTGTGTCATTGGCTTCTCGGGCATTGGCAAAACATCTACTATTGAAAGAGTGCTATCACTCTATCCAAAGGTTATTGTACATCAGTATCCTTTAAACATTGTACAGATTCCATGGTTAAAACTTAATTGTCCTAATGATGGCTCACCAAAAACGTTATGCTTAGACTTCTTTTTGAAGTTAGATGAGTTGCTAGGTACTAACTATCTCAAACAGTATGGAAACAAACGAGATTCTTTGAGCTTTTTGATTATACGTCTAGGTCAATTAGCAAGAGCACATTGTTTAGGAGTATTAATAATTGATGAAATCCAGCATTTATTGACTGCCAAAGATGAGGTATCCTCTAGTATGATGAATTTTTTAGTAACCCTTGTTAACGAAATTGGGATACCACTTATGTTGATTGGCACCACTAAGGCTAAAGAGTTGCTTCAGGTTACTTTCAGGCAAGCCAGAAGAGCTGGGGGGCACGGTGAAGTATTATGGGGGCAAATGGAGAAAGATGATAATTGGGAAGTTTTATTGACCAGCATGTGGGAATATCAATGGACTAAACAGAAAGAGGTGCTTACACAGGAGTGGATTGATGTGTTGCATTATGAGAGTCAGGGTATTGTAGATATTGCAGTAAAACTATTTCTACTTGCACAATCGCATGCGATTGAAACAGGAGAGGAAAAAATCACACCTAAGTTAATAAACAAGATAAGCAAGAAATATCTATTAATGGTTCAAGATATGCTAACTGCATTAAAAAAGGGTATTCCTGAAGAAATTGCTAAATATGATGATATCACACCTTTTGATATTGAAGAATTCATTTTGAGCAGAAAACCTGTAGTAAATATGAGGGAGAGGATAATCACCCAGAAAGAAAAGCAAGCTGAAAAAAGACAGCAAAAAGAGTTGTCAATTCTTGAAAAAGTTATCTTAACTTTAATTAATTTAGATATTAATGAGAAGTTAGCAGAATCTACGGCGAAAAGGATCATTTTAGAAAATAAGAACATAAGCCTTCAGGAAGCAGTCCAAAAGTCATTACTAACAATTAATCAACTTACGGAAGCTAAAAAGTCGGCAGAATCTGAAAAGAAAAATAAAAGATCAGTGAATATTCTACTCGAGATAGTTGATAATGGTAGAAAAAACAGGAAATCAGCACACGATTCCCTGCTTGAAAGAGGTTTGATATTAGCACCTTTTTCAGATACTAAACTATTTTAGGTGATGAATTTGCTTCGCTGGTTTCCTAGGATTCATGAAGACGAATCGCTTTATAGTATTTTTGCAAGGTATTTCATTCAGAGCCCACACCTTAGTATAAGAGAAGCTCTACATGAATTATTTAATGACTCTAGGGCAGTTCTCACACCTGACTTTCCTTCTAACTTAGGTGTTCTATTTAATCAGTTTTCTTTGTTTAGTAACATAAATTTAGACGAGTTTATATGTAAACATACTCCATTAAATTATTTTACAACATTTATTGGTGAAGAGCAGTTTGAAAAAGTTTTTAATGAAATTAGAAACCCAAAGAGGAAAAATGTTCAAATGTTAACAGGATTAGTAGCAAGTACAGTAAAAGAAACAAGATTTTTCAAGTATTGTCCCTTATGCTTTGAACATGATCAAAAGACTTATGGTGAATCTTTTTGGAGGGTTTCTCACCAGCTTCCAGGAGTGCTGATTTGCCAAATGCATCACTCAGTATTACATTATAGTTCTGTAAAATATAGATATAGAAATGCGGAGTTACATACTCCTAATGTACATAATTGTAAACCTTCAGAGAAAAGTATGTGTATTATGAATGAAGATTTTACAAAAGATGAGTTAACTTTACTAATAAAAGTAGCAATTTACAGTAAGCAACTACTTTTGAATAGGGAGAAATATAATGATAGTCAGCTTACAAAAAAATATAAGGAGTTCCTGAGAGAAAAGGGATACTTAACTTCTGGTGGAAATGTTAAACAGAGCCACTTATACTCCGCCTTTGTTTCCTTTTATGGATTGAAAATCTTAAGTGCACTTCAATCAATTCCAACTTCCGAAGAGAATACTTGTTGGCTGAAAAGTATTGCACGAAAACACAAAAAATCTTTTCATCCTTTGAGACATATCCTTTTTTTAATGTTTTTAGGAAAAACAGTTACAGACCTGTCTACACCTGATGATAATAGTCCATTTGGAAATGGTCCTTATCCTTGTCTTAATCCTGCTGCAGTTCACCATAAAGAATTAGTCGTCTCTCAACTGAGTATAAAAAGGTGTACAGATACTGGCTATCCAATTGGTACTTTTACCTGTAAATGTGGCTTTCAATATACAAGGCTAGGACCAGATAAAAAAGCGGAAGATAAGTACAATTATAGGTATGTTCGTTGTTATGGGGAAGTCTGGCAAGATAAACTAATTGATTATGTGGATAACAAAAAATATAGCTTTCGAAAGATAGCAAAAATTCTAGAGGTAGATGTTGGCACGGTCATAAAATATTACAAAACACCTAAGAAACAAAGTAGTGAGCAAGGAGTAAATGAGATCTCAAAGGAATTATATCGATCAGTTTGGATTAAAACAATGGGTGAAAATCCTACATGGACTAAAACCCAAATACGAAAATCAAATCCAAAAGAATATGCGTGGCTTTATAGGAATGATAAGGAGTGGCTTAATTGTAACTCTCCAAAGAAATTTATAAATCAAAGCCCGAAAAATGCAAGAGTAGATTGGGGTAGTAGAGACTTGGATACTTTATTACTTCTTAAGAAGTTTTTATTAACAATTAATCATAAGAGCAGACCGAAAAGAATTACTAAAAGGTATTTAGCACTGGCGATCGATAAGCTTAGTCTAATTGAAAAACATTTAATTAAACTTCCCTTGTCTAAGTTGTTTATTGAATCTCTTGTTGAGTCCCCTATTGAATATCGTGAAAGGTTGGAAGCGTGGAAAAAAGAAAAAATTTAAAGTGGTGATAATGTGTTTGCCCAATTACCAAAGATTTATAAAGATGAATTGCTATTTAGTATAGTATCAAGATACCATAATTATAGTTTAAATATTAGCTCGAAAAAAACTTTAATGGAACTAGGTATATTAAAAGCAACCCCCTTAATTCCATACAATTTAAAAAAATTCTTAAAGTGTTAATGACGTTCTACAATGTCCAGAACTTGACGATGTTAATTGTCCTAAAACTGACGGAACTACTGTCCAAAATTGAAAGGGAAGCAGTTCACATGCTTCCCAAAAGTTTTTACAAATCAACTTGATAGGTCTCATTTTTCTTAAGATAGAATCTAACGTCATTTCGGCCGGTAAGAATATACCAATCTCTGCCCAGCTCCAGGCGGCAGGAAAGGGTCCGACCATTTCCTAGATGTAAATCAAACCATTCACCACATCGCATCTTATAGCCGGAGTTCTCTCCCCAAAACACAACCCAACAATCCAATTCTTCATTATAATTCATCTCTTTCCAGCGGGTTTTCATGAAAGTTCCCCCTGGATGACTTGCTTGATCATATGATCATCAATGATCCTTCGGCCATTTTGTGAACCATAGAGAAGACTATGTGTACAGAGCTTATTAATGAGCCTTGCGGCACCACCAGAGAAGCGATGAATCTCGTCAAGTGCTCCATCAGAGAATATTGGTTGATCAACACCGGCATATCGAAGGTGCCTAGAAACATATTCTTCAACCTGGGCACGGTCGAGATGTCCTAGCTGAAACTGGATATCGATTCTTTGGCGTATGGCTGCGTATGATTGGAGTCGAAGCCGATCCCATAATTCACTTTGACCGACCAGGATAAGCGCCATCGGGCTTTGCGAATCCATTTTGAAGTTCAGTAGGAAACGAACCTCTTCAAGCATTTCCCGGTCCAGAAGATGAGCTTCATCCACTACCACTACAGGTTGTAGCCCTCGTATGCCTTTCATTAATTCAATCTCACGATGAAGCTGCCGTTTTGCATCTCCTCGATAAAACTTCGCTTCAGAGCCTAACTGTTCCAAAAGACCTTTGTAAAAATGACGAGGCGTTAACTTAGAGTCGGACAGGTAAAGGATATGGAATTTCCCTTTATCCAATTTGTCCACAAACTTACGGATGGTTGTGGTCTTTCCAGTACCACTATCCCCACTCAGAACGGCAAAAAGCTGTCTTTCAGCTGTGTACTTCAGCCTACCAAGGATTTCTTGCACCATGGAGGAATCATACAATTGATCAGTCGGAAGATCTCTGGCGAAAGGAGTGTTGTCCATTTCATAGAATGCTTCAAACACGGGAATCTTCCTCCTTCCAAACGGCACGGAAGGTCACGGCAGGTTTCTGTTCGGTTAGGCGTTCCTGGTTCTTTCGTTCAGCTGCCTTTAATAGTCTTGAAGATTCTACACCCTGCACCTGCAGGTGCTCAGGTAATGCAGGACGCTTCCCAGCTCTTTCCCCAATGACAAGTTTCTTGGCTTTCCAAGGAGTATGATCCTCGAACTCAATGGTAAGCTCCTCGATATTCGCAGGATCATAAACCACCTCAACCTGTCGTCCAATGAAAGCCAGGCCGACCTCATATTTTTGATCCATGAAACTTATGCATCCTGATTTATCGACTTTCCTTGTTTCACAATGGAGGAATGCATTACTCAAGGTATCAGGATCGATGAACCTAATCGCTTTTTTATCTGAACGAAATGCCGTTTCCGGGCTGATTTTCTCCCCAAGTGCAGAATGAGGCTTATTCTGATAACACTCTGTGAGCCACACTTGGAAAAGCTCATTCAGACGATCAAGTGTATTGGGCTTTTCGATGACAGCCTCACTAATGAATGAATCTATGATTCTATTGAAGCGTTCAATTTTCCCTTTTGATTCAGCTGAGTACGGCCGTGTGTAAGTAAGGCGGGTGCCTATTTTTGAGCAGGTACGCGACATCCATTTGGTTCGATATTGCTTTCCATTATCAAAATAAACAGCCTCTGGAACACCATACTTCTGGATAGCCTGGCGGAAGGCATCCTCGATGATCCTTGAATCCAAGGTAGGATAGAAAGCTGCGTGAAGCACAAACCTGGTGGCGTCATCGATAAAGGCGACAAGATACACTTGTTTCTTTATTCCATTCGGACCAATCGGCAAGTAGGGACCATACTTGATATCTGACTGCCAGAGTTGGTTGCGATGTCGCTTCTGAAATCTTCTGGCAGCTACTCCTGTCTGGGAATAGAGTCGCATATGCCGGGTGCTGTAACCTTTTTCAGCGAGCTTTTCCTGGAGCGTTGATCTTTTGATCTGCCCTGGTTCAGCCAACCCTTCCCATTCGAGTATCTGTATGATTTGAGCCACGCTCCGGCTCGGCACTTCCTTACGCAGAAGGATTGCCTGTTCCAATAAATGAGGAGGGATAGCCTCAGACTTTCGAGCACCTTTTCTTCCTTGTGGCTTTAGTCCCCCAAACCCATCTTCCTGAAATTGAGCCAAATATCGCCTGATGGTTCTTTCTGAAAGACCGCTGGCCTTCGCTATCTGGTCTCTTAATTCCTTTACTTTCCCAGCGTCAAGCCCCTCTGCTAATAAAGGGGATATTAGCTGAAAACGATGCACTGCCAATTCTTCTGATTTCTTATGATCACTCATGATACACTCTCCTCTCTGTGTCTATCACGAGTGTAAATCAGGTGCTATTGGACAATGAATGCGGAACGGGTATGTATCCATAAATTAATATTTACGATGGGCCGGACAATTCTTGTCAGCCATCCATTGGCATCTCCTGCCAAGCGTCCTATCCTTTGAAGTGCGGTCCCTGAACATTTGGACGTGACATCCTGGGGGATATTTCCCTGGTTGGTCCTGATCATGATGGAATTCAAACAGCCAATCCAATAATCCACAAATTGATGAAACCAGCCGTGCCATCTCGAAAGAGTGGAATCATCGGCAGCAACAATATGGGCGGACGGGTTCGTAAGAACGTCTTCGATACATTCAGCCTCATAGCGTTTATAAGGAATCAATAAATCTGGAAGTTCATGATGGATGGTCTGACAATTGGTGCACTGCAATCTTCGGATGTTATATGTTTTACTCTGACCTGTATGATCCTTGGCTTTTCGATTCTTTGTACCTCTAACCAACATGTCTTTACCACAGCATGGGGAAGGAATCCTCCCCGCACCCCTAACTAAAAACTCCAGTATGAGTGTTTTCAATCAGCTGATAATCTGATACAATAACCATATACTTTTTGGTGGGACGTCTCCTGTATAACTGTTGGCGCAGTTATACATTTATGGGGGACGTCTTTTCCTTTCTCCAGAATAAATGTCGAAATGTTTCGAATTATATACGGACATTATAATCGACTAATTCTGGACAGGCAATACCGTCAACTTTCGGATAATTAATGGCGTCAAAAACACTTAAAGGATATAAATACATACAATCCGCCAATTTATGAAGACTTTTTGAGAGCTCACACTTTATACTTTTTCTATTCTAATTTCATTTTAGATGAGGAGAAAGTTGAATTAAATAATTTATTGGAGGGAAATAGAGCTAAAGTAAATCGAAATCTTAATGAGAAGATTTGGTCAAAACACCCTGTAAAAAGGCTAAGGTATTGTCCGGAGTGTTTGATAGAAAATACATCTAAATTTGGAGAAGATTATTGGCATTTAAGCCATCAGATACCTACGGTCTTTATGTGTCCACAACACCAAACACTTCTAAATGAAAGTTCAATAAGTATAAGTGAATCGGATCTCCAAGTTAATAAATTAAAAGGTAATTTCCAAGAAGAAAGTAATCCTAGATTACAAAAGAAAACTATATTCCATTTGAAGAATCTAACTGATGCGAGCTTGTTTCTTAATGAATCAGATTGGAATTTGAAATATAACATAAACTTTAAACTGTACTTCCTCTTAATAAATAAAGGGTATGTAACAACTGCTGGGGAAATAAATATTTTAAAATTGGAAAAGGCAATTATTAATCATTATGGCATTGAATTTTTAAAGTTGGTTGGATTCAATTTGTTTATAATTAAGAAAATGCAAATTAACCCCCTATTATTTCATATGGAGTTAAATCCAATAGAGACTCTTTCATTAATACTATTCCTTTCAGGTTCACTAGAAAGGTTTATTGCATATCAGTACAGATTTCCATCATCTAACGAGTCACCCTTCGAATGTACCAACCCCCATTGTAATGAAACCCAATCATTTACCTTTAATAGAAATTCACGTATTATTAATGGGAAAATTCAGACTTATTATGAATGTAAAAAATGCAACTTTCTATATTGTACCTTTTTTGAAACAATTAAATGGAGAAGATTAGAAACCAGGATATTGGAATCTAAAGCTTTAACAGTGATTCTGAGCAGATACAACTATAACAATGATAGCAATTTAGAGCTTGTAGCTAATAAGCTTAATTTCTTTAGCAGTCTTAACCTAGAAAGGTATTTGTTGAACAAGAAAATTACACCTGTGTCCGACGAAATAAAAAAAGAGAGGAGGATGGAGTGGTTAGAAATAGTAAATTTAAATCTAGGGTTATCTCCAATTGAGTTAAAGCACTTATACTTCAGCCTATATTCCTTTTTATATTGCTATGATTTAGAATGGCTGAATCAACAAATTTGTAAATTAAATAAGGTTACCCCATGTGATAATTACACTTCTAAAGTCTTAATTAAAAGAGATAGAAAAGTGTTACTCTACCTTAAAGATATTGTTAAAAAAGGTATTCTTTGGGGAAGTACGGATGTTTTCCTCTGGATAAATCGAGAGATTGAAATACTTGATTTACATGACGAACTTCCGTATTTAAAGAAAACATTTAATTATATTGAAAAACACAGACAATTTTATAGCCAAACCCAAAAAGCGTTAACAAAGGTAACTTAAGTACTTTTAAGCTTACCTAGTGATAATATTCTTTGGGATTTAGTGTGGGAAAATTTTCATATTGTGAAACATTACCTTCTTCATTTCGTATTAAACTAGGGAGGTGATATTAGTGTTAGGTTCAAGTGAGGAAATTTTAAATGCCTTTTTAGAAGCTTTCATACCTATTATTAATTTGATAATTGTTCCTGTTTTCATTTGGATCATACTTCCTGGAATAGTAACAAGGATTCTCTTTAAGAAAAAGGAGGCTTATGCAATTGGTGCCTTCTTAGGAATGATAGGTTTGTTTACTGTTGGGCCATTATCCAATTCGAGTTTTTTATAAGAGTTTACGTGTACTTTAAAAGGAGGATGGAGAATGATGAAACAGTTTTTTCATTTAGATAGAAGAGGTATGTTGGCTGAAGGACAAACTCTAAACCTAAAGCCAATAGAAATTACTACAGATTATCATGATATTAAGGAGCATGCACATATTCTCTTTCCCGAGGGAGTTAGCATGCATGGTGATTTTTATCTTAATAAAGTTATTCCACAAGATTCTCATTCTGAGTGGTTTTATGAATATGTAAGAAGAGCAGGATTTAATCAACGACCGTCGAGATTTCAATCTGTCTTTGCATTCGAAACCTTAGAAGACCTTGAGAAATTTAAAATTGAAAGAGAAATAGAAGAATCAATCCCTGTTTTTCTTGTTGAATGTGATAAGTTCTTTCGGGCTGACATGAATTTAATCAGTTACAATCCCTCACCGCTGAGTATGTCCTGTTTAGCATATAATTATTGGTCAGGAGAGACCAACGAAGATATAAACAAAAGGTTCGGTATAGAACCATTATGGGAAAACTTACTAGTGGGACCAGTACACGTATTAGCAAGAATTTGAATAAACCGCCAAATAAGTTCTAGGGGGAGTACTAATGATTAAGCAGTCTATTCATGCTGCAGCCAAGAAAATGCAAATTGACTTTCAAGAATTAACAGGAAATATTAATCATATGGGAGAAAGAGGAAGTAGTAGAGAAGAAATTTTACTCCGTTATCTAAGAAAGTATATTCCCAATAAATATCAGATGAATAATGGAATAATAATTGATGGAACTGGAGAACAAAGCAGACAACAGGATATTATTATTTATGATTCATTTAATAGCCCCGTTTTATTAAATATGGAGTCTACAAGAATTGTTCCAATAGAAAGTGTATATTCTGTAATTGAGGTAAAATCCACATTAAATAAAACTGAAATTAGTAAATGTGTTAATAATATTACCAGTGTAAGATCCTTAATTAAGAATAGTTTAGGTTCAATAAATTCTCCAACAGCTGGGTTTGTATTTGCTTTTACATCATCTACAACATTGGAAACTTTATTAGATAATCTTGTTGAAGCAAATAATCAAGTAGATAAGCATAAACAAATTAGTGCAATATGTGTTTTAGATAAAGGAGTTATTGTTAATATATCCAAAAAAGGCTTAAACGACATTATACTATTGCCAAATGAAGATTCCACTCCTGGAATAATTAAAAATACAGCAGAAAACAACTTAATGTTATTTTATCTCTTACTAATGCAGTATTTAAATCAATCAATAGTCTCTGTACCGGATTTATTGAAGTATGCAAATGCAGGGGAGTTATTAAATATTGACTATATTATACCTAAAAAGCATCTTCCGTTAGATGGCTATTATCGATTTAACCAAGGAAGAATTGAAATAGATACTGCCTATTCAATAATGAAGGGATCTGATTTACTTGAAAAAATACAAAGTGGTAAAGCTCGCTCAGAAGAAATAATGTTATATTTTAGTAAACATTTTAAGGAGATTATTTCACTTACTGAAAGTGCATATGGTTCGAGGCCTGATAATATAAAATTTTATGGGAAAGATTACAACATATCTGATATTGAGCGAGCAATCATTATATTTGATAAATTGAGTATTGGAGAAGAGCTAAATAAACAGGATTTAGACTATTATAATTCATTGAGCAAAGATATGTTTGCCCAATATAAGCTTGATAAATAATAGCCCAAAATTTAATCTTTATTTAAGTGTATTGACATGGTAGAAAAACAAGAATTAAGTAATCGCATAATGTAGTATCTGGTGTTTTGACTTATTTGTTTACGTCATATTAAGTTGTCGCTATTTATGACTATCCAAAAAAGTTAAGTCAGCTTTAAGTTGCACCTGGAACTATTTTTAATTAGGTATATTAAGGATTTAAGAAAGATTTTCTTCACTATTAAGTTGTCTGTAAACACCAGTCAGCATTGATTTGCTGGCTGGGTTTTTATTTAGTATCATTCCAAGATGAGTAAAATGTTCTATAAGCCCAATAAGGGATGAGAATTGCAAAAAGGTCACATAGAAAAATTCTATAAGCCCAAAACGAGGTAGGAGTCCTCAAAAGGTCACATAGAAAAATTCTATAAGCCCAAAACGAGTTGAGAGTCTCCAAAAGGTCGCATAGAAAAGTTCTATAAGCCCAAAACGAGGTAGGAGTCCTCAAAAGGTCATATAGAAAAGTTCTATAAGCCCAAAACGAGGTAGGAGTTCTCAAAAGGTCACATAGAAAAATTTTATAAGCCCAAAACGAGGCAGGAGTCCTCAAAAGGTCATATAGAAAAATTCTAAAAATTACTTATTACTATAATCGAAATACTGATGTCTTTTTGTACCGATTACTTTTAAATTATCAGTCAAAATATGCCTTATAACCTTTCTGGATAATGTACCATTGCTCCATTCATAAATCAAAGTTGTGGTGATCTTCTTATCAGGAAATAGTAAATTAATTTCTTCAATATTCCGCAGTACATTTGTCTCGATCTTTTCTCGTGTGCCACAATAGCTGCACACAAATTCCCTTTTCACAATCCGATCCACAAACGAATGACACTCTCCACACACAATCCCTTTCTTCAACTGTTCATACTTATACTTTGGCACTCGTTTATAGGGGTTATCCACTGTATGCAACACAAGCAGCTTGTCGGCAATCTTCTGATGGAGATTATTCAGTGTGGATTGTCTTTTATTCAATTTTTTCATAAAGCGGTTGAGTTGGCTGGGTAAGATGATAGGTGCATTCTTGGGGGCGGCCTGGTACAGGGTGAACTCGGGGTTGATGAATATGACATAGGATTCAATCTCAAGGTGAAAGCCCAGGCTGGAAAGTAGTTGGCGAAACAGAGAGGTGCTACGCTTTAGTTGGAGCAGGGGGTCTTTGATTTCTTCGCCATGGATTAATTTGAGCCGTTCGTTTTCATAGTAGTAATCACCTTCGTAATCTTTAACTTCGAATAGAAAAAGTTTATTCTGCGTAATGACACTGGAATCAATCTGAAACGTGGTGCTGCTTGACTCTAGGAGAAGGTCGTTCAACGTCAGGTTTTGGATCTCAAGGCTTTTCATCCAAATGTCGTATTGGACTTCGCCTTTGTAGCCTTTCCTCAGGCTATAGTGTCTTTGTTTTTCCTTTTCCGTAAAAATCATTCGTGGTTCCAGGAGGTTCATAATTTTTAATTCGTCTGGTTCGCTGCGTTGTTTTAGTATCATAGTCCACATCCTTTCAACTTATATTCTGATGATAAAAAAGCCAAATATCCAGTGAACATTTTAAGGCAAAATAGCCTGCCGACAACTCGGCAGGCTAGATTCTGTACTAATTCTCCACCAACGGCAATACAATCGATGACGGGTATTTCGAATTATTTAAAATTGTAGCGATACCTCCGAGTTGGTTCAAAAGCTGTGGTGCCGGCGACATCGAATGCGGGAAGTCGCTTGGCCCGATGGCGACACGGAGTCTGTGGCCTTCTTTAATGACGAAGTTACTAGGGAAAATCTCGACGTCGAGCTCCATGACTTCAAATGGTTTGACTTCCTGGACCGCAGCCCTTGTAAAAGGGTGCCATGGCTGGATCATCTCACCATCCAGGAAGCGGCTCTTGCTTTCGTCGACTGCCCGGTGTGAGGCGGCCAGCCAGCCTGCAGTTATTTCGCGGGAAGTTCCGTCTGGCGCGACATCCGTAACACGTACAGACAGAACCAGTTCACGAGCGGTCGTTTTAGCGAAAATTTTAGCGGCAATCGGCCCGGAAACACGCAAGTCTGAATTAACAGGTGCAGTCGTATAGGTGAGCTCACCCAGTTCAGTTAGGCGATTATCCTTCGTACATGGGAGGGCATCCGGAATTCCGGCCATCCACTGGTTCGTGCTGCCTGAACAAATGCCGTTCAGCGGCTGCTGGAGCATGGTGCGCGACGGCTCTAAAGAGGAAGGGGTCTCCTTCGTCAACTGCTTGCCGCTGCGCAGGTAAAACTTCTCGGCCTTCACATTCTTATGAGGCCAGCCTGGCTGAACCTTGAAACGGTCCTCTCCCAATACAAACTGGGTGACATCAGGAATTTTACTGATGTTCGTTTTGATTCCCATCAAATACTGGTCGAACCATCGTAATGCAAGCTGGTCAAGGGCAGGGACATTGTCATCAGGCAGGCCGCTGCCATAATTTCCGTGCGTCCAGTTTCCCATAAGCAGCTTTGTCTGTACGCCGTTTGCTTTTAATTTTTCATAAAGGAGCGGGGTGCCGCGCTGGAACAGGTCGTGAAGCCCGCCGGTGAAAAATGTGGGAACTTCAATCTGGTCGGCAACAGCGAGTGGGGAGCGCAGCTGTGCGGCTGGTCCATCATATGCGAAGTCGCCGCCTGTAATCGCAGAGCTCAGGGTGCTGACTGGAAAGCCGAGCAATTGTCCTGTATGGTTTAACAAAACCGTCGTGCCCATGATGGGGTCTGAAAGTGTGTAGGAAGGCGGGAGCAATCCGCTGCCAGTCACAAGGCCAAGCCAGAGCGGAATGAATCCTGTGTTCACCATTCCGCCGGACATAAGAATGTCGCGGTACATGTCACCCATTGGGACGATCGGAAAAATCGCTTCCAGTCCTTCAGGCTGCTGGGCTGCGGTCAATAGCTGATTGATGGCACGGTAGGAGGAGCCATACAAACCAACCTTTCCATTGCTCCACGGCTGACTTGCAGCCCATTCTACAAGTTCCTTGCCATCGTGCTGTTCTGCTTCGCCGAATGAATCCCAAGCTCCCTGTGATGCACCGGTTCCGCGGACATCGACTGCAACATGCGCATAGCCGCGCTTAATAAAATACTCATTGAGGTTCTCTGTGCTTGGTACGTTCTTGTTATAAGGAGTTTGTGTAAGGATGACAGGGAACGGTCCCTTGCCATCAGGCAGATGCACATCGGCCGCTAAAATAACGCCATCCCTCATTGTGATGAAAACATCTTTTTTCGTAGTATAGCTTGAATGCTGTTCCGGACGATCGTATATCGTCTCTTCCCATTCGTTACTTGAGGCAGAAGCCTGGGAAGAACCAAGCCCGGGGGATAGACTGAAGATGAGGGTAAAAGTTAGTGCAAAATGGAATAATCTCATGGGCAAGCCTCCTGTAAGGGTTTTCAATTCAATCATAAGAAAAATAGATAGGAACTCATATACGATATATGTCGGGTCCTTAGAATCAGCGTAAATAAAACAGTGTGATCCACGACGGAATCACACTGCAGAAAAACCTTATTCGTCAGCTTCCTCGCTCTGCCTGTTTTTTTGTTCAGGCAGTGTGTCCCAGAAGCTGGTGTCCATTGTTTCGATTGAGTCATTGGCAATGGCTCTGACGGCCGCATCCAAAGTAGTAATTGTCTGCTTGATCAGGTAACCGTTGCTCTTCTGTCCGAGTGCATAAGGCTCATAATAATGATCGGACATGCCGCGCATTTCGAATAATAGCGTCGAGATGTCATAGCGGACAGCCGCTCCGTTTCGCCCAATGTTTTCGCCCGTGCCGCCGACATATTTTCCAATATGGCCCCAGCCAGTATCCTCAAGTGCATTATAAACGACTGCACCAAGCTTCTTTGAGCCCTCAAGCACCTCTGGCTTTACATTTTCATTTGTAGGGTAAAGAATCGATCCAGAAACAAGCTCGCCTTCTGTTTCACTGAGGGTGCCCTGGTGATGAAGGTCGATCATGTAATCGATATCATATTTGGCAAAAACATTTTCATGAAGTGCTCGTGCTTCTGGCTCCATCTCGCTCGTTTTCTTAGCATGCTCACGGTTGAGGTCAACCTCGTTCGCATTGTAACGAGTCAGGTGACGGTCGCCATCAGCAAGATAGTCTTCAAGTGAGAAGTTGACATCGCCCATCGCTCCGTCAGCGTTCAGCATTGGAATTACAAGGATGTTGACATTATCGAGAACTCCACTTGTTTTACTAGTGCCTAAGTGTTTGATGAATTCAAGTGCGCCCTCTGTTGTCAGCTGCTCGTTCCCGTGCTGCTGCGTTAAAAACAGGATGGTTGGATTATCGGGATTGGAAATATACTTAGCCATGTGAATATCACGGCCTTTGACAGTCTGGCCGATCACTTCCAGCTCCATTGCCTCCTGCTTGGCATCTTGAGTCTTAAGGTAATCTACTAAACTTTCATATGTATGCAAAATCGATGTCTGGATGGATCCATTGCCGGTACTCGGGCCATTTCCTACTGCACCTGCCGGCAAGGCTACCGCAGTCACCGCCCCAAGTGCCATCATGCTTGATAAAGAAACAGATAGAACCTTCTTTTTCAAAGTCATTGTCATTCCTCCTATTAAACTAGATTCAATTCTATTTTACGGAATATTTCAAAAACAATTAATAGAGTAAGATGCCTATTTTGCAGACAAATTTCGAGATGCTAAATAAGTAGTTTGGATAGAGTTTAATCTTCAGGAAATTGGGTTTTGTAGGAAAAAAGTAGTTAATAATCAAGAAGGGCAAATGAAAAAAGCGTGCTATGCGAAGCACGCGGTGGGATTATACAGTTTGAGGCTGGAGCGGAAAAAAATAAAAAAGCCAGGAAGCCCAGCTTCTAGATCTTTGTAAGTTCTTCCTCAAAATAAAAAGTACTAGGATACTCTTTTACAGTGTATGAATATCTTTTCATGTTTTTCACGTATTGGGATTTCATAATAGTCACTGTTTCACCGGTTTCCTTAATATTGACACTTTGACCTGTTTTATAAAGGTTGCTTGCGCTTTTCAATTAGCCACGCCCTTTCATGTTCTCTTCATTATACCACGTTTCTGGCTCGCTATTGTTAAATTCCATTATGGTCTATAGAAACTTTATTTATAAAGCCTTTTTTTGGAAAATTCCTTTAAGCTTGCACTATCCTTTCAATTCTGTTATTCTTAGGAAGAATTATTTTTGTTCGGTATGCAAGGAAAGAACATGCACTGCTTGATTCGCCTGGATATCACTGAGACAAGAATAGTAACAAATTGTGTGGATATCACACTAGGAGGCAACAAAAATGGAAAACGGTAAAGTAAAATGGTTTAACGCAGAAAAAGGTTTCGGATTCATCGAGCGCGAAGGTGGAGAAGACGTATTCGTACACTTCTCAGCTATCCAAGGCGAAGGCTTCAAGACTCTTGAAGAAGGCCAAGAAGTTTCTTTCGACGTTGAGCAAGGTGCTCGTGGACCACAAGCAGCTAACGTTACAAAACTATAATAACGGATTAGCCCATACAAACAAGCTCTGAGTGATCAGAGCTTGTTTTTTTATGCCTGAAAAATAAAAATTAACATAAAAAAACCCCGCTCATTAGAGTGGGGTTTAATGCGGTAAAGCAATGGTTGTTTTTATTATAGCATAAGTTTTACAGCCACTGTAAAAAAGTTTTTTAAAGTTTGTTGATTGCAGGCAGACGGGTTCCCTTCATAACCTCAGTATACGGATGGCCCAGAAAATACGACATGAGTAGGGATTAATAGACAAATTCATCTAGTTTTTCTCGAAAAATCTGAATTTTCCATTGAAGAATCCATTCGAGGAGTAGATAATAACCATATAGGTATAAATTCATAAAATGGAGATTCCCGGGGGATACAATGATAGAGTTTGTAAAAGATCTGATTCTGCACTTTTCAATTATATTATCACTCGGTTTCATGTATAACTTTCTATGGATGCAAAAGCGTTCGGTGTATAAAAAGCAAGTTTTTAAAATGGCGATTTTAGCCACCTTGTTGATGACCATGGCGTTGCCTGTAAGGTTTCATGGCGGCATGGAATTCGACTTGAAGCTGGTCCCTGTCTTCATTGCCTTCTTTTATTTAAGCAGGACTGACAGCTTTTTGCTTGTAGCGGTCCTTTTGTTATTGCAGGGTTTTGTTGAAATTGACAAAATGGCCGTCACGTCCATCAATTATATCGTCATATTAATCTTGTTTTTTTCGATTGAAAAGGTATATAAGGAGACAACTGTTAACAGAAAAATTGCTCTCGGCCTTTTTGTCTATGGGCTGATTACAGTAACCCGGCTTGCGGCTATGATCAACTCCGGCGATGCGGGGGACTATCTGTACTTGCTTGTGTTTTCACTGGTCTCTTTTATTGCGCTATCGGTCACTATTTATATTATTGAAATGACTAACCTGCAATTGAAAATGATGCATGAGCTTCACAAGGCTGAGAAATTTTCAGCAATCAGCCAGCTCGCGGCATCGGTTGCCCATGAGATCCGCAACCCCATGACCACGATCAGAGGATTCATGCAAGTCCTTCAGGGAGAAAGGAATCTGAATGACAATCAGAACCTCTTCATCTCGATTTCCCTTCAGGAACTGGATCGTACCCAAACAATCATTGACAACTTCTTATCTTTGGCAAAGCCGAATACAGGCAGCATGGCAAAAATAAATTTAAGCGAACTCTTAAAACAAACGATTGATTTCATGAGATCCTATTCGCATCTCGCCAATACAGAATTGGTGGAGGCGATTGACAAGGAACTTTGCATCAAAGGCGATGCCCATGAAATCAGGCAGGTTTTTATCAATATCCTGAAAAATGGAATTGAAGCAATGCCCACAGGCGGAAGCATCTACATCATCGCTAAAATCGAGAGGGATCATGTAAGGATCCAGTTCCGGGATGAGGGCGTGGGTATGAATAAAGAGCAGCTCAACAGGCTCGGACATCCTTACTACTCTACAAAGGAAAAAGGCACAGGCCTTGGCATGATGATTTCCTTTGATATCGTCCAGAGGATGAGAGGAAGAATCAATGTTGAAAGCGAAGAAGGGAAAGGCACCACCTTTACCATCCTGCTGCCATGCGAGTAACTTAGAATTTTATCAGTAAATAAGAGCTCTATCGGCCAGGGGGGGATCCAGAATACTAATTATATTGAAAAGAAGGCGAGTAGCCTTTTTCCTTTATATTAGGCTCTGTGAAGTGGGCAGTCGCCTCCGCTTTTCTATGTTGGAAGTTTTTTTAGTGCGTCGAAATACATTATTAAGCTATAATAATTTTTAAAAGATTTTCATAATTGTTTTACGGGAAGGGGTAGGACTGTGGCTGATTTTAATACTTATTTTTTGATGAAGGCGGATGAGGTCATTTCATATGTGAAGGAAAAGACCGATTTTTTTGATAGAAATGCTGATTTGAGCTGTACGGAAATTGGGGATGGCAATTTGAATTATGTTTTCCGGGTTATTGATGGGAAATCTGGCAAATCGCAGATTGTGAAACAGGCGGGTGATACAGCGAGGATTTCTGATGAGTTCAAGCTTTCTACTAACCGGATCAGGATTGAGTCCAATGTGCTTAAGCTTGAGGGCGAGCTGGCACCCGGTTTGGTCCCTGATGTATACCTGTTTGATGAGGTAATGAACTGCTGTGTGATGGAGGATCTCTCAGATCATACAATTCTACGAACTGCGCTTAATGAAGGCCGGATTTTTCCAAAGCTTGCGGATGACCTGACGACTTTCATGGTCAATACGCTTTTGCTGACTTCTGATGTGGTCATGGAGCATAAAGCGAAGAAGGCTTTGGTCCAGGATTATATCAACCCTGAATTGTGTGAAATTTCCGAGGACCTTGTATACTCTGAACCTTTTACAGACCATAACAACCGGAATGATCTGTTCCCGGCCAATAAGGAATGGATAGAGGAGAATATATACGGCGATGATAAATTGCGCTTTGAAGCTGCGAAGCTGAAATTCGCATTCATGACTAATGCCCAGGCGCTTGTCCATGGTGATTTGCATTCAGGATCTGTTTTTGTAAAAGAAGATTCTACAAAAGTAATCGACCCTGAATTCGCGTTTTACGGTCCGATGGGCTATGACGTTGGAAACGTAGTGGCAAACCTGATTTTTGCGTGGTCGAGGGCTTATGTAACAAATGCTGATGAAAAATATGTTTCCTGGCTTGAGGATACAATCAAAGATACGGTTGACCTTTTTGCGAAAAAATTCCTGGCAAGCTGGCAGGAAAATGTCACTGATATCATGGCGAAGGAGCAGGGCTTCGACCGCTGGTACCTGGATTCTGTCCTTCAGGATACAGCTTCGGTGACCGGCATGGAGATGATCCGCCGTATTGCTGGCCTGGCGAAGGTTAAGGATATGACGACAATCGCAGATGAGGCGCAGCGCGTCGCAGCGGAAAGAATCTGCCTGTCATCAGCAAAGCAATTCATTCTGGAATCAGCCAGCTACAAAACTGGCGAACAATTTTTAACTGTAGTAAAGGATGCAGCTTCACGCCATAATATGCGATAATAGGACGTTCCCTATCTGATTTTTAGAGAAAGAGAGGCGCATCATATGTTGCTTCTGGAAGAACGGATGAAAGTCGTAGAATACGGCAAGAAAATCATTTCAAACGGCCTGACGAAAGGGACGGGTGGAAACATCAGCATTTTCAATCGGGAAAAGAAGCTGGTTGCCATCAGTCCGAGCGGGATTGACTATTTTGAAACGAAGCCTGAAGATGTGGTGATCATAAATTTGGATGGAGAAATCGTCGATGGCAGCAAAAAGCCTTCGAGCGAGCTGGACATGCATTTGATTTTTTATCAGCGCCGGGAAGATTTGAATGCGCTTGTCCACACCCACTCGCCATATGCAAAAACGATTGCGACCCTTGGATGGGACATTCCGCCGATCACTTATTTGGTGGCGTTTGCCGGACCGAATGTAAGGTGCGCTCCATATGCAACATTTGGAACGAAGGAGCTGGCGGAAAAGGCTTTTGAAGGCATGGTGGATAGAAGAGCCGTGTTGTTGGCCAACCACGGCATGATCGCCGGCGCCCATAATATCGAAACAGCTTTTACGGTCGCTGAGGAAATCGAGTTCAGCGCCCAGGTATATTACCAGGCAAAAGCGATTGGTGAGCCTATAGAGCTTTCTGATGAAGAAATGTCCCGCCTGTCAAAGAAATTCGAGACATACGGCCAGAGATGACCCTCTTTTTAGAGGGTTTTTTCTATGCTATCAGGCTCGGCGATGAAAATAGAGGGGCACAAAATCAATAGATTATGCTATGATAATTTAAAAGAAAAAAGTGGACTTACTGGATAGTTTTACTAGAGGGGGACAGGCTGGCTATGAGAGCAAGGACTAGGAAGAGTGAACCTTTTTCATTTGACAAACTGAAGGAATTTTTCACTACTGTGCTGCTGCATCTTAGTTTTTATGCCTTCATTGTGTTTCTCGTTATTTTTTTCATAGATAATTTCAGTTAAGTACATAAAAAACACAGCTGCCGTGATTGGCAGCTGTGTTTTGTTCTATTATGGATTCAACGGATTGTCGCCGTTGTGAGGATCCATAGGGTTATTGTTTCTGTTCTGGTTCGGGTTGTTCAAGTTTGGCGGCGTGCCAGGGTTATGATTCTGGTTCGGATTGTTTAAGTTTGGCGGTGTGCCAGGATTTTGGTTCAGATTGTTCAAGTTTGGCGGTGTAGCAGGGTTCTGGTTGACCGGGTTGTTCTTTTTCATTTTCTGCTGCTGGACCGCTGCTTGGTCAATGCTGGTTTTTTCGATTTTCTCGTCGAACTTGGTCAGGTATTTTGAAGCGAAATTTTTGCCTCCAAGTCCAAATGCAAGTCCGAATGCGAGCGCCAATCCACCAAGGGTAAGGATGAAGGCTGCGTTCACGATGGCAGGTGCGACACCAAGCTGGTCAAGTGCCATGAAGACAGCGATGGTAATGATCGCATATTTTGCGACAGTTGCCAGCACATTTGATGAATCACCCTGCAGGATGCTGCTGAGTACTTTCTTCGCAAGACCGCCGAGCCATAGGCCGACACCAAGGATGACAATCGCGGCAATGACATGTGGAAGATATGCGATTACACCACGTGCAAGGTCGACGAAGAAATCAAGTTTTACGACATTCAGTGCTTCGGCTACAAACAAGAGGACAACGATGACCTGGACGATATAGCCGACGATTTCTGATAAGCTTAATGAGTTTGGACGGTTAGCATTGCTGCCTAGTCCCACTCCTTTAAAATAAGAATCGAAACCAATTCTTTTTAACAAATCAGCTGTGAATTTCTTCAGCCATTTTCCCAGCCACAGGCCAATCATGACAAGAATGATGGCAACGACGATATTCGGAATCATCGTCAGGATATCATTCAGCATCGCGATAGCGGGCTCGGAAATTCCTTCGACATCAAGGCGTTCAAGTGCAGCGATGACTGTTGGAATCAAAATCAATACGAAAGCAATCGTGCCAATCACTCGTGAAAGGCTTGTGCCTTCAAATAGTCGGGATAAGCCGAAACGCTGTACTAGTTTTTCCGTGCCAATGCTTTGCAAAAAGTTCGTCAGGATATCGCGGACGATTTTAGCGACAAAGTAGCCTATTAAAAGAATCAGTGCAGCACCGAATAGTTTAGGAATGAAGGAAAGGATTCCTGCAATCATGCTTTCAAATGGCTCTGAAACGCCGCGCAGATTAAGGGCTGACAGTACGGCCGGCAATGCCATCAGCAATACGAGATAGAAGACGATATTCGCAACCGTGTCTACCGCATTTGTTGTCTGCTGGTTGTCGACCGTAAGCTTGTACTTGCTTAGTTTTTCATGGACACCGAGCGTCTTGCCGCCTTTTTGGATCAGGAACTTCAGGCCTGATGCAATCAGCCAGGCAAATAACAGGATCAATCCGGCTTTCAGGATGTTAGGGATCGCTGCGGCAATCGTTGAGAACATTCCGATCAGCGGCTCAGTCAAAACATATAAATCTAAGATATTCAGGAACATGATGAAGACAAATACTAGAATTAAAATATAGACTATCTTACTGATGATTTTCTCCGCTGAATACTTCTTATTGTTCATGTTAGAAAAAAGCTTGTTATCGAGGCTGGTTTTCTGAAGCCCCTTGTACACAGCTTTTTCAATCAATTTTGCGACAAGCCATCCCACAAGCAGGACCGCAAGTGCAATCAGCACATTTGGCAGTTTGCCAAGAATGCTGTCCCAGCCATTGTAAAAATTATTGTTCAAACTTCTCACTCCTTATTTTAATTGGACCTTCATGGTGTTCTGCGAATGTTCAGGATAAGACCAAGAAGAGTTGCAGCTATACTTGTAAAAAGGTCCTAGTTAGCTAGCAAGCATACTTTAATCTACCCATTTGTTGCTGTTATAAACAAAGGGGAGTGTTGTTCCAATAGCAATATTATTGTTGAGTGAGTGAGAGAGGGTTTAGGTAGAATATGGATGTGAATTGATAGAAGGAGGGTTGTTTTAGAGGCAGACAGGTTAGTAGTTTGATCAGTGTGCAGCATGGAAAAAAAAAAACGGGCGCTGGGCCCGTTTTCTTCTATACTAAGCTTTCTTGGATCTCTTCAAATACATGTAAACCAAATATCCGGCAATCATGACGACACCAAGGACGATTGTCAGCATCGCGAAGTTTTCCTCGATGAATGGCATGGCCTTGTCGCCTAGTGCGACGATGATGGCTGCTTCAAGAAAGAAACGTGCACCGCGGCCGATGATTGACCAGATAATGAGTGTCGGAATCCTAACGTTGGAGATTCCTGAAAAAATCGTGAAGACTTTGTATGGGATAGGTGTAAAGCCAGCAATGAGGATGGCCATTGCACCGTATTTTTCAAAATAGCGTTCGACCAGGACAATTTTCTCTTCTTTTATAAAATATCGCAGGATTGGACGGCCGACTTTTTTACCGATATACCAGCCAAGCAGGGCGCCGAGTACGGAACCTGCCGTTGTGATGAAGGCGTACCAGAGGGCCTTGTCAGGATTGGCAATACCCATTGGAATCATCAAAACATCGGGAGGAATCGGGAAAAAGGAAGATTCCAGGAAAGACACGAAGAATAATCCCCATGAACCAAATTCAAGCAGCCATTCTTCAATCGCGTGGATCCATTCAGACATGAAACAGTATCTCCTTTGAGTTGTTATAGTATGTCTTGCAAAATAAACCTAGTTAGAAGTATACCATTTTTACTTCTGTTAGAGCCAACTATTTCAGCAAAGAGAGATTAACTGTGGCTTCATGTTTTATTTCATCAGGCAGGTTTGTTTATATGGAATTAAGGCACCCATTCTTTAATTTGAGGTTGAAAGTGGTAATCTATAAAAGGAATGTATTAAAAGAGGGAGTTGTTTATGGAATACATACTGTATTTGCTCCTGGGCGGATTGATCAGTGTCCTTTCAGGATTTTTCGGAGTAGGCGGAGGCTTTATCCTGACGCCGATTTTACTGTTGTTAGGCTTTTCGCCGCTTGAGGCAATCACAACCAGCTTATTTTTCACGGTGGGTACTTCGATTTCTGGGATTACCGCGCATATTCGCATGAAAAATATCCTCTGGAAAGAGGGGCTGACCATGGGGCTGAGCGGAATTGCCGCGACACAGCTGGCACGGCCGCTGGTTTATGCCCTGGAGGCGCGGGGCTGGGATGATATTGTCATTCCGTTCCTCTATATTGTGCTGCTTGCTTATTTTGCGATAAAGATGATTCGCCAGGGAAGGAAGAAGGATGAGGAAATCGCTGCACCAGCCGATTTTTCGCTGCCAAAGCTGTTGGCTGTTGGCTTCCTCGGAGGCTTCGTCTCGGCAACGCTCGGAGTGGGAGGAGGCTTCATCATCGTTCCGCTGATCATTACATCGCTCGGCTTCAATCCGAAAAAGGCAGTCGGAACGAGTCTGTTTGCGGTGCTGCTCATTGTCTCAGTAGGGTTCATATCCTATGCGGTCGATACGGATATCAATTACTTCATTGGTCTAATGCTGATTGCCGGTGCACTAGTCGGCTCCCAGTTCGGCGCAAGAATGACTTCCTATTTTGAAAACAAGGAAATGAACGCGATGCTTGGGATCCTTTATCTTGTCACGCTGGCAGGAGCGGTCCTGAAGCTTTTTGACCTGAATAAAACAGGCCTGGTGATCATGGGGATGTTCATACTGTACTTTTTTACAATGTCCATTCGTAAAATAAAGACAGAAAAGGCAAAGAAAAAAGGCTGACTCAGCCTTTTTTCTATTTATGCCTCAGAGGTGACTGGGTGCTTGATGAAAGGAGGAATCTCGAGTCCGGGACTCTTTCTGACAAAAAATGCACCATTTCTTTTAAATGGCTCCTGTTGATATGGGATATCACCTTGATCCGGTGTAAAGTGGAATTGAATGGTATCTGTATCTCCAAAGGAAGAAATAATGTCGTTCATGTTTACAGGGGCGGTGCAGATCACGTCATACAGTTGGACGGTCCTGTATTCTCTTATGAAAATTAAAATAGCGTCTGCTTCTGCAAGGTAGTATAGGTGGTCGTTATATACATTAAGGATATGGTACATTGTGATCCCGGCAGAATTGGCAGTCGCAAAGGCATTGGAAACTGGGACTCTGGTATAGATAAATTTTTCAATCATCTCAAGGTCCTCAGGAATTCTTAATTTCCTTAATGGCAGCGGATCAGTCCCCGTCAAAGTTTTCGTCGAGTATTGATGTTCCTCAACTTGTTCAAATCCAAATTTCGGATAAAAATTCAGCGCGCTGTCGTTGGCGAACAAGTACATTAAGTCATACTTTCCTTCGTATTCATCCAGAACATGGTTCATCAAGCAGGCTGACAGGCCTTTGTTCCGATACCGCGGATGGGTCATGACGGTGCCGATTTGCAGGGCTTTATGGCTTTTTCCCTCGATAACCAAATCAAGCTCGTTGACCGATACATTGGCGATAATTTGGTCGCCGTCTGCATAGGAATACGGGATGTACCTTTCTCCCCAATATCCGCGCTCATGCCAGCTCGTGAAATCAAGGCCGAAAATGTCGGCGGCAAGCTGGATAAAACTTTTTCTCAAAACTTCATTCTCACGGTAATGGCTTACTAGCATCATATATCAAAACTCCTGTCTCTCGAGGCAAACATATAGGTTTTATGATGGAATCGGATGCCATATATCAGCCCCATCGCGAGCATATTGCCCATAAGCGAGCTTCCGCCATAACTGATGAATGGCAGCGGGATGCCGGTAATCGGCAGCAGCTGGATCGTCATCCCGACATTCTGGAAAACATGGAAGGTGACCATGCTGATGACTCCCGCGCTGATGTAGGTATTGAATGGGTCATTTGTATCCAGGGCAGTCTTGGTCAGATGGTAGATTAGCAGGAAGTACAGGCTGATGACAAAACTGCCGCCCACAAAGCCGAATTCCTCGCCAATCACACTGAAAATAAAGTCTGTATGGCTTTCGGGAATATAGACCTCACTGCCATTGATCCCTTTTCCAGTCAACATGCCTGATCCAATTGCACTGAGGGATTTTAATAGATGATAACCGTATTCCGGGTAGCTATCAGGATCAAGCCAGGCATAAATGCGCCCAAACTGGTACGTTTTTACCCCTAAATATTTTTTCAGGAGCTCAGGCTTCCAGATGACGAGATACAGAATGCCGGCTCCAAATGCAGCCCCGCCGCCATAGAGCGGAAGGATGATTTTCCATGTGATGCCTGAAACAAGGATGATCCCGGTGAAAATGGCAAGCACGACGAGAGAGGTGCCCAGGTCAGGCTGGAGCATGATCATTCCAAGTGGCAAGGCGGTTATGAAACCAAGCTTGATGAAAAGCAGGAAATCTGTTTGAAGCGTCTTTACCGAATGTTTTTTATGATGGGCATAGATCGTGCTGCTAAGGGCAAGAATCAAGAAGACCTTCATGAATTCTGAGGGCTGGATCGAACCGAATGGCTCGATGAAGAACCAGCTTTTGGCCCCGTTTCGTTCTTCGGCGATACTGGCTGGAGCGAAAAACAGGAAGACAAGCAGGAACACCCCGAACCCGTACAAATACCATGAAAGTTTGCGGTATTGTTCACTGTCGAACATCATCACAACAGCGATGATCCCAGATCCGACGACATACCAGAATATTTGCTTGTATAAAAAATTCTGACCGACATACTGCCCTGTCTTTTGTGCGCTGTATATGGCGACGCAGCTGGTCAGAAAAAACAGCATTAAGAGGAGCGTCAACGTCCAATCAAATCTATCGAATTTTTTAATCGATTTCTCCATTTGCTACACCCTGTCCCATTCATTATTCCGGTGAATTTTGCTGCTTGCAGTTAGTTCTCGGGCTCACTGATCGGCAGTCTTACCATTTTATGCTAACGTAAAAGGATGATTCTTACAATCCCTGCCAAGGTAAGATATTCCTGTACCTATTAGACGATTTAATAGGCGGGTTAGTTTCTGATCAAAGCTGGATTCTTTTCGCGGAAAAGGTCGATAATAATTATGTTTTTGAAGAGTCAGAATAAGATATTTTCTGCCGTTTTTGTTAGAATGGAAGAAGTGTTATTTGTACGGAGCCGCTGGCAGTTTGCAGCTGAGAATTTTTCCGGGAGGTTTTGCCTTTGAAAAAGAACCATCCTTATAGCAGGGATATACTATACGTCCATTTGAACGAACGGGACCAGTACGTGCTCTCGCATGGGATCGAATTCCATGAATTCGCACGGGTCTTGTCTGATTCACTCAACCATTTGCTGCTGTTGAAGCATCGCTATGAGGATGGTGAGTTCAACAGACATACTTTATTTGAGTATGTACCTGAGGACAGCGTTGAAAAATTGGTCGGAGCGAATGTACATGCATACGGTGATTTTTGCTGGATCGATTTTGAGGAAGTGGAGGCATTGAATGTGCTGTCGGCCCATGAAATTGCTGAGCTTCTGTATCTCGGGCATATCAAGCATCATTTGAAACTGCCTTTTTATAATCAGCTTAATAATCGATTCGTGTTCCTCTCCACTGAAGATGGCTGGTTCAATAAAACCTATTACCGCAATCTCAATGACTTTTTCCGCATGCTTGGCCATGTCCTTTCAGGCAAGCTGGGGGAGATGAAGCCGGAAAAAACGCTGCTTGGGATCCGGAAAAAGAAATCCTATCCTTCCGTCAGCAAGGAAATCCTGAAATCATTGACGCCAGCCCTGAAGGAAGGGGCGGTGTTTTCGTTGAAAAACATCCAGCAAAGCCGCAACAGAATTGAAATCCCAATCTGGATCATTGGTGATTTTGCCAACATGGATGATATGCATGATGAATATAAAGAAGCCAGCCGAAGCACTCCGGATGGCAGGATTGTCTTCGATAAAAAAGCGAAAGAATGGAGCTTGCTTGCTCAATAACGTCGAAAAAACAAAATTTTTGGAGCAATTTTTGGCAAATCGTGTATAATTGGATTTAGCGGAAAATTACATAACAAATGAACAGGTGTCTTTTATAACAAGACTTAATAGGGAAGTTGGTGAAAATCCAACGCGGTCCCGCCACTGTAAATGGGAGCAAGCTGCAAATGCCACTGTACAAATGTATGGGAAGGCGCAGCGAGCATTGACCATGAGCCAGGAGACCTGCCTGTCCATTGCACCAGCAAACCTACGAGGATAGGGAGGTGCCGACAGGCTCTATGTCTTTTATGACGATAAAAACATTTGCTTACTCGGACATCTCCCCTTCAGGTGGAGATGTTTTTTTATTTATTGGCTCTGTTAAAGCCAAATGTTGTTTTTAAGCCCTGTTGATTGTAGTGGAAGGCGAAGCGCCTGGAACGAAAATCAACCAAGCAAAGCTTATTAGGAAATTGGAGGAGAAGCGAATGAAGAAGTTATTGATGTTGATCATGGCTGCAGTTATGATCCTGGCAGGATGCGGCACGGAAGCACAGCCAGAAAAGAAGGAAAGCGAAAAAACCGCGCAGGAGCAGAAGACGGGATTCCCTGTCACGGTAAAAGATGCGCTTGATCAAGAAGTCGTTATTGAAGAAAAACCTGAAAAGATCATTTCCTTGATCCCAAGCAACACGGAAATCGTTTATGCACTTGATAGCGGAGACGCGATTGTCGGTGTCACCGATTTCGATAATTATCCAGAAGATGTTATGGCAAAAGAAAAAGTCGGCGGCATGGAGTTTAATATCGAAAAAATGATTTTCCTTAAGCCAGACCTTGTCCTGGCACCTGGATCAACAGCGGACACTGCGAAAGAGGGTCTTCAGCAGTTGAAGGATGCGGGAATAGCTGTTGTTGTCGTGAATGATGCGCAGTCATTTGAAGAGGTATATCGATCCATCGAGATGATTGGCCAGGCCATTGGCGAGACAGATAAGGCAGATGAACTTATTGAGAATATGAAAAACAGTTTTGCGGAACTGAAGAAGAAAGCAGAAGCAATCAAACCGGAAGAGCAGAAAACGGTATTTGTCGAGGTTTCACCAGCGCCGGAAATCTACACTGCCGGCAAGAGTACTTTCATCAATGAAATGCTTGAGTTGATCGGCGCTAAGAATGCTGCTGGCGATATGGATGGCTGGGCGAAGGTTGACCCGGAAGCCATTGTTGAGCGTAATCCGGATGTCATTGTGACAACCTATGGATATTATACTGAAAACGCAGCTGATCAGGTTCTTGCGCGGCAGGGCTGGAATAATGTAAAAGCGGTCAAGGACCAGCGGGTATATGATGTCCATTCCGATCTCGTTACCCGTTCAGGTCCAAGGCTCGCTGAAGGAGCAGAGGAGCTTGCGAAAGCCATTTACCCGGACGTTTTTAAATAAAATAGGAATTGCCTATCTATTTGCGGCAGCATTCTTGGTCATCTCGATGCTGCTGGGCATCTCCATCGGAACTGTTTCCATCCCTGTACCCGCTATTATTGAGATTATTGGTGCTGAGATTTTCCGCTTTCAGGGACAGGGAATCGATCCGATGTATGCAAGTATCGTCATGGAAATCAGGCTGCCGCGTGTATTGCTGGCAGGGCTTGTCGGCGCATCGCTGGCAATTGCCGGTGCTGCCTTCCAGGGCCTGCTGCGCAATCCGCTGGCAGACCCTTACACGCTTGGGATTTCATCAGGTGCCTCCATCGGGGCAGTTATCACGCTGTTCTTTGGCATTTCATTGCCGCTGATCGGTGCCTTCACCTTGCCGGTGTTGACCATTTTATTTGCCTTTGCCACCGTCTTGTTTGTGTTGTTTTTTGCCCGGAAAGTCGACAGGCTGCTCAGGGTGGAGACAATCATTTTGACCGGAATTATCTTAAGTTCATTTCTAGGTTCTTTCATTTCTTTGATGATCGCCCTCTCCGGAGAAGAACTGAGGCAAATCATCGGCTGGCTGCTGGGCAGCGTGTCAATGCGCGGCTGGGAATACATTAAAATTATTTTTCCTTTCTTTATAATCGGATTGGTGATATTGCTTGCCAATACAAGGGAATTGAATGCCATGTCTTTTGGTGAGGAGCGCGCCCAGCACCTGGGTGTCAATGTCGAGCGCCGCAAGCTTCTGATTTTGCTGTCCGGTTCACTTTTAACAGGTTCAGCGGTTGCGGTTTCAGGGACGATCGGCTTTGTCGGTCTCGTCATCCCGCATCTGACAAGGACAGTCTGGGGACCGGACCATCGCCACTTGCTGCCGCTTTCTGTCCTGATCGGCAGCGGCTTCCTGATTCTCGCAGACCTGATATCAAGAACGATCATCGCCCCTTCTGAATTGCCGATCGGCGTGATCACAGCATTAATCGGTGCTCCGGTTTTTGCGTTTATTTTAATGAAAAATCGCAGGGAAAGAAGTGCTGGCCGATGATCACAGTGAAGAATTTGACAGGCGGATATGCAGGCGGCGAGGTGCTGAAAGGAATCTCCTTTGAGGTTGGCAAGGGTGAGTTATTCGGAATCCTTGGTCCAAACGGAAGTGGGAAAACCACGCTGTTAAAAATGATCAGCGGCGCTTTGGATTTCAGTGCAGGTGCCATTGAGCTGGACGGCCGGCCATTGACCCAGTATTCACCGAAGCAGCTTGCCAGGATGATGGCTGTCCTGCCGCAGCATTCCGACCAGGCCTTCCCTTATAGTGTAAAAGAAACTGTTTCGCTCGGGCGCTATGCCCACCAAAAGGGCTGGTTCCACAGCTGGAGTGAGGAAGATGAGCAGATTGTCCTGAAGGTGATGGACCAGACAGGAATCACCCAACTCCAGGAAAAATCAATCGTAGAACTATCCGGCGGCGAAAAACAACGAGTCTATCTCGCCCAGGCACTGGCCCAGCAGCCGAGGATCCTGCTGCTCGATGAACCTACGAATCATCTTGACCTAAGTTTTCAAAAAGAGCTGCTGGACCTTTTGAAAAAATGGGCATCCGAAGAGGAGCTTACGGTCGTATCCATTTTCCATGACTTGAATCTGGCATCTTTATATTGTGACAGGCTGCTGTTAATGAAAAACGGAGAGGTGTTGATTGTCGACTCTCCTGTTGAAGTGTTAAAAGAAGAACGGATTAAGAGTGTTTATAAAACGCAAATCAAAAACCATCCGCATCCGGAAATCGCCAAGCCTCAATTGCTGCTCGTGCCGGAAACCGAGAGCGATCATGACGGTGTTTTTAAAATAGACGACAGATTTCTTGATGTGGGGCACGACCGTATCATCCTGCAGTCACCAGTAAAGTTGAGGACGATGTCTTCGGGAATTACCGGTGCCGGGATTGGATGGCACAGTTCGTTCGTGCATCGTGTTGTCCCGATGGAGTATGACTGCAGCGACCATAAGGCGGAGATGGCTCAGTACTTGCAGGACAAGAGATTCCTTCCAAGCGAAACGGTGGGGATGATGACGGCTGTTCCTGTTGAAACAGCATCATATCGCTCTTTTGAGACTGAGGGAATGTCGATTTTTATTATTGTCTCCGCAGGCAGCACCCATCGGGACAGCCCCCGGAATATCAATACCTGGCTGTTCATTAACGGCAGGATTTCTGAGGAGGCGTTTATCCAGAGCGCAATGACGGCGGCAGAAGCAAAAATAAGCGTCCTGCAGGAACTGGAAGGGAGCGGACCTGGATTTGCCGGCCAGCCAGCAGGCATTTCCACGGACAGTATCTGCATTGCCGCAACACAGCAAGGTGAAGAAATTTCCTATGCAGGCACTGCAACGCCTCTCGGCAAGCTAATCAGCGAGGGGATTTACACCTGCACAAAGGAAGCAATCCTAAACTATAGAAACAGCAAAAGCGCATTTAAGCTTCAATGAAGGAAACCGTTCACTTCGTCTCGAATTTATTCACAGAGGTGATGAGAATGGAAATGAAAATGGGCTATGTCATTCTATATGTTTCCAATCTGGAAAAAACAAAGCATTTTTACGGTGAGCTGCTAGGGCTTAAACTTCGAAATGAATTTGGGACCTACATCGAATATGAAACGGGTAACACCGTGCTGTCGATGAACACGAGAGAAAGCGGCCGTGAGATCACGACGCTGCCAATCCCGGATGGAATAAGGAAGGAACAAACCTTCGAGCTCGGATTCGTAACAGAGGACGTGAAGGACGCAGTAGAAAAACTGCGGGCCGCCGGAGTCCCAATCCTGCTCGAGCCAACCGAAAAACCATGGGGCCAGGTCGTCGCCTATGCAGCCGACCCGGATGGGCACTATATTGAAATATGCACTCCGATTGGTTGATAAAATCCCTGCAGCTCTAGAGCTGCAGGGATTTTTTTAAGCTCGGATTCGGGGAGAAATGTTACATAGAAAAGTATACAAATCAAAGCCTCCTAAATCCCCATAACAAATATTCCTTTTAAAAACCTTCAAGAAGCAGAACATGAATTGCGATTTTACATTTTAAGGTTTTTATCTTACCTGTATGAAAAATGAAGAATACCGTCGAATCTGTAAGAAAAGGAAACATTATAGCGCTTACATTATAAGTTGCGACTTCGGGGAGATGTGTTATGATAATTCCTGTTTGTAACGGACCCGGCTTGCTTGAGAGTAGGAAGCCACAAAATAATATTAAGGGGTGTTTACTTGAATACTAATACAATTAAAGAACAATGGTTTGGCAATGTGAAAGGAGATATCCTTGCGGGGATCGTCGTTGCGCTTGCTTTGATTCCTGAAGCGATCGCCTTTTCGATTATTGCTGGTGTTGACCCGATGGTAGGACTTTACGCCTCATTCGCTATTGCTGTGACAATCGCGATTGTCGGCGGCCGTCCTGGTATGATTTCAGCTGCGACCGGTGCGATGGCGCTGTTGATGGTGACACTTGTTGCTGACCATGGTTTACAATATTTAATGGCTGCTACGATTTTGACAGGTCTCCTGCAGATTCTGTTTGGTGTGTTTAAATTGGCAAGGTTCATGAAGTTCATTCCGCGTTCCGTCATGATTGGCTTCGTTAACGCACTTGCGATTTTGATTTTCATGGCGCAGCTTGAGCAATTTGTAGACGCCACATGGGTGATGTATGCGATGGTAGCCGGTGCGCTGGCGATCATTTATCTTTTTCCGCGCATTACAAAGGCAGTTCCATCACCACTTGTCGCAATCATCGTGATTACTGTAATTGCCTTGATGACCAAGAGTGATGTGAGGACTGTGGGCGATATGGGTACACTTACTTCTACTCTTCCATCATTCCTGATTCCTGATGTACCATTCAACCTGGAAACGTTAAAAATCATCTTCCCATATTCAATCGCTCTGGCGATTGTCGGCTTGCTTGAATCGTTGCTGACAGCATCGATCGTTGATGATATGACGGATACTTCTAGTGATAAAAATAAAGAAAGCCGCGGCCAGGGGATCGCGAACATTGTTGCCGGATTATTCGGCGGCATGGCAGGCTGCGCAATGATCGGCCAATCCGTAATAAATGTTAAATCTGGCGGCCGAGGCAGATTGTCTGCCTTCGTTGCTGGTACTTTCTTGATGTTCCTGATTATTGTTTTAGGAAACATTGTTGTTCAAATTCCGATGGCTGCCCTTGTTGGCGTCATGATCATGGTATCAATCGGAACATTCGACTGGTCATCCATCAAAGGCATAGCAAAGACGCCTGTTACCGATTCAATCGTCATGGTCGTCACAACGGTTACGACTGTGTTCACTCATGACCTTTCAAAAGGTGTATTTGCCGGAATCATCTTGAGCGCGATCTTCTTCGTAGCGAAGATCTCTAAGGTGAAAGTTACATCAACATTTGATGTGGCTGCAGACCGCCGCACGTATTTTGTAACAGGACAAGTATTCTTTGCATCTGTTACGGATTTAATTGAATCATTCGATTTGAAAGAAGTTGCAAAGGAAGTCGTGATCGACTTGACTCATGCCCATGTTTGGGACGATTCAGCGGTTGCGGCCATCGATAAAATCGTCATCAAACTAAGGGAAAGTGGAACCTTAGTCCGCCTGCATGGACTGAATGAACCGAGCTCCCACTTGATTGACAAACTAGCCGTTCACAAACAGGAAGGCGCCAAGCTTTCCGGACATTAATTAATAATTTTTCAGGAAGCACGTTGACGAATCAGCGTGCTTTCTTTATATATTAGATAATGGAAATTAATGTAGGAGGAATGGCATGTTTAAAAGAATCTTGCTGGCATCAGATGGTTCTGACCATTCAGTGCGCGCGGCAAAAAAAGCAGTGGAATTAGCAAAGCTTAGCGGCGATAGTGAAATCACTGTTGTGTATGTTGTCGATGGGCAGACTTCCAAGGAAGATGTCCTGCACAATCCTGACCGAACTGTCGTTGAAGAAAAAAGAAAAATCAGGCTCCAGCCGGTAACAAACATGCTTGAAGAGGAACAATTGAATTTCAGGTATGAAAAATTGCTCGGTGAACCAGGACCGGCCATTGTCGACTATGCCAACAAGAATTCATTCGATGTCGTCGTCGTCGGCAGCCGCGGTTTGAACGGCCTGCAGGAAATGGTCCTTGGCAGCGTCAGCCACAAAGTCGCAAAACGAGTAAAAGCACCAGTATTGATCGTAAAATAACCAGCGTTCAGGGCAACCTGAGCGTTTTTCTTTTTTATAGAGTAATAGGGCGGTATTTTACATTTTCTAGTTGAGGTCTCATTAATATAGCGAAAATCCAATTAATATAGCTAATTGGAAATTTTACCCGATTTTTTCCAGCTGAATTATGAAATGTTGTTAAGAGATTTAATCACTCACAGAATTATTAAGTAATTCATATGGTAAATTAGGCGCTGAAATTGGGTTAGTTTCCTAATAGTAGTGATTAATAAGGTAACTTATTCACTGAATGCTAACTTTTAAGTCCAAGGCAGGTTTCATGCTGAAAAAACAGGAAATAGTATAGCTTGAAGGCTTTTTCGCATTGATTGTTGCTTTTCGTACAGAAACATTTATTCGCATTCAGATCGGATATGCGGTGATATTTGTGTTAACCCAAAACCCGGTTTTTACTTTGGGTGAGAAAGCAATAAAGTTTTGCATAAAGAGCTTTATTAAAAATTGATAACAATTCCGTAATTTAAAAATAAAGTGGTAAAATAGGAAGCGGAAAGTGGAGCCAGATTGAATTTATTGGAGGTCTATTTTTATGAAGACAAGAATCGGGCTGCTGTACGGCGGCAAATCGGCTGAACATAAAGTATCGATGCAGACAGCATTGGCTGTGACGAAAGCATTGGATTTTGAAAAATTCGAGATTTATCCTATATACATAACGGAGGAAGGAGAATGGGTCAAGGGTCCTCAGCTCGGCGCTCCTGCAGAGAATGTCAAGGCGCTTGAGTTTAACGATCACTCAAATCTGCCGACTCCTTCATTCACACCAGCATTGTTCCAGGCAGGCGGTGAAGAATCCAACCAGACTCTTGATGTCATTTTCCCATTGTTGCATGGACCGAACGGTGAAGATGGTACGGTTCAAGGCTTGCTGGAATTATTGAACCTGCCATATGTTGGCAATGGCGTCCTTGCCTCAGCAGCAGGCATGGATAAAATCGTCATGAAAAATGTATTTGCACAGGCGGGACTTCCTCAGGTGGACTATGTGGCCGCTCTGCGAAGCGAATGGGAAAAAGACAGCGAAAAGGTATACGGCCTTGTTGAAGAAAGACTTGGCTATCCTTGCTTTGTAAAGCCTGCAAACCTTGGATCCAGCGTGGGAATCAGCAAGGCATCCAATAAACAGGAGCTTGAGGAAGCCTTCAAAGAGGCGTTCCAATTCGACCGTAAAATCATTATTGAACAGGGTGTCGTCGCCCGTGAAATCGAAATTGGTGTGCTTGGGAACGATGAACCAGAGTGCTCAGTCGTTGGTGAAATCGTCCCCAAAAAAGATTTCTATGATTACAAAGCAAAATATGAAGATGGCGATACAGCGATGATCATCCCTGCTGAAATCACAGAACAGCAATATGCTGATCTAAAAGAAATGGCCATTACTGCGTTCAAAGCACTAGACTGCTCAGGTCTCGTCCGGGCTGACTTTTTCCTTACCAAGGATGGCCAGCTGCTGATTAACGAGGTTAACACAATGCCTGGCTTCACACCATTCAGCATGTTCCCGCTCTTGTGGAAGCATACAGGTGTCGAATATCCGCAGCTGATTGAAAAGCTAGTGAACCTTGGAATGGAACGCCACGCTGAAAAGCAGAAGATAAAATATACATTTTAACCGATAAATCAACCAGGGAGACACGGCGGCGGCGGTGTTCTCTTTTCGAATAAGAAAGCATAAAATTCAATTCAAGAATTGTCCAGCTCCAGCGCCTAGCCCCTCGAGTCGCTTCGGTCCGCCCGATGAAGTCAAAGGACGACTTCACCGGTCAGCCCTCCAGCGCTTGTCGGTGCTGACCAAGGCGCTTGCGCTTTTCTATTGGGAGGAAATAAAAATGATCCAAAAACCACTATCAGAAATCGCCCAAATGGCAGGAGCGCTTAATGATGTAAGTGAATTTGCTGATGTAGAGGTGAAGGGTGTTTCGATCGACACTCGTAAAATCGAGGCAGGAAACCTGTTTGTTCCGTTTAAAGGAGCTAGGACAGATGGACATAAATTTGTGGCTGACGTCATCAAAAATGGTGGAGCTTCAGCGGCGCTCTGGCAAAAGGATGTGCCGAATCCTCCAGAAGGCCTGCCAATCATCATCGTTGAAGACACGACGATTGCCTTGCAGGAGTTATCAAGAAGCTACCGTAATTCACTCGACATCAAGGTTGTCGGGATTACCGGCAGCAATGGGAAAACGACGACCAAGGACATGACAGCGAATCTGCTTGCCCAGAAATACAAGGTCCAAAAAACAGAAGGAAACTTCAATAACCACCTTGGCCTGCCGTTGACTCTTCTTCGTTTGCGTGAAGATACAGAGGTTGCTGTGCTTGAAATGGGCATGAGCAGCAAGGGCGAAATTGAGTTTTTAACAAAATTGGGCCGACCTGATGCGGTGATCATCACGAATATCGGAGAATCTCACTTGCTTGACCTTGGTTCAAGAGAAGCGATTGCGGATGCAAAACTGGAGATCATCGATGGCCTCCAGGAGAACGGGCTGATCATTTTCCATGGAGACGAGCCGCTTCTTCAGGAAAGGCTGAAGGATTACAAAGGGAATGGGGAACTGAAAACGTTTGGTGCGAGCCCTGATAACTACCTTTATCCGCTCAGCATCGAGCCGATGGAAAATGGCAATAAGTTCAAGACAAACCTTGTTGATGAAACTTTTTATCTGCCGGTACTCGGAAACCATAATATCCTGAATGCGCTGGCAGCTATGCTTGCGGCAGAATTCCTGGGCGTTCCTTTTGAAAAAATGAATGATGGTTTTGCAGGCTTGAAGCTGACAAATATGAGGATGGAACTTTCCGAAGGCGCTCATGGCGAAAAAATCATCAATGATGCCTACAATGCAAGCCCGACATCCATGAATGCAGCAATAGACCTTGTTGCCAATTTGTCAGGATATAGCCGTAAAATCCTTGTGCTTGGTGACATGCTCGAGCTTGGGCCTCTTGAGGAGGAATATCATTACAAGGTTGGGACATCGCTTGAACCAGGAAAAATCGATTACGTTTTCACCTTTGGCAAACTGAGCGAATCCATTGCCAAAGGCGCAAAAGAAGTACTTGGCGATGACAGGGCATTTGCTTTCCAGGATAAGCAGCAGTTAAGCAATGAACTGAAGAAGTACGTAACAGACGAAACCATTGTCCTCGTAAAAGCATCACGCGGCATGGCGCTCGAAGAAGTCGTCCATGCATTGCAGAAGTAATCTACAACATGAAGATGTCCGTTCAGCTGGGCATCTTTTTGTTCTTTTTAAAAAGGCATTTTCGAGGAAAATCTGGGTTAAATGATTTAAAATGGGGAAAGATTAAATACGAGAAAAACTAATGGGTGATTGGTTATGATAGGTTGTCTGTTAATCCATGGTTTTACGGGGTCTCCGTTTGAAGTGGAGCCACTTGCCCAGTCGCTGAAAGAGAGAACCGATTGGAAAATAGTTGTTCCTACCCTGCCTGGCCATGGCAATGAGCTCAATTTAAAGGGAATCAAGCATAATGAGTGGATTGACCATGCCGAAAACGAGCTGAAGGCGTTATTGAAAGAATGTGACACCGTCTATGTTGTCGGTTTTTCAATGGGTGGCCTGATTGCCAGCTATCTCGCCTCGAATTATCCGGTTGATAAACTCGTCCTGCTCAGTGCGGCTGCTTATTATGTGAACCCTAAACAGCTTGCGTTCGATATCAAGGAAATGATGAAAGACACGTTAAAAGGGAATCTTAAAGAAAACGAGTTATTCAGGCGTTATACACGAAAAATCAAAGAAACACCCATGACCGCTACCTTGCAGTTTCGCAGGCTTGTAACTAAAATCAAGCCTATTCTCAACGATGTTAAGGTGCCAACCCTGATCGCACAAGGCGAGAGTGACGGCATTGTTCCCCCGAAAAGCGCCCATTACTTATATGAAAATATTGGCGCTGATGATAAAAGGCTGATTTTTTATAAGAACTCCAAACATCTGATCTGTCATTGTGATGAAAAAGAACACCTATTTGACGAGGTATACGATTTTTTGACCTCCGATGCAAAAGCAGGAATCAATAGTTAAGGCGATTCCACAAAAATTGCTTTTCCTTCCTAAAGATGGTATCATGAATATTGAGTGTCTAACTGAGAAAATCCTTTAAGCGGACATACTCCCGTGCTGGAGAATGTCTTTTTTTGCTAATATTTCAGGTTCTGTGCTTCAGCGTATTGTAATTGCTGATTCAGCCCTGTTTAAAACACAAGGTGCAAACACCTATTTTGCCGCATAGGTACGATAAAATTGACCAGAATCAGAAATGGTTTGGATCCTTAAACAGCCACTTAAAATAACGATGCATCGGAAGAACCGGTGCGGGATAAATGTGAACAAAAAGGAGAATGAGCAAAGTTGACAATGTTTCAAGACATGGGCATTAGCCCCGCAACATTAAAAGCTGTAAAGAATATGGGTTTTGAGGAAGCAACTCCAATTCAGGCAGAGACGATTCCAATCAGCCTTCAGAATAAAGACGTGATTGGCCAGGCGCAGACAGGTACTGGTAAGACTGCTGCTTTCGGTATTCCTCTAGTGGAAAAAATCAAGAAAGAAAACCATAATATCCAGGGAATCATCATCGCGCCAACTCGTGAATTGGCCATCCAGGTTTCCGAGGAATTATATAAAATCGGTGCTGGCAAGAGAGTGGGCGTTCTTGCAATCTACGGCGGCCAGGATATCAACCGCCAGATCCGCGCATTGAAAAAAGGGCCTCACATCATCGTGGGTACGCCAGGACGACTTCTTGACCACATCAACAGAAAGACAATCCGTCTTGATAATGTGGAAACTGTGATCCTTGACGAAGCAGATGAAATGCTGAACATGGGCTTCATCGAAGATATCGAATCTATCCTTGCGAAAATCCCTAGCGAACGCCAGACATTATTGTTCTCGGCAACTATGCCAGGACCAATCCGCAAGATCGCTGAGCGCTTCATGAAGGACCCAGAGGTTGTTCGTGTCAAAGCGAAGGAAATGACAGTTCCATTGATTGAGCAATTCTATGTAGAAGTTCAGGAGAAGAACAAGTTCGATGTTCTTACACGACTTCTTGATATCCAATCTCCAGAATTAGCAATCATCTTCGGACGCACGAAGCGCCGTGTTGATGAGCTTGCTGAAGCGTTGAACCTGCGCGGCTATACTGCTGAAGGAATCCACGGTGACCTTACGCAGGCGAAGCGTATGTCTGTTTTAAGAAAGTTCAAGGAAGGTTCAATCGATGTGCTTGTTGCGACAGACGTGGCAGCTCGTGGACTTGATATTTCTGGAGTAACACATGTATACAACTTCGATATCCCTCAGGATCCTGAAAGCTATGTACACCGTATCGGACGTACTGGCCGTGCAGGTAAAGAGGGTATGGCGATCACATTCGTTACACACAGAGAGACTTCTTACCTTCATGTAGTCGAAAAGACAACTAAACGCCGCATGGAAAAAATGACTGCTCCAACCTTGGACCAAGCGCTTGAAGGCCAGCAAAGAGCAGTTGTTGACAAGATTACACAAACAATCGAGTCAAACAACCTTCAATACTACCGCCAGGCTGCAGATGAGCTATTGAAAAATCATGATGCTCAAACAGTCGTTGCTTCCGTATTGAAAATGCTGACTAAAGAGCCTGATACAACTCCTGTTAAGCTTACTGAGGAAAAACCTCTTCCAAACAGAAGAGACAAAAAGCCTCAAGGAGACCGCAGAAGATACGATAACAGAGGCGGCGATGGACGCAATAAAAAGCCTTATAAGCCACGCTCTGGAACAAAACGCACAGGTGGCGGCGGCAGCAGAGAAGGCAGCAGTTACAAATCAAGACCTTCACGTTAATAATGACGAACAAATCCCCGATTCCAAAAAGAATCGGGGATTTTTTATGGCCAGAATGCAAAATGGATGAGTTTTTTTGTTAATGGGTGTGAATAAAAGGGGGTAAGACTCTTTTGGAATGATATCGACCACATTTCGGAATATATCAGCGAATTTTAAAATATATCGACCACATTCCGGAATATATCAGCGGATTTTGAAATATATCGACCATATTCCAAAATATATCGACCAACCGGGAATTTCTCCTCTCCCTAAACTAAAAAATCGATTTTGGACATACTACCAATAAAAATGGGGGGGTGGCTGAAATGACGATTGTCAGGCTTGGTTATGTGGCGATGAGTGAGGAACTGAAGAATGCTTCGCCTTCACAGACGATGACTTTCAAGCAATTCCAGGGAATCAAGGACAGGGATGCAGCCATCAATAAGCTGGAGAGAATCGCGATATCCAATCTTGAAAATTGCCTGCGGCTGTTAAGGCATAGCAAGGCAAACGAGATTCACTTTTTCCGGCTGAGTTCGAGGCTTGTTCCTCTTGCCAATCATGAAGAACTTTCTGATTGGAAATATATGCGCGCGTTAAAGGAGCCTTTAAAGGATATTGCGGACTTTTTACAAGAAAACCCGATGCGTGTTGATTTTCACCCGGATCATTTTGTCCTTCTGAATACGCTGAAGACAGATACTCTCAATAATTCAATCAAGACACTGGCGCTGCATCATGCCTTGTTGAAGGGGATGGGAATCGATACTGAGCATCGCTGCGTCCTCCATGTCGGAGGGGTTTATGAAGACCGGGAGAAAGCGCTGGAGCAATTCATCCATAATTGGGGACTTGTTTCAACAAGGCTGCAAAATATGATCATCCTTGAAAATGATGATACATCGTTCACGCTGCATGACACGCTTTACCTTTGTGAAAAGCTTGGGATTCCGCTGGTGTTCGATTATCATCACCACCTTGCCCATCATGAGGACATAAACTGGCAGAAGCAATGGGAGCGAATCGTCGGGACATGGGAACACTCGAAGCTGCCGGTGAAAATGCATATTTCCAGTCCTCGTTCTGAAAAAGAATTCCGGGCTCACGCTGAATACGTAGATGGTGATATGTTCATGGATTTCCTTAATGGAATAAAGGGGTCTGTCCCGGAAATTCACTGCATGATTGAAGCGAAAAAGAAAGATCTTGCCCTCTTTAAGTTAGCAGAAGACCTAAAACAAATGCCTGAAGTGGAGAGCGTCGACGGCAGCAGCTTCAAGGTGAAATAATTTGATCCAAGGGCTTAGCGCATTTTCCTCCCGATTTAAGTGCCATACAGATGTGTTATTGTTGTATACTTAGAAAGGTGCTATTAATTGGAAAAATGGGAGGAAGCCTTATGACGATTTCTGAGCCGCAAAAGCGGATTTCCAAGCAGGCATTGACCGTCTGGAAAATTGCCGCTGGCCTCCATTCCCTGGTGGTATGGATATTAGCGGGCGGTCTGATCGCCATTACGATAATATTTGATTTTCCTATCTGGATTATTGGTGCAGCTCTCGCTGTCGCTGCTGTATATAGTTATATATTCATCATCTTATTGCCGGCCTTGCGCTGGAAACGCTGGCGTTACGAAGTAAGGGAGCAGGAAATAGAGCTTCAATACGGGGTATTCATCATCAAAAGGACACTCATTCCGATGATACGTGTCCAGCATGTTGATACACAGCAAGGACCTTTGCTGCGGAAATACCGTTTATCGACGGTGACAGTTTCGACGGCTGCGACAATCCATGAAATCCCTGCGCTCGATATGGAGGAGGCCGAAAATTTGAGGATCTCCATTTCAAGGTTGGCAAGGGTGGCGGATGAAGATGTCTGAACCGAAAAGGCTCCATCCGATTGCTGCTGTCGTTAATGCACTCCGTCAGCTGAAGGAAATGATCATCCCATTTTTGATCTTCGTTGTATTTGGAAGCAGGGGAACCGACTGGGACCTGTTTTACTTCTTCGGATCGATTGGTGTCGTCGTGCTGGTATTGGTTTATGGAGTTTTGTCATGGTACAGATTTACATATCGCATCGAGCAAGGCGAATTGCGGATTGAATACGGATTGATCGTCAGGAAAAAACGCTATATCCCATTCGATCGGATTCAAAGCGTTGATTTGTCGGAAGGAATCTTGCAGAGGCTGTTCGGGCTGGTGAAGGTGAAGGTAGAGACAGCCGGTTCGGGCGGAATGGGACTCCAGGATGGAGAGGCGATCCTTACGGCGATCACAAAGCAGGATGCACAGGAAATACATGATTATCTCGTTTCCATCAAAAAGTCGGGGCAAATCCAGCAGGGGGAAGAGGAGCCAGAAACCTCCGATGATCTTCTATATAAAATATCGGTCCCGGAGCTATTGATGCTTGCGACGACATCGGGCGGCGTCGGAGTCGTCATCTCTGCAGTGCTTGCGTTCGTCTTCCAATTCGAAGAGTTCATTCCTTATGAGCAGATTTTTGATGGAGTCGAGCATTTTGTCCAAAACGGCGTTGTTTTTATCAGTGTCGTCGTTTTTCTTGGATTCTTGCTGGCATGGATGATCGCACTGTTTGGGACGATGCTGAAATACGCAAATTTTACCGTGAGAAAAGTGGATAATGACCTGGTTATCACTCGAGGATTATTGGAAAAGCGGCAGTTCACGATCCCGCTCAATCGGATCCAGGCTGTCAGGATCAGCGAGAATCTCATCAGGCAGCCGCTAGGCTATGCATCGGCATATCTGGAAAGTGCTGGCGGCTCAGCGCTTGACCAGGAAAGCTCCAAGGTCCTCATCCTGCCGATCGTGAAAAAAAGAAAAATCCCCGGCCTGCTTGAACCGCATTTGACGGAGTACCACTTCCGTGTCAATATATCGCCTGCGCCTAGGCGGGCATACAGCAGATATTTACTGAAAGGCTGGCTGTTTGCGCTGCCGATCATCATTGCGGCCATCTGGTTTTTAAAACCATGGGGCTTTGTCACCCTGCTCCTGCTCCCAGTCTCGGCCATTTGGTCCTACATGAATTATAAGGATGCAGGCTGGAGCCTTGACCAGGGGATGCTGACCTTCCGATACCGCAATATCGTCAAGAACACAGTATATATGAAGAAAAATAAAGTCCAATCCTTCAGCATGAAAGAAAGCTTTTTTCAAAGGAAAAAGAATCTCGCTACCGTCGAGGCCATCGTTAAGTCCGGGCATGGCGGTGCTGGCGGCAAAGTCATTGACCTTGAGAAAAAACATGTGGATATGATCTATGAATGGTACTCGCATGAAACAGCTGAGTGAGGAAATTGGTCAGCGAAGCTGGATATTTATCGAAATGAAATTTACTCATACCGAAAAAAAGCGCCCTTAAGGCGCTTTTTAAAATGCGATTACCTTCTATAAATGGCGGCGCCGATCAGAAAACCAGCAAGCATGCCGAAAATATGGGCGGTAATATTGATGTTTGACTGGACGAATGTCATGATCACGGCAATGATGGCGATTGTCATGATCGTCTGGGAGTTTTCACGTGACAACATGGCTTTCCGGAACATTATGATAGAAATATAGAAACCGAACAGGCCAAAGATAGCACCGCTTGAGCCGACATGTGTGTATGTCAGCGGTTCGAGGATCAAGGTTGCGATATTCGCTGCGATGCCTGTCACGAGATAGATCAGAATGAATTTCGTTTTGCCAAGCATCTGCTCGAGTGCTGGGCCGAACAAGACGAGTGAAAAGCTGTTGAACAGCATATGTGCAAAACCGGCATGCATGAAGATCGGTGTGAATAATCGCCAGTACTCTCCATTCACAACATACAAGTTCACGCCGGCTAAAAGTCCAAACAGGTATTTGCTTGGGAAGATTGGCAATGCCGTCAGCAAGTATAATAAGATATGGATAGAAATGATGATAGAAATAACAGGGTAAAACCTAATGAAGTCGCGCAAGCTTTCTGTTCTTGTAAACATGGAAACCTCCTCGGTCCTCATTATCGTGAGGTTGGATCAGATTGCTCTGATTTTTAATGATAATCCTAATCTTAAGGATAGCCCTAACCGGCAAAAGTTGTACACTATTTTGTATGCTGCATGAAGCTTTTTTAGAAGGGAGCTGGAAAAATGATCATCGGAACAGGAATCGATATTGTGGAGATCGGCCGGATCCGCAAGCTGGTAGAATCGCAACCGCGTTTTCCGGAGCGAGTTTTAACAGAAAAGGAAAGGGAAGTTTACAGCCAGTATAATGAACGGAGAGGAATTGAATTCCTCGCAGGGCGATGGGCGGCGAAGGAGGCTTTTTCAAAAGCGAAGGGGACTGGCATCGGCAAGGAATTGTCCTTCATGGATATTGAAGTCGAAACAGATCCGCATGGACGGCCAATAGTCACAAAGCCTTATATGGAGGGAGTCCATCTGTCCATTTCCCACAGTGAGCAATATGCTATCGCGCAGGTGGTTATCGAAAAATTTTAAAATGCTTGTCAATCCCGGGGGCATATTCGCCCAGGTTGTCTCATATATTCATAATGCAGTAAGGGAGACAAGGCTAGGGCGGCGAGAATCATGGCTGCACGAAGACTACTCAAGCAATTTTGCAGCCAGTGTCTTATTCCTGTCCTTTCTTTCCCTTTACACGTTTAAATGAGACTAAAAGGGGTTGGAAGAATGAAGAAAAGGTTATTGTTGCTTCTCGCCGGGCTCATGGTTGTTTTTGCTCTGGCTGCCTGCGGTACGAAATCACAGGAATCTGTGGTTAAGGAGTTGGATGGAACGCTCGAAGACCTGAAGAGTTACAAGGCTAAGGCAAAGATGACATTGCAGATGGGTACGGAGCCGCAAGTGTACGATGTGGAGATTTGGCATAAAGATCCGTCATTTTACCGTGTGAACCTGAAGAATGCCCAGAAGGACCAGAGCCAGATGATCCTCAGGAATGAGGAAGGGGTTTTTGTTCTGACACCAGCGTTGAACAAGAGCTTCCGTTTCCAGAGCGACTGGCCGAAGAACAGCAGCCAGGCATACCTTTACGAATCTTTAATCATGGATATTCTCGAGGATAAGCAAGCGAAGTTCTCGGCGACCAAGGAACATTATGTGTTCGAAACAAAAACAAGATACCAGAACAACAAGATGCTTCCGATCCAGGAAATCAAGCTGAACAAAAAGAACCTGGCGCCAGTCAGCGTCAAGGTGATGGACCCTGATCGCAACTCATTGGTAACAGTTGAATTCTCTGACGTAAAATTCGACGCAAGCTTTGACAAGGATGCGTTTGATATGAAGAAAAACATGACAGGTGCACAGCTTGAGGTGCCTGTAATGGCAAATGCGGAAGATAACGAATTCACCGTGAAATATCCAGTTGCTGAAATCCCGGGCGTTACTTTGATTGACGAGAAGGAAATCACGACCGAGAATGGTAAGCGCGTGGTGCTCACATATGACGGCGAAAAATCATTCACGCTGATCCAGGAAAAAGCGGATGCGATGCCTGCGATGTCCTCTGCGATCAACGTGACTGGAAAGCCAGTCGACCTCGGATTCACAATCGGAGCGATGAACGAAACCTCGGTTTCCTGGACACACCTCGGAGTCGATTATATGCTGGCTTCAACAGACCTATCACCAGAAGAAATGGAAATGGTCGCAAAATCAGTTCTGGCTGATATGGAAAAATAATACCTCAAAGGCAGGCTCAGTGTAACCTGGGCCTGTTTTTTTATGGGGTAAGGAAAAAGACTGGTTTTTTAAGGGATTTAAGGCGAGTTCTAAGGAAAAAAACAAGGTTTTTATATATTTTATCTCTTTTTTTCGGAATAAATAGCGTTGCAGCTTAATCCGTGTTCCTCTATCACGACCTTTCTGCTCAAATGACCCGTATATATTATCCATTTGACATTGAGTACTTTCGGTTTGATAATAAAACAATAAAAAATAATGTTCGGTTTGAAGGAAGTGGAGTTTCGGTGGAGGAGCAAGGATTTTTTTACCGTGATACATGGGCAGAAGTGGACCTGGATCACATCAGGACAAATGTGGAGGGAATTAAGGAACACTTGCCCGAAGACGTTGAATTTATTGCTGTCGTTAAGGCCAATGCTTACGGGCATGGAGATTCACAGGTGGCAGAGGCGGCTTTGGAGGCAGGAGCATCGATGCTTGCTGTCGCGTTCATGGATGAGGCGCTCGCACTCAGGAAGAAGGGGATTGCCGCGCCGATTCTCGTACTGGGTGCCAGCCGGCCTGAGGATGTAAACATCGCGGCCGAAGAAGGAATCATCCTTACAGTTTTTCAGAAGGAGTGGCTGGGAAAAGCGCGTGAAGTACTTAAAGCAGATTCCAGCTTGTCTCTTCATATAAAAATAGACACAGGAATGGGGCGAATCGGAATTCGTTCCATAGAAGAATTGAAGTCTGCGGAAAAATTGATCCATGAGGATGAAAGACTCCAGCTGCATGGCATCTATACGCATTTTGCTACGGCGGATGAATTGGATGACTCATATTTTACCAAACAGCTTGCTTTGTTCCGGGAAATGCTTGGTGCAATGGAAACGCAGCCGCCTGTGGTCCACAGCAGCAATAGTGCCGCAGCACTCATGCACACGGACGCCCGCTTCAACGCAGTAAGGGTCGGAATTGCGATGTACGGGCTAGCGCCGTCAATGGAGATTGCGCCGGAATTGCCTGTCGAGCTGCATGAGGCATTCACGCTGCACTCAAGGCTCGTTCATGTAAAGAAGCTTGAAAAAGGTGAAAAGGTCAGCTACGGTGCGACTTATGAAGCTCCGGAAGAAATTTGGGTAGGGACGCTCCCAATTGGGTATGCTGATGGATGGATAAGAAGACTGCAGGGACAGGAAGTACTGGTCGATGGCAAAAGGTCTCCCATCATCGGGCGGATCTGCATGGACCAATGCATGGTAAAGCTTCCGTATGAGGTCCCGGTCGGAACGATTGCCACTTTGATCGGCAGCCAGGGAAAAGAGTCGATCTCCATCAATGAGATTGCCAGCAAGCTAGAAACGATCAATTATGAGGTCCCGTGTATCATCTCCTCAAGGGTGCCTAGATTGTACAGGCAAAATGGAAAAGTGGTCGATTTGAATAATTCACTGTTATAAGACACACCCAATAATTAACAAACCTGTGTAATACCGCTAATACCATGCATAAAATACTAATTTTTTGGCGGATAATACAGAAGAATTGCTGATTTACCTTTGCATCTGGCATAAATAGTGATAATATTAGTAATGGTAGAGAGATAACGAACTTAATATTGGTATGTAGTGATGATGGTGGAGGTGTATGTTTGTGTCTGAATCCAGCGCAACAACTGAGATTTTGGTAAAGTTACCGCAGCATCTTTTAAGTGAACTAGATGGATTTGTTAAGCAAGAGAACGTAAACCGCAGCGAATTTATTTATCAGGCAACAAAAATGTTTTTGCGTGAGAAGAAAAAGAGACAAATTCGTGAATCCATGAGACGTGGCTATATGGAAATGGCCAAGATTAATCTGACCATTGCATCTGAAGCATTCCAAGCAGAATACGAGGCAGAACACACAGTTGAACGTCTAGTCAGCGGAGGATAATCCGTTGATTGTCAAACGTGGTGACGTCTATTTTGCGGACCTATCCCCAGTTGTTGGTTCAGAGCAAGGCGGAGTTCGTCCTGTCCTGGTCATCCAAAACGACATCGGGAATCGGTTTAGTCCCACAGTCATTATCGCAGCGATCACAGCACAGATCCAAAAAGCCAAGCTTCCCACTCATGTAGAAATTGATGCGAAGCGTTACGGTTTTGAACGAGACTCGGTTATCTTATTGGAGCAAATACGCACAATTGACAAACAGCGCCTAACCGATAAAATTACCCACCTCGATGACGAAATGATGGAAAAAGTGGATGAAGCCCTTCAGGTAAGTTTAGGTCTTATCGAATTTTGATTTAAAGCACGCTCTTAAAATAGAGCGTTTTTTTGTAACCGAACACCTGGCCTGCCAGCAGGCCTTATACATAACCAAAAAATAAAATCGGATGTTTTCCTGTGTGAGAGGCAAGCTTAGCGGCTTGTCTCTTTTTTGTTGGGGAGAAGAATGGAAAGTTCTCTTGAAATAGACTAGCGGTATGACGGGTTTGGGGAGAATAGCGGAAAAGCTGTCAGAAGTAAGCCTGAATTCAGACAGGTTTGATTGGAAAACAGGAAAAGCTGTAAAAAGTAGCTACAACTTCAGACAGGTTTGGGCGGAAAACAGGAAAAGCTGTCAAAAGAAGCTCCAACTTCAGACAGGTTTGATTGGAAAACAGGGAAAGCTGTCAAAAGAAGCTCCAACTTCAGACAGGTTTGAGGAGAAAACAAGAAAAGCTGTCAAAAGAGGCCCCAACTTCAGACAGGTTTGGGTGGAAAACAGGGAAAGCTGTCAAAAGAAGCTCCAACTTCAGACAGGTTTGATTGGAAAACAGGAAAAGCTGTCAAAAGAAGCTCCAACTTCAGACAGGTTTGATTGGAAAACAAGAAAAGCTGTCAAAAGAAGCTCCAACTTCAGACAGGTTTGATTGGAAAACAAGAAAAGCTGTCAAAAGAAGCCCCAACTTCAGACAGGTTTGATTGGAAAACAAGAAAAGCTGTCAAAAGAAGCCCCAACTTCAGACAGGTTTGATTGGAAAACAGGAAAAGCTGTCAAAAGAAGTCCCAACTTCAGACAGGTTTGGGGGGAAAACAAGAAAAGCTGTCAAAAGAAGCCCCAACTTCAGACAGGTTTGGGTGGAAAACAGGAAAAGCTGCCAAAAGAAGCTCCAACTTCAGACAGGTTTGGGTGGAAAATAGGAAGAGCTGTCAGAAGCTTGCCCACGACCGGACAGGTTTCAGAGGAGAACCAGAAAAGTTGTCAGCCCTAACCCTCAATCAACCTAGTATCAATCAGATCCGGCTAATCTTCATAAGAATTTTATCTCACAGAAAAATTGAATTCAGCAAATTAAGGAATAATAAATGCAATGCGATAATCGCAGAATCCTGTCGACAAGTTGATTTTATTTGACGAAAGAAAACTGTTATCATTAAATGGAGATATATCATCAGAAAATATATGAATATTTATTTACAGTTTTAAAATTGGTTTACATTTGTTCGTATGAGGGTAATGTAAAATTTTGTTGTGATAGAATGGGGAGGATGGAATGAACAAAATTATATCGAATTATATTCAGGCTCATAAACAGGATATCCTGGATCAATGGATAGATAGGACCAAACAAGAAGCGGATGACCGGGTGGTTCGCGTTGTATCGGATCGGGTTTTTCAATCGGCGAGCAAGGAATTCATTGATCTGATCATCTCGAATTTCAAGGGCACGAGCGAAGAGTACAATGAAAGGCTGACGGATTTTGCCGAAAAGGTTGTCAGGCTTGGCTGGCCATTGACATTTGTCACAAAAGGACTTCACACCTTTAATATGATTGTTTTTGAAGGTATGCAAAAGGAAGGGATAGTAACGACGGAGAATCAGATGGAAATTGTTTATGAGTTTGACCGCTGGGCAACGCCGATGAACAATGAAATCGTCAGCGTGTATTCATCGACATGGGAAAGAACAGTTTCCCTCCAGAAAATTGCCTTGCAGGAGCTTTCGGCACCGCTCATTCCTGTATTTGAAGGAATTACAGTAATGCCGCTAGTTGGTACAATCGATACCGAGCGGGCAAAGCAAATCATGGAAAACCTGCTGAAGGGCGCGGTAAAACACCGTTCTGAGGTAGTTTTGATAGATATTACAGGTGTACCTGTCGTAGATACAATGGTCGCTCATCATATTATCCAGGCAGCGGATGCTGTTAGGCTAATCGGTGCCAAGTGCATGCTTGTAGGAATCCGTCCTGAAATTGCACAGACCATCGTAAACCTAGGCATTGACCTGAACCAGTTTACAACTAAGAATAACTTGAAAAAAGGAATCGAAGCAGCTCTTGAGCTGACAAATAAAAAAATCGTTTCATTGGAGGGAGCAAAGTGAGAATACCTATCCTAAAACTGGATGATTGTCTGTTAGTCTCCATTCAATGGGAGCTTGATGACCAGACCGCTCTTCAATTTCAAGAGGATTTGCTCCACAAGATACATGAGACTAGTGCCAATGGGGTCGTCATCGATCTAACCTCAATCGATTTCATCGACTCTTTTATCGCCAAGGTCCTTGGGGATGTCATCAATATGTCCAAGCTCATGGGTGCGATTGTAGTCATTACCGGAATCCAGCCTGCTGTTGCCATAACGCTAATTGAATTAGGGATCGGCCTTGATGATGTCCTAACTGCATTAGATTTAGAAAAAGGTTTGGAGAAATTACAACAGGAATTGGGGGAATAGGTGAATGGACATCCAATCCTGCGTTACGATTATCAATGAATGGGACATCGTGGCAGCTCGCCAGCTTGGCCGAAATGTTGCGAAAGAGCTTGGGTTCGGCACTGTTGACCAAGCAAGAATCACCACTGCCATCAGTGAATTGGCCAGGAATATTTACTTGTACGCCGGAAAAGGACAGATCTGCATAGACAAGCTGTATGACGGCGGAAAAGCGGGATTGCGAATCAATGCAGTAGATAGCGGCCCAGGTATAAAAGAAATACGCCAGGTCATGGAAGATGGTTTTTCAACATCAGGAGGACTTGGAGCCGGCCTTCCCGGGGTAAAGCGTCTTATGGATGAATTTGACATAGACTCTGCTCCCGGACAAGGAACACAGATCAAAGCGACTAAATGGCTCCGTTAGGGGGAGAAAGTATGGATTTCCGAGAAATGATGGAATCAAAGTATCGGGATATTCTTGACAATTATATAAAAGAGCAATCTGAGCAAGCTTTATATGCAGGGCAGAAGTTCAGCCGAAAATCGATTGAGCATAAAATCGCACCGGAAGAAATCGTCAGCCTCCATAAAAGCATACTGCTTGAGATGTATCCTGAACTTCCAGAAGATATCATGCATTCCTTTGATATCCTCCTTGAGGTGATGATCGCCTACGGTATCGCTTACCGAGAGCATCAAAGCCTGAGACACCAGCAGGAGGAATTAAGATCCGAAATGGAGATTGCCGCCAATGTTCAGCAAACCTTGCTCGGGACGAAAATTCCGGCTGTTCCTGGTATTGATATCGGGGCAATCAGTGTTCCGGCAAAGCATATGAACGGCGACTACTTCCATTTTGTACAGGATGAGAACAATAACATCAGTGTTGCGATCGCTGATGTCATCGGGAAAGGGATTCCGGCAGCTCTCTGTATGTCCATGATTAAGTATGCGATGGACAGCCTGCCAGAAAACCGTCTTGATCCGAGCAGCATCCTGGAAAATCTGAACAGGGTCGTTGAACAGAACGTTGACCCAAGCATGTTCATTACAATGTTCTACGGAATGTTTAATCCTTCAAATAACACCTTCTATTATGCTTCTGCAGGGCATGAGCCAGGCTTTTACTATGATTCCAAAAAGAAGGAATTCTCAGAGCTGGTCGCAAGAGGCTTACTGTTAGGAGTGGACAAGCGGACGAAGTATACCCAGTATGAAAAAGAAATACTGCCTGGGGATATGGTGATCTTGATGTCTGACGGAGTGACCGAGTGCAGGACGGAAGAAGGCTTCATCGAAAAGGAAACATTAATCGGATATATAAATAAATATATTCACTTAAATGCTCAGGAAATTGTCAATAATATCTTTAGGGAACTTGAAAAACTTCAGCATTTCCAATTGCGTGATGATTTTACATTAATCATTTTGAAAAGAGATGTTTAATTAGATTTCAAACGGGTAAATCATAAGAGCAATTGAATTGTAAAGGGTGGGTCATTTATGAATATTTCGATAGATGTAAAAGAAAAAGAATCAACGCTAGCAGTAAAAGTAAGTGGCGAAATAGATGCATATACAGCTCCACAGCTTCGTGAAAAGCTTTTTCCTTTGTCCGAAAAAGAGGGCGTAAAGATGGTTGTTGACCTTTCGGAGGTCAATTATATGGATAGTACCGGGCTTGGAGTGTTTGTGGGAGTATTCAAAAACGTGCGTGCACATGACGGCGAGTTCAAGATCGTCGGGTTGTCCGAGCGTTTGCAGAGACTTTTCGAAATCACTGGCTTGGCCGATATTATTGATATAAACAGCCAGATTGAGGGTGGAGTGCAATGAACCAGTCATTTGACTATATTGAAATGAAAATCCCGGCTAAACCGGAATTCGTGGGTGTCATTCGTTTGACCCTATCTGGTATTGCAAGCCGAATGGGTTTTACCTACGACGAAATTGAAGATTTGAAAATTGCTACCAGCGAAGCTTGTACGAACGCTGTTCAGCATGCATATAAAAATAATGAGAACGGCGAAGTCATCATCGGTTTCGGATTGTATGAAGACAAGCTTGAAGTGATGGTTGCAGATAACGGCCAGAGCTTTGATTTCCACTCAGCGCGCCAAGGGCTTGGTCCTTATGACCAGAATAGTTCTGTGGAATTCCTTCGCGAAGGAGGCTTGGGACTGTATCTGATCGAAACCTTGATGGACGAGGTTCGAATCCATCACAAAGAGGGCGTCACGGTCTTTATGACCAAGTACCGAGAAGGAGAGCAGGTGGAGAGAGATGCAGAGACAATCTCAACCTAAGCAGAGGCCAAAAGAAGAGATTAATGAGTTAATCAAAGCCTACCAGCTGCATGAGGATGCAGACGCCCAGAATGAGCTGGTTCTTCACTATCAAAACCTTGTCGAAACAATCGCGAGAAAGTACTCAAAAGGAAGGTCGTTCCATGAGGATATTTTCCAGGTTGGGATGATTGGTCTTTTAGGCGCAATCCGCCGTTACGATGAAACATTCGGTAAAAGCTTTGAAGCATTTGCCGTACCAACCATAATTGGTGAAATCAAAAGATTTTTAAGAGATAAAACATGGAGCGTCCATGTACCACGCAGGATTAAGGAGCTTGGTCCGAAAATCAAGACGACAGTCGAAGATTTGACCACCCAGCTGCACCGCTCACCGCGTGTGGATGAAATTGCGGAGGCGCTCCAGGTTTCCGAAGAAGAAGTATTGGAAGCTATGGAGATGGGTAAAAGCTACCAGGCATTATCTGTTGACCATTCTATTGAAGCCGATTCTGACGGTGGAACAGTCACATTGTTGGATATCGTTGGAAACATTGATGAGGGCTATGAAAAAATCAATCAAAGAATGGTGCTCGAAAAAGTACTCCATGTACTGAGCGAACGCGAAAAGTTAATTATCCAATATACCTATCTTGACAACCTGAGCCAGAAAGAGGCAGGCGACAAGCTTGGTATTTCACAGATGCATGTATCAAGACTTCAAAGAAGAGCGATCAAAAAACTTCAAGAAGCAATTCATGCGGAAAACAACAACTCGGAGTACATTACATGATCCAACAGTTCAAAGACAAAATAGAACTTTATGCTTACCAGACAATCAAAGAAGGTAAAATAGAGTGCGGTGACAGCTATTATTATACAGCTACTGATGATTATTTTGTCTGTGTACTTGCTGATGGTTTAGGTTCTGGGCAATACGCCCATGAAGCCTCTGCGGCCGTTGTTTCAGTAGTAGAGCAACACCATCATGAAGATGTAGATACACTCATGAAGTACTGCAACAATGTCTTAGTGCAAAAACGAGGAGCCGCAGTCTCTATCTTCAAGGTTTACTTCGAAACCCGCGAGTTTGTATACAGCTGCGTCGGAAACATTCGCTTCTTCCTCTATACCTCGAATGGCAAGCTGACATATCCATTGCCAGTCACAGGTTATTTATCAGGCAAGCCGCAGGTGTTCCATACCCAGAGATTCGTTTATGAGCCAGAATCAAAGTTCCTGATTTACTCAGACGGTTTTGATAATATCCACGGCGCTAAAACGATTTTGAAAGGGTACCGCTCGGTTGGTGCGATTGCAGAACAAATCAAGAGTGAATATGCTAATTCAATGGATGATGCAACTTTTATTGTAGGAAGTCTACTTTAGCCGGTGGGCTTCTTTTTGTTTTTTAGAGCTGGGGAACAGCTGCTAAAACTCAGGCTATAATAAAAGCTGAATAGACTAACGGAAAGATTACATCCCCATTACAACTTAACCGGAACTGTAAACCTCCCTTCGGTTTTGGTACACTATTAAAGTGATAAGTAATAACAATAATGATTATGGAGGATTGTCTCTTGACTCAAACAATGGATAAGCAAGATCAATATGTAAAAATCATTGCCAAAGAGCAATCGTTAACTGCTAAACAAGTGCAAAGTGTCATTTCATTAATTGATGAAGGAAACACTGTACCGTTCATAGCCCGTTACCGAAAGGAAATGACTGGTGCACTTGATGAAGTGCAAATCCGCGACATCGTTGACCGATGGCAATACATACAGAACTTAGAACAGCGCAAAGAGGAAGTCATCAGGCTAATTGAAGAACAAGGGAAACTGACGGACGAGTTGAAGGTGAGCATAGAAAAAGCAATCAAGCTACAAGAAGTAGAAGACCTGTATCGTCCCTACAAGCAAAAAAGAAGAACGAAAGCGACTGTCGCAAAAGAAAAGGGTCTAGAACCTTTTGCACAGTGGATGCTGGAGTTCCCTGTAAACGGGAGCCTCGAAGACAAAGCGCGCGAGTTTTTATCAGAAGAAAAAGGTGTTGAATCTATCGAAGATGCAATTTCGGGTGCAAAGGACATCATTGCAGAAATTGTTTCTGATGATGCAGACAGCCGCAAGTGGATTCGAAATGAAACCTTTAAAACTGGCGCCATTGAATCTTCAGTGAAAAATGAAGAGCAGGATGAGAAAAATGTATACGAAATGTATTATGAGTATTCTGAGCCAGTCAATAAAGTGGTACCGCACCGGATCCTCGCGCTCAACCGCGGTGAAAAAGAAGACCTGTTGAGGGTGTCAATAAAGCCAAAAACAGATATCATCATGAGCTATTTGCAGCGCAAGTGGGTTCCTAAAAATCACTCGGTCACAGCTGCTGCAGTAACAGAAGCAATCGAGGATGCATATAAGCGACTGATTCAGCCGTCGATCGAACGTGAAATCAGGAACGAACTGACAGAAAAAGCCGAAGAACAAGCGATTCATATTTTCTCGGAAAACCTCCGGAAACTGCTCTTGCAGCCACCGTTAAAAGGAAAGGTCGTCCTGGGTGTTGACCCTGCATTCAGAACAGGCTGCAAGTTGGCTGCTGTAGATGAAACGGGAAAAGTTCTTTCAATCGGCGTGATTTACCCGCACACATCCGGCTCGAAAAATACAGAGGCTAAGGATAAATTCATTAAGGTCCTGAAAGAGTATGATGTAGAAATGGTTGCAATCGGGAACGGTACTGCATCCAGGGAAACAGAACAGTTCGTGTCGGACATCCTGAAGGAAATGGATAAAGAGATTTACTATCTCATTGTCAACGAAGCAGGTGCGAGTGTCTATTCCGCATCAGACCTTGCCCGCGAAGAATTCCCTAATTATCAGGTAGAAGAACGAAGTGCGGTTTCAATCGCCCGCAGATTGCAGGATCCTCTGGCTGAACTTGTTAAGATTGATCCAAAATCCGTGGGTGTTGGCCAGTATCAGCATGATGTCAGCCAGAAAAAGCTCTCCGAATCACTGACATTCGTTGTTGAGACCGCAGTTAACCAGGTGGGGGTCAATGTGAATACAGCGTCATCTTCTTTATTGCAGTATGTATCTGGCCTTTCCAAGACAGTAGCCAATAATATCGTGAAGAAACGCGAAGAGGAAGGGAAGTTCACCAGCAGGACGCAGCTGAAAAAAATTCCGCGCCTTGGAGCCAAAACCTATGAACAGGCAATTGGATTCCTGCGTGTGATTGATGGGAAGGAACCTCTAGACCGTACTGGTATCCACCCGGAAAGTTACGGTGAGGTAAAACAATTGCTTGAGCGCCTCGGTTTTAAATCTAAGGATTTAGGAACTCCAGCATTAAAGGAAGCACTCGGGAAACTCAACATCGACCAAACAGCAGATGAATTAGGAATCGGCAAACTTACACTGAAAGATATTATAGATGCACTTGTAAGGCCTGAACGGGATCCGCGCGATGAGCTTCCAGCACCACTTTTGAAAAAGGACGTATTGAAACTTGAAGATTTGAAAACAGGTATGGAACTTCAAGGGACTGTACGAAACGTGGTGGATTTCGGCGCTTTCGTTGATATAGGTGTAAAGCAAGATGGGCTTGTCCATATCTCCAAGCTAAGCAATCGTTTCGTAAAGCACCCGCTTGATATTGTATCAGTCGGGGATGTTGTTACTGTATGGGTGGATAGCGTCGACCAGAAGAAAGGTCGAGTCGCCTTGACGATGCTTAAGCCTGACCAGGCATAATACAAAAGACTGCAGGTTTGCCTGCAGTCTTTTAATCATTTAACCCCTGTTTATTTCTATAAAAGTACCAACACTGGTTTAGAAGTTTGATTTGATATCTGTTTTTCTCATAGAAGGCTCGTTTCATTTGATTTTGAAACCAGACAGGCATAGAGCAATACCTCCTTAAGATAATACGTTAAAAGGTAACATTAATATATGCTATAATAGGTTGTCATGTTTCTTTAAAAGGCAGGCGTTTTGCAGATGACTGATCAAGAATTACACAATCTTGTCGTGGTGATTTCCAAAGAATACTTCCATAAGCCATTCAGGCATAAAGCTTTCTTCAATCCCAGACTCCGGACAACCGGCGGACGCTATATGCTAAACAGCCACAATATCGAAATCAATAAAAAGTATTTTGAGCAGCTGGGTGAAACAGAACTCGTTGGGATCATCAAACATGAGCTATGCCATTACCACCTTCATATAGAAGGAAAAGGATACAAGCATCGCGATAAAGACTTTAGAGAATTATTAAAGAAGGTAGATGCCCCGAGATTTTGTTCAGTACTTCCGGAAGAGAAAAAAAGAAGAGAGAAACAGAAATTCATTTATTATCAGTGCAGCGAATGTAAGTTAACCTATCGCCGCAAAAGATCTATAAACACCTCAAAATATGTGTGCGGAAAATGCCGAGGAAAGCTGATAAAAGTGAAAGAAATGACTGTAGAATAAGGCTTTGCAAGCTTTTAAAAAGAAATGAAAAACTTATTAAAAACACCCTTGACTTTTAGTGGGCATCTCCCTATAATAGTAAGAGTCGATAAGACAACAGCACGAAAAAATAAAGTTATTCCGCAGTAGCTCAGTGGTAGAGCAACGAGCGATTTCATCTCTGGATTAACTGCGAGTTGTACTCATCGAGCCGCTTCTTGAATAAGCGTCCTGAGATGAGGACAGTCGGCGACGGATAACTATTGAAAAGAACAAATACTATTATTCCGCAGTAGCTCAGTGGTAGAGCACTCGGCTGTTAACCGAGCGGTCGTAGGTTCGAATCCTACCTGCGGAGCCATTAATTTTAAAGGTATGGGGAAGTACTCAAGAGGCTGAAGAGGCGCCCCTGCTAAGGGTGTAGGTCGGGTAACCGGCGCGAGGGTTCAAATCCCTCCTTCTCCGCCAGAACCTTTTAATATGGCCCCTTGGTCAAGCGGTTAAGACACCGCCCTTTCACGGCGGTAACACGGGTTCGAATCCCGTAGGGGTCACCATTTTCAAAACAAAAGAATATTCATATGGTCCCGTGGTGTAGCGGTTAACATGCCTGCCTGTCACGCAGGAGATCGCCGGTTCGATCCCGGTCGGGACCGCCATTTTATTGGGCTATAGCCAAGCGGTAAGGCAACGGACTTTGACTCCGTCATGCGTTGGTTCGAATCCAGCTAGCCCAGCCATTTTTGAGCCATTAGCTCAGTCAGTTGCTTGTTTCGGTGGATAAACATCAGCGGCAACTTGCGAGAAAGACCGGAGGTCTTTTGAGCACATGTTTCAAACGGAACTTGTTTAGGGTTCTGTTCGAATACGAGCCATTAGCTCAGTCGGTAGAGCATCTGACTTTTAATCAGAGGGTCGAAGGTTCGAGTCCTTCATGGCTCACCATGTTTTTTTCGCACCAGCGAAAAAGGACAATATAATATGCGGGTGTGGCGGAATTGGCAGACGCACCAGACTTAGGATCTGGCGCCGCAAGGCGTGGGGGTTCGACTCCCTTCACCCGCACCATTAATTACCTGTTGATTAATGCGCTTGAATCAGTTAAGCTTTAAACCTGTCATGTTAATGCGGTCGTGGCGGAATGGCAGACGCGCTAGGTTGAGGGCCTAGTGGGGGCAACCCCGTGGAGGTTCAAGTCCTCTCGGCCGCACCAAAAAAGTTATTGACATCCCTTAACGGGTGTGATAATATATAAAAGTTGCTATTAAAACAAATGCGCCCGTAGCTCAATTGGATAGAGCGTCTGACTACGGATCAGAAGGTTATGGGTTCGACTCCTTTCGGGCGCGCCATTATTTTTCTTCAATAACGGGGAGTAGCTCAGCTTGGTAGAGCACTTGGTTTGGGACCAAGGGGTCGCAGGTTCGAATCCTGTCTTCCCGACCATTCAGCAACTAACTTTAACTTTATATGCGGGTGTAGTTTAGTGGTAAAACCTCAGCCTTCCAAGCTGATGATGAGAGTTCGATTCTCTTCACCCGCTCCAATTACATTGCTCTTTGAAAACTAAACAAACAAGCGTCAACAAACAATAAATTTTCATGGCTTCTATTATAGAAGATCATGAGCCAACGTTTTAACTTTATGAGCTAACTCATAACTCTTTCTTGGAGAGTTTGATCCTGGCTCAGGACGAACGCTGGCGGCGTGCCTAATACATGCAAGTCGAGCGGATCTTCATTAGCTTGCTTTTGAAGATCAGCGGCGGACGGGTGAGTAACACGTGGGCAACCTGCCTGTAAGACTGGGATAACTTCGGGAAACCGGAGCTAATACCGGATAATCCTTTCCCTCACATGAGGGAAAGCTGAAAGACGGTTTCGGCTGTCACTTACAGATGGGCCCGCGGCGCATTAGCTAGTTGGTGAGGTAACGGCTCACCAAGGCAACGATGCGTAGCCGACCTGAGAGGGTGATCGGCCACACTGGGACTGAGACACGGCCCAGACTCCTACGGGAGGCAGCAGTAGGGAATCTTCCGCAATGGACGAAAGTCTGACGGAGCAACGCCGCGTGAGCGATGAAGGCCTTCGGGTCGTAAAGCTCTGTTGTCAGGGAAGAACAAGTACCGGAGTAACTGCCGGTACCTTGACGGTACCTGACCAGAAAGCCACGGCTAACTACGTGCCAGCAGCCGCGGTAATACGTAGGTGGCAAGCGTTGTCCGGAATTATTGGGCGTAAAGCGCGCGCAGGCGGTTCCTTAAGTCTGATGTGAAAGCCCCCGGCTCAACCGGGGAGGGTCATTGGAAACTGGGGAACTTGAGTGCAGAAGAGGAGAGCGGAATTCCACGTGTAGCGGTGAAATGCGTAGAGATGTGGAGGAACACCAGTGGCGAAGGCGGCTCTCTGGTCTGTAACTGACGCTGAGGCGCGAAAGCGTGGGGAGCGAACAGGATTAGATACCCTGGTAGTCCACGCCGTAAACGATGAGTGCTAAGTGTTAGAGGGTTTCCGCCCTTTAGTGCTGCAGCAAACGCATTAAGCACTCCGCCTGGGGAGTACGGCCGCAAGGCTGAAACTCAAAGGAATTGACGGGGGCCCGCACAAGCGGTGGAGCATGTGGTTTAATTCGAAGCAACGCGAAGAACCTTACCAGGTCTTGACATCCTCTGACAACCCTAGAGATAGGGCGTTCCCCTTCGGGGGACAGAGTGACAGGTGGTGCATGGTTGTCGTCAGCTCGTGTCGTGAGATGTTGGGTTAAGTCCCGCAACGAGCGCAACCCTTGATCTTAGTTGCCAGCATTCAGTTGGGCACTCTAAGGTGACTGCCGGTGACAAACCGGAGGAAGGTGGGGATGACGTCAAATCATCATGCCCCTTATGACCTGGGCTACACACGTGCTACAATGGATGGAACAAAGGGTCGCGAAGCCGCGAGGTCGAGCCAATCCCATAAATCCATTCTCAGTTCGGATTGCAGGCTGCAACTCGCCTGCATGAAGCCGGAATCGCTAGTAATCGCGGATCAGCATGCCGCGGTGAATACGTTCCCGGGCCTTGTACACACCGCCCGTCACACCACGAGAGTTTGTAACACCCGAAGTCGGTGGGGTAACCTTTTGGAGCCAGCCGCCTAAGGTGGGACAGATGATTGGGGTGAAGTCGTAACAAGGTAGCCGTATCGGAAGGTGCGGCTGGATCACCTCCTTTCTAAGGATATTGCCGTAATGGCAATCGGAATGCGAATCTTACGATTCGTACTGTTGACTAGCTTGTTTGTTTAGTTTTGAGGGAGTAATTGCCTCAAAGCTTTTTTGTTCCTTGAAAACTAGATAATCGTAAGTAAGAAGAACCAAGAAAAACCGAGTGATCGCCATTTTAGTTTTCTCTCTATTCAATAGAGAAATGACCTTTTAGGTTAAGTTAGAAAGGGCGCACGGTGGATGCCTTGGCACTAGGAGCCGATGAAGGACGGGACTAACACCGATATGCTTCGGGGAGCTGTAAGTAAGCTTTGATCCGGAGATTTCCGAATGGGGAAACCCACTGTTCGTAATGGAACAGTATCTTTACCTGAATACATAGGGTATTGAAGGCAGACCCGGGGAACTGAAACATCTAAGTACCCGGAGGAAGAGAAAGCAAACGCGATTCCCTGAGTAGCGGCGAGCGAAACGGGACATAGCCCAAACCAAGAGGCTTGCCTCTTGGGGTTGTAGGACACTCTACATGGAGTTACAAAGGAACGGGGTAGATGAAGTGGTCTGGAAAGGCCCGTCAGAGAAGGTAAAAACCCTGTAGTTGAAACTTCGTTCCCTCCTGAGTGGATCCTGAGTACGGCGGGACACGTGAAATCCCGTCGGAAGCTGGGAGGACCATCTCCCAAGGCTAAATACTCCCTAGTGACCGATAGTGAACCAGTACCGTGAGGGAAAGGTGAAAAGCACCCCGGAAGGGGAGTGAAAGAGATCCTGAAACCGTGTGCCTACAAGTAGTCAGAGCCCGTTCATGGGTGATGGCGTGCCTTTTGTAGAATGAACCGGCGAGTTACGATTACATGCAAGGTTAAGTTGAGAAGACGGAGCCGCAGCGAAAGCGAGTCTGAATAGGGCGAATGAGTATGTGGTCGTAGACCCGAAACCAGGTGATCTACCCATGTCCAGGGTGAAGGTTGGGTAACACCAACTGGAGGCCCGAACCCACGCACGTTGAAAAGTGCGGGGATGAGGTGTGGGTAGCGGAGAAATTCCAATCGAACTTGGAGATAGCTGGTTCTCTCCGAAATAGCTTTAGGGCTAGCCTCACGTTGTAAGAGTCTTGGAGGTAGAGCACTGTTTGGACTAGGGGCCCTCATCGGGTTACCGAATTCAGACAAACTCCGAATGCCAAAGACTTATCCGTGGGAGTCAGACTGCGAGTGATAAGATCCGTAGTCAAAAGGGAAACAGCCCAGACCACCAGCTAAGGTCCCAAAGTATACGTTAAGTGGAAAAGGATGTG
>NZ_CP134494.1:867500-1047500 GCF_031759225.1 Mesobacillus jeotgali
GCAGGAAGCGCTTAGGGTAAAAGAAGAATTGTCGGCCATAGATGGTGTTGGTGACGTCATATGGCTGGATGATGTGGTGGATTTGAAAACACCTCTTGAAATGGCAGACAAAGAGACCGTTGAAAATTACTACAAAGATGGAAATGCGCTGTTCTCGATCAGTGTCCGCTCTGGTGATGAGGTTCCAATCACCGATGCTATTTATGATTTGATTGGAGAAGACGGTGCGATTGCAGGCGAAGCCATCAATACCGCTTCTTCGCAAAAAATGGCTGGAACAGAGTCGATGTACGCAGCCGTCCTGCTTGTACCGATCATTATTTTCATTTTGGTGATCTCAACAACATCATGGGTGGAACCTTTATTTTTCCTGACGGCGATCGGGGTTTCGGTTCTGATCAACCTGGGAACGAACATTTTCATCGGCGAGGTATCCTTCGTCACCCAGTCAGTCGCACCGATCTTGCAGCTGGCCGTTTCACTGGATTATGCGGTGTTCCTGCTTCACAGCTTTTCTGATTACCGGAAGCAGACCAATAATCCTGAAGAAGCCATGGGTCTAGCGATGAAAAAGTCGTTCCCGGCGATTACCGCCAGCGCGGCGACAACATTTTTTGGATTCATCGCCCTGACATTCATGAAATTCGAGATAGGCTCCGATTTAGGAATCAATTTGGTAAAAGGAATAGTCCTGAGCTTTATCAGCGTCATGGTGTTTTTACCGGCGCTCACTTTACTTTTTTATAGATGGATGGACAAAACGCAGCACAGAAGTTTTGTTCCAAGCTTCACAGGAATCGGCAACTTTGTCCTCAAATTTAAGATACCAAGCCTGCTGCTCGTTTTGGCTATTCTCGTTCCAAGCTTTTTGGCGCAAAGCAATACGGCATTTACCTACGGCCTTGGGGAACAGCCGGAAACAACACGTGCCGGCAGTGATTTTATCGAGATAAAAGAGGCGTTTGGAGAAACGACTCCGATTGTCCTTTTGGTTCCTAAAGGAGATACAGCAAAGGAAGCAGAGCTAGTCCAGGAGCTGGAGGATCTGGATTACGTCACAAACGTGATTGCCTATGTGAATATGGTAGGTTCGGTCATCCCGCCTGAGTATTTGGAGGAGTCAATCACGAAAGAATTTTATTCGGAGAATTACAGCCGGATCATCATCAATACGAATCAGGGGACAGAAGGGGATATTCCTTTTTCAATCGTTCAAAAGGTAAACGGAGCAGCTGAAAAATATTATGGCGACAGGGCATTGAGCCTCGGGGAAAGCGTAACATTGTATGATATCAAGAATGTCGTCAACAAGGATAATCTCGTCGTGAACGTGTTGACAGTCGTGACGATTGCCATTGTCCTGCTGGCAACCTTTAGGTCGATTTCGATTCCACTCGTATTGCTGATCACAATCCAGTCAGCCGTCTGGATCAATCTGTCGATTCCGTATTTTACAAGTTCATCGCTGGTGTTTGTCGGATATTTGATCATCAGTACGGTACAGCTAGCGGCAACGGTGGATTATGCGATTTTGCTGACGGAAGCTTACCAGTATAACCGCCAGGAAATGTCAGCGAAAAAAGCAATCTTGAAAACATTGGATGAAAAAACGTTCTCCATCTCTATATCCGCAGCAATTTTATCGAGTGTCGGATTTATTTTGTGGTTGACGTCTTCCAACCCTATTGTTGGATCCATCGGTCTGTTATTAGGCAGGGGCGCATTGCTTGCGTTTGTGATGGTCGTATTTTTATTGCCGGCGATGCTGCTGGTGTTCGATAAATTCATTGAAAAGACGACCTATAAAGCAAATTTTCACGAGGAGAAATGATGATGAGAACAAATAAATTACTTCCTGCAGCTATCGCATCGATGATCATCTTGCCTTCATTTCTTAGTTACGGTGCGGCAGCAGAAACTGGAGGGAAAATCACTTCCAAAGACGAAGTCGTATACGCGACATTGAAATCCAATGGAGATCTCGATGATATTTATGTCGTCAATACATTGGAGATAGCGAAGGCTGGGGAAATTCTTGATTATGGGAATTATAGCAGCGTCAAGAACCTGACTGACCTGTCTGAACTTGAGCAGAAAGGGCAGGCCGTCCAGATTGATGCTCCTGAAGGAAAGTTCTATTATCAGGGAAACATGGAAGACAATACAGAGCTGCCATGGGATATTGAGATTTCCTATTTGCTTGATGGACATGAGGTTGAAGCATCGGAGCTTGCGGGAAAAGAAGGCAATCTGGAAATAAAGATCAATACTGCTGCCAACGAAAAGGCAGACAGCATTTATTTTGAGAATTATTTATTGCAAGTTTCCCTGCAACTCTCGAATAGCTATCAAAATATAGAAGCTGATGGCGGCATGGTTGCGAATGCGGGAAAAAACAAACAAATTACTTTCACAGTAATGCCAGGCCAGGAGGAAGAGTTCAACGTCGAAGCTGACGTGGTGGATTTTGAATTCACAGGCGTCGATATTGCAGCCGTTCCGTCGACCCTGCCGATCGACACTTCGGAAATGGAGAGCATGACCGATGATATGTCGGCATTGTCAGAGGCAATCAGGGAATTGGATAATGGCGTTGGCGACCTGAAAAAAGGTGTTTCGGAACTGAATAATGGCGCAGCAAGCCTGCGCGATGGTTCGGCAAATTATAAAAGCGGCATGAGCGACCTGTATGGTTCATCCTCACAAATCGTCGGAGCATCGAGTTCCATTGGCGATGCATTGAAACAAATCAGCACGTCACTTTCCGTAGATTCAGCTCAAATGGATGTAACGAGCTTGAGTGAACTGCCTGCAGTCCTGACTCAATTAGCCAGTGGGATGGAGCAGGCAGCCGATGGACTGGCAACTTTGCGTGAAAATTATGCTATGGCATACGGTGCACTTGATGGCGCGATTAAAGGCATTCCGGCTCATCAGGTTTCAGAGAAAGAGATAGAAGCATTATACAGCAGCGGCGCTGATGCAAATGTTGTCAATAAGCTGGTTGAGTCCTATACAGCTGCCCAGAAAGTCAAAGGGACTTATTCACAAGTACAGGAAGCATTTGCAGCCGTTGACCCAACACTGAAGCAAGTCAGCGGATCGGTATCCGAAATGAGCGCAGGGCTTACAGCGATAGCCGATGAACTGTCTGCATCTCTTAAGGATATGGATATGAGCGGCTTGCAACAGCTGCAGAAAGGGCTCGCGGAATTATCCTCTCAATACGGGGATTTCCACTCCGGTCTTGTTGGTTATACAGGAGGAGTGAGCAAGCTGGCAGCTTCCTATAATCAGCTGCATTCTGGAGTTGCAGGTCTGGCAGATGGCACAGGTGAATTGAACAAAGGAGTCAGTGAACTCAACGACGGAACAAGTGAATTGCATCAGGAAACGAAAGACCTGCCTGAGCAAATGCAGCAGGAAATCAATGAAATGATCAAGGAGTATGACAAATCGGACTTCGTGCCAGTTTCTTTTGTGTCAGCGAAGAACGAGAACATTACTTCCGTCCAATTCGTCATCAAAACAGAAGCTATTGAAAAAGAGGAACAAGAAGAGAAACAAGCAAAGCCTGAGAAGAAGAAAGGCTTTTGGGATCTTTTGATGGATTTATTCTAGTGGATGAAGGACAGTTCAGGAAGCTTGAAATTGGCTTCAGGACTGTCTTTTTTATTTTTGACCATTGGATAAACATGGTTTTAAACAGCACAAAAGGGTAAAATTCAAATGTGAAGGCAAAATAACTATGTTAGCGTACAAAGATAATGCTGCATGAATTGAGGAGGAATCACAATGATCAGCGACAAGTTGGTTAATGGTTTGGTTGAACAAATGAATTATGAATTTTATTCTGCACATGCGTATATGGCGATGGCTGCGTATTGCTCAGCGGAGAATTTAGATGGTTTTGCGAATTTCTTTTTAGTACAAGCTGAAGAAGAACGCTTCCATGCGATGAAGTTTTACAATTTCATCAATGATATGGGTGAGCGCGTGACATTCGATGGCTTCCATGCCCCGTCAAACGAATTCGAGTCCGTTCTTGATGTTTTTGAAAAAGGACTTGGGCACGAGAAGGAAGTCACACGCCGTATTTACAAACTTGCGGATATCGCACTCGATGAGCGTGAACATGCCACGATGACATTCCTAAAATGGTTCATTGAAGAACAGGTTGAAGAAGAAGCCCTGTTCGACAGCCTCATCCAGAAGCTGCGCCGGATTGACCAGGACAGCAACGCATTCTTCATGCTCGAAAATGAACTTGCTCAGCGTTCATTCACTGCTCCAGAGTCAAAATAAAGTGATACAGCAGGATTCCTCGGATGGGAATCCTGTTTTTTGTGCCGAAGAGGATGCTGGAATGGTTAAAAAGGCTTTGAAATAGGATTGCACGAGCCAGGAGAGGAGTGTTTTTTGACTATTTTGGAGATTCATTATCTGTTCATTCAATTGATTTAAAGGTTACGGGGAAAAAGCGTCATCCATAGGCTTGATGGAGACATGAAAATGGGCTTCTAGTAAAATAAAGTGCTATCCATAAGCCTAATGGAGACGCGAAAAGAGGCGCCCAGCAGGGAAAGCGTGATCCATAGGCTCGATGGAGACGCGAATAGTAACGACCATACGATTTAACAGTTATAAATTTTATGACGATTGAATTTGAATATCCATGTGGCAATTATAATCCCAGTTATACAAGTTTTAATACCAATTGATATTGAACTGTTGTGGTTTTACCAATTCCATCCAAAATGTCCCGGAAACTATTTTTGCCTGGTATTTAGGGTATAGGGATGATAAGAGAATCTTACAACAAGGAGGATCTTATGAAGAAACTACTGATATCTTTGGCAGCGGCTGGGATTCTTGCTGGATGCAGTGCTGATGATAGTGAAGTTGGCCAGGAGGGTCCGCCGGAAACGGAAGTGAAGACAGAGGAGGATCCGGTGACAACGGATTACCTGCAGGAAAGGTTTTACGAAGGAATGGATTATGATGCCTACGCTGTTGAGGTACAGACCTGGGTAGATAAGGGCCAGGCGACTATTTCGGATACTGTCAAAATTGACGGGCAAGAAGAGGTGTCGGCCGATATTATCCAGGTTGCAGACGGGTTCCTGGCGGTTGCGAATGACAGCAAGCAGATCACCTTGGTAAAACCATTTGCTTCACCTGAGGATGCGAAGCAATACTTGAATGAGAACTTATAAATCGAGAGCCCGCTAACTAATCGTTTAGCGGGCTTTAGCTTGTGGTATACGACCATATAGGGGCATGGTGTCTGTTGGTACGATAAAAAGGCAGCCTGAGAGCGATTACATAGAAGTCCACATGCTCCCACATCTAGAACGGGAGGAATAATCGATGAATAAAGACGAGAAGAATCATTCTGTGAACGAGACTTCCAAGGATCAGCAGCTTGAACAATTCAGATCTGGACATGATGGGGAGGCGCTGACTACGAATCAGGGAGTGCGTGTAACAGATGATGAGCATTCCTTGAAGGCGGGAGTGCGCGGACCGACATTGATGGAGGATTTCCACTTCCGTGAAAAGATGACCCATTTTGACCATGAACGGATTCCTGAGCGTGCAGTCCACGCAAGAGGGTATGCGGCTCATGGATACTTTCAGGTGTACGAGCCAATGGCTGAATATACGAAAGCGAAATTCTTGCAGGATCCGGGCAAAAAGACACCGGTCTTTGTGCGTTTTTCAACGGTGGCAGGTTCACGTGGATCTGGTGATACTGTCCGTGATGTACGCGGGTTCGCGACCAAGTTTTATACAGAGGAAGGCAATTACGACCTTGTCGGTAACAATATCCCTGTTTTTTTCATCCAGGATGCGATTAAATTCCCTGATTTGGTCCATTCCTTCAAACCTGAGCCGCACAATGAAATTCCGCAGGCTTCGACCGCCCATGATACATTCTGGGATTTTGTTGTGAATAATCCGGAGTCCGCGCATACCGTCATTTGGGCGATGTCCGACCGCGCCATTCCGCGCAGCTATCGGATGATGGAAGGGTTCGGGGTCCACACTTTCCGTTTTGTCAATGAACAAGGCAAGGCCCGTTTTGTAAAATTCCATTGGAAGCCGGTGCTGGGAGTCCACTCACTGGTTTGGGATGAAGCGCAAAAGCTTGCCGGGAAAGATCCGGATTTTCATCGCAAAGATCTGTATGAGGCTATTGAGAAAGGCGATTATCCGGAATTTGAGCTTGGCGTCCAGATGATTGAGGAAGAAGATGAATTTAAATTCGATTTTGATGTGCTGGATCCTACGAAAATCTGGCCAGAGGAATTAGTACCCGTCAAGATCATCGGAAAAATGACTCTGGACCGGAACGTCACGAATGTTTTTGCTGAGACAGAGCAAGTCGCTTTCCATCCGGGCCATGTAGTGCCAGGTATCGATTTTACGAATGACCCGCTTTTGCAGGGAAGATTGTTCTCTTATACAGACACCCAGCTGACACGTCTTGGCGGTCCTAATTTCCATGAGATCCCGATTAATAGGCCAGTTTGTCCATTCCATAACAACCAGCGCGACGGCATGCACAGGATGACGATTGACCGAGGACAGGTTTCCTATCATCAGAACTCCTTGCAGAATAACAATCCAAAGCCTGTTCCTGCGAACGAGGGAGGCTTTGAGCATTATCAGGAAAAAGTGGAAGGCAGGAAGGTCCGTCAGCGCAGTGACAGCTTCAATGACCACTATTCCCAGGCGATCCTTTTCTGGAACAGCATGTCGGATGTGGAAAAACAGCATATTATCGACGCTTACAGCTTTGAGCTTGGAAAAGTGAAAAGCAAGGACATCCAAAAGAAGGTTGTCGAGATGCTGAGTAATATTGACTCCTTCCTTGCAGAGCAGGTGGCGGATAGTCTGGGCATGGAAGTTCCGGCAGACAGCAAGCCGATGGAAGTGACGCTGACTTCACCGGCGCTTAGCCAGATGAATACTGTGAAACTGCCAAATACAAGAAAGGTAGCGATCCTTGCTGACAATGGCTTCAATGGCGCTGAAATTTTCGGCTTGATGGAAATGCTGGAAAAAAGCGGCATCACCGCGGAAGTCATCAGCCAGAAACTGGGCATGCTTAAAGGCGATGACGGTAGAGAAATCGAAGTGAATCACACGTTCCTTACAAGCAGTTCCGTATTGTACGATGCCCTGTATGTAGCAGGCGGACAGCAAAGCGTGGAAAGCCTAAAGCAAAAGAAAGAAGCAGTATATTTCGTCGATGAAGCATACAGCCATTTCAAGGCAATTGGTGCTGGAATAGAGGGATCAGTTCTATTCGCAGCGGCAGGCATAAATGCTGAAGGTGCTCCTGGTGTAGTCGTTTTCGAGAGCAGCAAGGAAGTGACAGGCGACAGCCAGAAATTCATCGATGCAGTTATTGCGCACCGCCACTGGAACCGAATGATGTAATGACTAAGTAATTCAAAAAGAGAAACGGATATTATCTGTTTCTCTTTTTTACAAAGGAGGGAATGTAATGAAGGTAATCGTTATTGGGGCTCATAGCAGCGTCGGGGAGTTTGTTGTCAGCAAGCTGATGGAAAATGGATATACATCCTGTGCGGTCGTCAGCGATGAGAATCAGATCGATCTGCTGAAAAAGAGAGGAGCTACAGAAGTAGTTCTATATGAAGAAAGAATCCTGCCGACATTATTCCAAGGATATGATGCCGCCATTTATCTAACTGGCACCAATCCGAGGGCCCAAACAGGCCGGACTGTAATGGTGGACCATGAGTCGGTCATTGAGACTGTAAAAGAAGCAGAGAAGCAGGGTGTTAAGCGTTTTGTGATGATGAGCGCCATCATGGCCAATGAAGCGGAAGGCGATGACAGCCGGGAAATTGGCGCGAAAGAGATGCCCGATGAGTTGCTGCGGCAATCCAATTTGACGTATACCATCGTGCAGCCGGGAGCTTTAACAGATAAACCCGGTCATGGGAAAGTATCTGCAGCTGAAACGCTGGATTCAAATGAGCTTGAAATTTCAAATGAGGACATCGCGGAGGTATTAGTCATATCGCTGGAAAACGAGGCTGCTTTTAACAAAACTTTCGAAGTGGCAGAAGGAGATACAGTCATAACAAAAGCTTTATCTTCATTATAGGAAAGGAGGATTTCAATGGGTTTGACGGATTATCTAGTGATCGGCTTGTTTATTTTCATAGCATTGATTATCCTGGTCCCTGTCCTTCTCTTTATCTATTTATATTTTAAAGATGACAGGCAGCAGCAGCATTCCATTCTAAGGAATTTTCCTGTGCTTGGAAAGGTTCGGTATTTTACCGAGCACATTGGTCCGGAAATGCGCCAGTACTTATTCAATGCAGACAATGAGGGTAAGCCTTTCTCCCGAAAGGAGTACCAGGATGTCGTAAAGGCAGGCAAGTATAAAGAAAGATTGATTGGATTCGGATCGCTTCGAGATTTCGAGGCAGAAGGATTTTACATCAGGAATACGCTATTTCCTAAATTGACTGATGAAATGAAGGTCGATAACGCTGATAAAATTAAAACAAGAGTTTACAAGATTGATGGGGAAGGCCTTTTTACAAGGAAAGAGCATAGCGAGGAAAAACTGGCTGATCCTTATTATTTGAAGGATGATGATGCTGTTGTGCTTGGCGAGCATACCTGTCGCTATCCTTTCAGGGTGAAGGGGCAGGTAGGTCAGTCGGCAATGAGCTATGGGGCCCTAGGTGAAAAAGCGATCCAGGCACTTTCAAAAGGGCTTGGGCTGGCAGGCGGGACATGGATGAATTCAGGGGAAGGCGGATTATCCGACCATCACCTTGCCGGGAACCCAGATATCATCATGCAAATCGGGCCAGACCTTTTTGGGGTGCGTAAACCGAGCGGAGAGTTTTCATGGGAAGAGTTCAAGAAGAAAAGTGAAATGCCCCAGGTAAAAGCGTTTGAAATTAAGCTAGCACAGGGAGCGAAGACGCGCGGCGGCCATGTTGAAGGTGAGAAGGTAACCGAAGAAATCGCCAAGATCCGTCTGGTGGATGTCGGGAAGACAATCAACAGCCCGAACCGTTTCTATGAGTTCAGCGATGTCCCATCGATGTTCGATTGGATTGAAGAATTACGCTCGGTTGGCGGCAAACCGATAGGAATCAAGATTGTCGTCGGTGATATGGACGCACTTGAAAATATGATTGCTTACATGAAGGAAAGCGGGAAAGGTCCTGATTTCATCACCGTTGATGGCGGAGAAGGCGGTACGGGAGCAACCTACCAGGAGCTGGCGGACACAGTCGGACTGCCAATCCATTCGGCTTTGCCTGTTGTAGATGAAATGCTTCGCCAGTATGAAATCAGGGACCGGGTGAAGCTGATTGCTTCAGGGAAATTGATTACTCCTGATAAAGTGGCGATCGCTCTCGCAATGGGAGCGGACCTCGTGAACATCGCCCGCGGGATGATGATCAGTGTCGGCTGCATCATGGCCCAGGTATGCCACACAAATACTTGCCCGGCAGGAGTGGCGACCACAGACAAGAAGCTTCAGGATGGACTTGTCGTGGATGAAAAAATGTACCGGGTCGCCAATTATATCATCTCATTGCGTGAAGGCCTGTACAATCTGGCAGCCGCTGCAGGCTTGGACAGCCCGACACAGTTTAAGCGGAAACATATCGTCCACAAAGATGAACTTGGGCGTGTGTCCCCAGTAGAAGATTTGATCATTGCTGCAAGGAGAACACAATTACAAAAGGAAAGAAAGATAGATTAGAATCAAGCGAGGGTGTCCCAAAAGTATAAACTTTTGGGCACCCTCTTTATTTTTGAGACTACTTGTAAAAATGGTCCGTTGATTTCCGTTCCAGGCGCTTCGCTTTCCGCGGGGCTGGCGCTGAGCCTCCTCATCGCTTCGCTCTTGCGGGGTCTCACCTGACCAGCTGCGCCCGCAGGAGTCTACGCGCCTTCCACTCCAATCAACTCAGGTTTCTAAATTCATTTTTTGTGCAAAAAAATACAAGAAAAACCTCTTTTGTTATAATTAAGTCACCACAACCAACTATACAAAAGGAGAGATTTTCTTGTATAAAAATTATAACACAAACCAATTGACCCTTCCAATGGACATTCAAGTTTTGATTCCTCAACAGCACCTTGTTCGATTGATTGATTTTGCCGTCGACCAGATGAACCCCAATATCTTTCTCTCTCTTTATCCTGGTGGAGGACGGCCGCCTTACCATCCTCAAATGATGTTAAAAGTCATTCTTTATGCATATGCCAACCGTATTTATTCCTCTCGACAAATCGCGAAACAGCTAACAGAGAATATTATGTTCATGTGGCTCTCCGGCGAACAGAAGCCTGATTTTCGTACCATCAACCGTTTCCGTTCCGAACGCATGAAAGATGTCATCTATGAGACGTTCTTTTCCATAGTCGACCTCCTTCGGGAGGAAGGACTTGTGAAGCTAGAAGACTATTTCCTGGATGGGACCAAATTGGAGGCAAACGCCAACAAGTATACTTTTGTTTGGAAGAAGTCCACTGAAAAATACGATAAAAAGTTGGACGAGAAATTCCGCCAGATTGTCTTTGGGATTGAACAAATCACCAAAGAAGATGAAGAAGCAGAAAGGGAACAAGATTTTCAGGAAAAGCTCGAAGAGACACCCATCTCTTCTGCAAAAATTGAAGAAACCATTAAAAAGCTGGAAGAGAGACTGGAACAGGATCCAAAAAACAAACCTTTAAAGAAGGCAAAGCGCCAACTGGAAAAAGACCTTCTACCTCGAAAGCAGAAGTATGAACTTCAGAAACAGACTTTTGGAGAGAGAAACAGCTTTTCTAAGACGGATACCGATGCCACTTTTATGCGAATGAAAGAGGACCACATGATGAACGGGCAGTTAAAGCCTGGATATAATGTTCAGATTGGAACAGAAAATCAGTTCATCACCAACTTCAGCCTCCATCAACGGGCTGGAGATCCTGGATGCATGATTCCCCATCTTGAACTTTTGGAAAAACATAACCGCCCGAAGCCAAAGGCCGTTATTGCCGACTCTGGTTATGGAAGCGAAGAGAACTATGCACATTGTGAAGAACAGGAAATAGAAGCGTACATTAAATACAATACTTTTGACAAGGAACAGACAAAGGCATGGAAGGAACAAATTGGCCGAGTTGAAAATATGGAGTATGACGAAGAGCTAGATGAATGGATTTGTGCAAACGGAAAACGCCTGGTTTTCCAGTATGAGAGTCAAAGAAAGTCCGACAACGGTTACGATTCCGTGAAGCGCACGTACCGCTGTACCGATTGTATGAACTGTCCATTCCAAACAACCTGTGCCAAAGACAAAGATACAAAGACCGTACAGGTCTCAGTGAAAAACCAACAACAACGAAAAGAAGTTCGGGAACGATTGGCTGCGGAAGAAGGAAGCCAAAGATACAGGCAGAGAAAAATAGATGTCGAGCCAGTATTTGGGCAGATTAAACACAATCGAGGGTTTAAAAGATTTGGGTTAAGAGGCCTCTCCAAAAATACCACGGATTGGGGTCTTATTTGCGCTGCACACAATCTTTTGAAGTGGGCAGCCAACAAGGAAAGCGAACAAAAATTAGGGTAACTAAGGGGAGGAATATCCCTCTTTCCCTTATAAATCCATCAAATCCAAACCCATAAATTGGATAAAAAGTAAAAGAGGCGACTCTCAGGTCGAATTTATTCAACCTTTTGAGTCAGCCTCGTTTTAAGGTTAAAATATTCTTATCAGCAAAATTAGAAAGTATTACGGTATGAATTAGGGGGTTACTTGCTTGGCGGGTAAAACAGCTTTGATTGTCGGTGCGACCGGTTTGATAGGAAAAGAGTTGCTGGAGTTTCTATTAAATGCGAACGAATATAATAAAGTCGTAGCGCTTGTAAGAAGATCGATTGGAATCGATCATCCTAAACTCGAAGAAAGAATCGTGGATTTCGATCATCTGGATCAGCACCAAGAGATTTTTGCTGTTAATGAAGTCTTCTGTGCCATGGGGACAACAATCAAGAAGGCGAAGACAAAGGAAGCAATGTGGAAAATAGATGTCGATTATCCAGTGGCGATTGCCAGGTTGGCCAGTTCACAGAGAGCAAAGAAATTTTTACTCGTCAGTTCGATGAATGCCAATCCTGAATCACCGATCTTCTATTCGAAAATGAAAGGGAAGCTAGAAGAAGAGATCAAACAAATTCCATTTGAGACAACCGCCATCTTCCGTCCATCTTTGTTATTGGGAGAGCGGGATGAATTCAGGCTGGGTGAAAGAACGGCTGCTGCCATTTTTACGAAAGTCCCATTCCTTTTTGCTGGGCCGCTCAGGAAATTCAGAGCCATCGAAGGCAGGACGGTAGCATCCGCCATGTATCAGGCAGCCCAGAAAGATGCGCCGGGACTTACGGTATATCCATCTGAAAAAATCCAGGAAATGGGCCAATGATCAATCAATTCTTGTGAGGTATACATGATGTTGAATCTATTCATATTCTTGGCGTTATTTTTATTGGCAGCTTATGCTGTACTGACCTACTATCCGGCTTTTGGCGGAAAACATACTCATGAAAGAAAATCCATTTACGCGAGCTCTACGCAATATCGAAACGGAAGGTTTATCAATCAGGTTGAAACTTCATGGAATACCAGTTTCAGCTCAATGATTTCGATGATGAGGGACTATATAAAAGGCAATCCAGAGAGAAGGCCGGTAGTCCCGATTCAGATGGCTTCATATGCACCTGGAGCAAAAGAAGATTCAGCAGCAAAAGTGACCTGGTTTGGGCACTCTGCCTTCCTGCTTGAAATAGAAGGCAAGACTATATTATTCGACCCGATGTTCGGGAAAGCACCGACTCCGTTTCCGGTGAGAAACCAGCGGTATAGCAAGGAACTGCCTTTTAAGATTGAGGACCTTCCGGTTATAGATGCAGTTGTACTTTCGCACGATCATTACGATCATTTGGATTATGGCTCGATCATGAAACTAAAGGGTAAGGTGAAGAATTTTATCGCTCCACTCGGAGTAGGAGCACATCTGCAGAGATGGGGAATTTCACCTCAAATCATCCAGGAACATGATTGGTGGAATGAATTCTCCTTCGATGGGCTTCAGCTTGCCTGTACCCCTGCCCGCCATTTTTCTGGCCGAAGTCTTACCGACAGGAATGCCACCCTCTGGTGCTCCTGGGTGATCAATGGCAATGAAGCAAACATCTTTTACAGCGGAGATGGCGGCTATGGTCCACATTTTAAAGAAATCGGCGAAAAATATGGCCCATTTGATTTAACATTGATGGAATGCGGCCAGTATGACGCTCGATGGGCAGCGCTTCATATGATGCCTGAAGAAACAGTTCAGGCACATCAGGACGTACAAGGAAAGCTGATGATACCAGTGCACTGGGGAGCTTTCACCCTTGCTCTCCACGCATGGCATGATCCTGTTGAAAGGGCAGTCCGGTCAGCGAAAGAAGCAGGAGTCCAGATAGCGACCCCGAGGATTGGAGAGACGTTCACGGTTGGACTTGATGATTATCCAGCAACAGTCTGGTGGGGGTTGACCAAAGTTAGAATGTAAAAGGGTGTCTGGTTTTGACACGCTTACATCAGTTTTATAAGTGCAAAGGATTCCATATTCAATTGGAATCTTTTTTTGTAGATAGGATTGGAAACAGGTTGGAAGGTTTCTGGGTCAATAGATTCCTTTGTGATTGTTCACACTAGTTTTAAACTCCTTAAATAGAATCATTTTTCGTAAAATTTACAAAATCATCATATTTCGACAACTTTTTTACATTATGATTATCTTGGATTTATATTTGAGGAGGTAGTCAAAGTTGAAGAAAATGATTTCTGTTTTACCAGCAATGATTCTATTATTTTCAACTCTTTACCCGTCATTCATGACCAGTGCACCAACCGTGAATGCTGCTGAGACCGCGAATGTAGTCATCAGTGAAGTTGCCTGGATGGGCACGAACAAAAGCTATAGCGATGAATGGATCGAACTTTATAACAATTCAGGTTCTGATGTAGTGCTTGACGGCTGGCAGCTGAATGCAGCCGATGGTGCACCTGCCATCACGCTGAGCGGCACTCTTCCAGCAAACGGTTATTTTTTGCTTGAAAAAACAGATGACCAATCCGTAACAGAAATCCAGGCTGATCTTATCTACAGCGGGTCGCTGGGAAACACAGCTGAACATCTTAAATTGATTGATGCATCCGGAGCGGTGATCGACGAGGTAGACAGCTGGTATGCGGGTGATAATACGGCGAAAGCGTCAATGGAACGAATTGACCCAGGTGTTTCGGGCCTCGATTCCACGAACTGGGCAACTGCCAGTGCAAGCTACGCTGATGGAATCGGAACTCCAAAGGCCTTCAATTCAACAGGTGCAGATGGCAGCGGTTCTGGCGGCGATGCAGGTGGTGGTTCGACACCTCCTGTAGCACCAAGCGTTTGTGATGACAGGACGCAGCGTGTGAATAATGTTTCCGAAGCTGAGGGTGCAATGAACGTTTATTTTAATAAATGCGCATTTCCACAGTATGCTTCAGCAGGGAATGAGGCGAACTATAATGTGAACTTTGAGGATATTTTAATCAAGAGGCTGAACTCGGCAACAAAGAGCATTGATTTTGCTACATATGAAATCAACCTTCCGCGAGTGGTTGATACTTTGATTGCGAAAGCGGCAGAGGGTATAGATGTGCGTGTGATTGCGGATTCAAAGGACGCAGCGGACCCTCACTATGCAGAACGCTTCGAAACGATGCGGCTTTACTTGGAAAAAATGGTGCGCGGAGAGGACCTGAAAATCGGCACCGCAGATGACATTGTTGTTTTTTCAGACTCACCAATGTTCGCAGTGGAAGACAGCGCGAAAAGAATGGAGAAAGGATTGCCGGCCAGTGTAAGCGATATTGCACAAGAAACTGCCACTGTCGGAAACAGTACGACGACTGGCAGACTGTTCGTTGATGCTGAGGCAAAATCGGAAGGGAGCTACTATAGTCCTGGAAACCAGATGCATAATAAATTCGCAATTGTCGATGACCGTTGGGTATTTACGGGAACATGGAATTTTACGGTCACTGGACTTTATGGTTCAGATGAAAATATGCAACAGGGAATCCTTGACGGCAACCAGAATCAGATTGTCGAAATCAACTGGCCACATCTGGCAGGTATCTATGAAACAGAATTCAATGAAATGTGGGGCAGCGATACAGTGAATCCAGATCCGGCATCGTCGAATTTCAGCACACGAAAAACTGACAATACTACACATGTACTTGATATCAATGGGAAAAAGGTCGAAATCTATTTTTCTGCAGGGGATAACGCAGTGGGGAAAATGGCCGAGCTGATCCGACACGAAGCTGACTTCAATACATACTTTTCGATTTTTGCCTGGAGCGACCAGGCGTTAGCGGATGAATTGAAGAATAAGTGGGAAGGATCCTACAATGATATGGAAGGAACCTTGACTGGTTTTGATGTGAAAGGGTTGTTCGACTCTGATTTTTGGAACCAGTGGTGGTCTGCGAGTGTCGATATGACAGGGCGGACTGCTTCACAGACAAGCGTGAACAATCCAAACACGCGCTGGAATAACCCAGCACCTGTTTATGCGGATGCAGAGACACGCAAGCTCCACAGCAAAACAATGCTGATCGATGCCGATACAGACAGTGACCCGACTGTCATCGTCGGATCAACGAACTGGAGCAACAATGGCAACAATGTGAATGACGAGAACATGCTGATCATCCATGACGCAGCCATCACCAACCAGTTCGTGCAAGAATTCAACGCACGCTATGTCCAGGCTGGCGGAATATTGCAGTAACAAAAAAGTGTCTAACCGAGTGGTTAGGCACTTTTATATTTATAGCGATAGCAAAATGCCCTAGTGAAAATCTCGCGAGAAAATGTGAAAGGATCTAGATGTCCTGACACTCCTGAAAAAGCAAGAAGGCAAAACGATTCCAAAAATCGCTTTGCCTCCTATCGTTGTTTAGCTCAATACCTCTGGAACAGGTGTGATAGTTTCTTTTCTTTTCTTAGCTCTCCTACTGAACCAGCTTCGCTTTTCAGCGCTTCTTGTGAAGATGCAGTAAACGGCTGGAATCAGCAGCAGGGTGATCAGGGTTGCGAAACTCAGGCCGGCAATGATGGCAGTAGCCATTGGTGCCTGGTAGTTGCCTGATTCCCCTGAAGCCATTGCAAGTGGAAGCATGCCGCCAACTGTTGTCAGTGTTGTCATCAAAATTGGACGGATGCGGTTTTTACCAGCTTCAACGAGTGCTTCCTGGACTGTAAAGCCTTCATTGCGCAGTTGATTGGTGCGGTCAATCAATAAAATTGCGTTGTTCAGGACAATCCCGATCAGCATGATGATGCCCATTCCGGACATGATGCTCAATTCCTGCTGTGTCAGGAATAATCCGAGAATGACGCCGACGATGGTCATCGGAATGACGGACATGACGATCAGCGGGTGTCCCAGATGGTTGAACTGGACAGCCATAACCAGGTATACAAGGAAGATGGAAATCGACAGGATCAGAACCATATCCTGAACCATTTCCTGCTGCTGCTCAAGATCCCCTGCAGGTGCAATACTGTAGCCTTCTGGTACGTCATAGCTGTCCATCAGCTTCTGGACTTCTCGGTTGATGGTGCCCAGGTCTTTTCCTTCAATATCTGCAGAAATCGTGATATATCGTTCGCCATCCTTGTGAGAGATTTCGTTTGGATTTTCGACGCTCTTCAATGAGATGAACTCAGATAGCTTTTTCTCACCTGAAGGAGTTGGTACTTTCAGGTCAAGCAAAGCGGATTTAGTGTTCATCTCTTCGTCCCATTTCACTTTTAACGGAACGTTTTCCTCATTGATTTTCAGTTCCCCTACAGGCATCTGTAAAAAGGCCTGCTCAATGAATTGCTTGATCTGCGGCTGTGACAATCCCGCTTTTTCAATTTCAGACTCATTCAGTTGGACGACTTGTTCAACTGAAGTTCTTTCAATGGAGTTTTCGACTGCTACAATTCCTTCAATAGACTTAAGCTCTTCAATAAACCCGTCAGCAGTAGATTGGAGTTCATCAAAGCTTTCACCTGAGATATTGACTTGAACAGGGGAACCGCCGCCTCCAGACATAGCTGCTGCTGCGCTTTTCAAAGGTACCTTCTCTTCAAGACCTCGTAATGACTTAAGGATTTCTTCATTTACATCTTTTTGTTCTCTTGTGATTTCATCGCCTTTTGTCATGTTGATGATCGTGTAAAGCATGTTGCCGTTATCCATTACATAGTTTGATTCAACATCTTGAATTTCGTCTAATGCTTTGTTCATTTCACTTACGATTTCCTGTTTTTCATCCAGGTTTAGACCCGGTTCGACGGTTACCATGAGCTCAGCATAGCGGTTCATCATGTCTGGCATGATGGTCATTGGAATCTTTGTTACAAGCATAAGCGATCCAATGAGCATCAGGAAGAAAAGGCCGATGACAGCAAAGCTGTGGCGTTTTTTCTTGATGGTCCATGAAATCATTTTGCTGTATCCACGTACAAGGCGGCCATCTTTGTTAATCTTTTCTTTCTTTTTCAGCTTCAGGAACTTCTCGGATAGAGAAGGAATCAGTGTGAATGAAACAATCACAGAGCTGATGAGCGTGATGGCGACAACAACGGAAAGGATGATCATGAAGGAGCCCATCTCACCGCCAAGCAGGCCGATTGGCACGAACACGACGATCGTCGTCAGCATCGAAGCCAGTACGGCAGTAGCTACTTCCTTGGTTCCGTTAATGACTGCCTCAAGACTCTTTAAACCTAGTTCTTTTTTGCGGTAAATGGATTCAAGAATAACGATGGATGAATCGACCGTCATCCCGATTCCGAGTCCGAGACCAATCAGGGTCAGCATATTGAAGCTGTAACCAAAAACCCACATTGAAGCGAAAGTGAGCAGCACTGATGTTGGGATCGATAGTCCGACAATCAATGTAGCACGGATATTTCTCAAGAACAGCAAAAGGATCGCAACGGCAATAGCGGCACCAAACAGGATGTTGCTTGTCACACCATCTATGGATTCCTTGACATAATCCGCCTGGGCAACCATTTCATTCAATTCAACGCCGCTGACCAAGCCTTCTTTTCTGATTTGTTTGATTTCCTCACGCACTGCCTCCGCCATCTCGATTTGAGTGGCATCGGCTACTCTGCCTACCTGGACAAAAATGAAATCCTTCGAGCCATTTTTCCAGACGAATGAGGAGCTTTCCAGGGGCTGCAGATTAACGTCTGCAATCTGTGTTAATTTGATAAAACCATTCGCTGCCGGGATTTGAAGGTTTTTAACATTCTCGACCGATTCTAGCTGTGTATTCCATCTAAGAGAAGGGGAGTTTGTTTCGTTGTTTAGCTGGCCCAGTGTTGCTTCATTGTTTGCCTGCTGGATTGCTCCAATCACCTGTGCGGCATCCAGCCCGTTTTTTAATAGTTCGTCACGCTTCAGTTCAACAGTCACTTCTTTTTCCAGGCTGCCTGAAAGCAAGACATCATGAACTTCAGGAAGAGCTTCCAGCCTTGGTTCCAGAATATTCTTAGTGAAGGCTGTCATCTTTTCCATGTCAGAGCCAGATACATCCATGAAAAAGTCGTAAGCCTGGCTAGTGCCAAATTGTCCGGTCATCACATCTTTGACACCGCTCATATCGGAGGTTGTGGAATTAACAACTGACTCGACTTCCTTGAATACTTCCTCTCCACGGCCACGTTCAATTGTTAGCTGCATGGAACTTTTTCCGATGTTGCTGCTCGAAAGGACTTCCTCTACACCTTCAATGCCGAGGATCTTTTTTTCAAGCGGAGTAGTGATGGTTCTTTCCACTTCAATTGCCGGCATTTCCCCTGCATAGATTTCCACATAAGCACCATCCATCTTGATTGATGGAAAGAGTTCCTTATCGAGTTTTAAAACTGAAAAGCTGCCAATCAATAAAACTAATACAACCATTAAACTGATCAAGATTTTCCTTTGAACAATAAATCTTAATAAATCCATAAGTTCCTCCCCATTATTATCGCAAAATAGGATTGTAAAAAATTTCTAATTTATTCACCCGAAAACAGATTATACACATATTCATAGGAAAAAATAACTATTTATTTGCGTTTTTATTAATATTTTTCCATATAAATACCTATCTGTGTATTAATCATCTGAAGAAAGTAAGAAATTTTCCATGTCCTTTAAGATATTTCCATTTTATCCCTCGTGTGGGATATTCATAATGAGCCAGAGACAGATTTTCATATAGGGCTTAAGACTGAGAAGGAATAGGCATATAAAACGAGAATATAGTTTTGTAAAAAAACGAGGTGAGTTTCATGTTCAGTCAGGCTCCTTTTAAAGTGAAAATGGAATGGGGAAGAAGAGGGGCAAGGGAAGCAGCCGGCCGAGGGGATATTGTCATCATTATCGATGTACTAAGCTTTTCCTCAACAGTTGTCGCTGCATTGAATGCAGGGGCAGTGATCTTTCCATACCCTCCAAATCTCGATGGCAAAAAATATGCGAGCGGCATTGGAGCAACATATATACTTGGCAGGGCAGAAGCAGCAAGGACGGGAAATCCCACCTTGTCGCCGGTAACATTTAATCAGGAGCATCGCAACCAGCGTTATGTATTATCTTCACTCAATGGTGCATATTGTTCGTGGATTGCTTCCAAAGTGCCAGCACTATTGATTGGGTCATTGCTCAATGCTTCTGCGGCTGCGGTGGTTGCGGATACACTGCAGCAGGAAACAGGAGCAGACATCACGGTCGTGCCATGTGGGGAACTGTGGAATGATGCCCATGAAAATGAAGACCGGCTTAGGCCGTCCATAGAGGATTATTTAGGAGCAGGGGCCATCCTTGCAGCTCTTGGCGGCAGCAAGTCCCCGGAAGCAGAGGTATGCGCTGGAGCTTTTAAAAGTTCGGAATCTCGATTAAGAGAATTGGTTTGGGATTCAGGCAGCGGACGTGAATTGAGAGAAAGAGGATATGAGGAAGATGTGAAGTTTTGCAGCCAATTAAATCTGACGGACATCGTGCCCGTTTTAAATGAAGGAAGGTTTATTATATATAAATAGAAAGTGCCTGGCTTGGAGCCGGGCACTTTCAAACTATGTCAATTTTTTAATATTGAAGTTATCCTCCAGCAAAGCCCAGTTTTGCGGGAATGGGTAGCCGAGCACCCAGTAGCTGACGCCACGCAGGTTGTATTGCTTGATCAGGTCAAACTTAGCCTGGGCGCTTCGGGCGTCTTCGAACCATACCTCGTGCTGTCGGCTCTGTTCATCGGTGTAGCGGAAATAGGGTGATGCTGCCACTGTATCATATTGGATTGCAGCTCCATATTTGATGGCTCGGCTGACAGCTTCCTGAGGGCTGTATGTTTCAGCTTCCTGGCCCTGGACATGGGGGATGATCCAGTCTCTGGCATATAGCTGGAAGCCCATCAGGATCTTATTCCTTGGAATCGCAGTAACTGCATAATCAAGCACTCTTCTGATTTCATTCAATGGTGAAACAGCCTGCGGCGAACCAAAGCGGTATCCCCATTCGTAGGTCATCAAAACGACGAAATCCGCTATTCTGCCATGTGCGGGATAATCATGGGCTTCGTATAATAAACCTTTTTGGTCAGCCCTGACTTTCGGCGCAAGCGAAGTTGAAACGAAATAGCCTTCTTTATGGAGTGCATCAACAGCTTCTTGAAGAAAGGTATTATAAAACTCTCGGTCTGCAGGCAGTACATTTTCAAAATCAATATTCAAGCCGCGGTAACCTTTTTCTCGCATGACAGAAAGGATATTGTTGAGCAATGTATTACGATTCGCTTCACTGGCGAGAACTGCATGGGCTATGTTCTCTCCGGCTTCTGTCGATGTAAAGTTGGTGATCGACATCATTGGCAATGCCCCTTGTGCCAGTCCTGTCTGGATAGCTTCGGTATCGTCCTTCATGTAAAGGATTAGGGAACCATCAGGTTGGATGACATATGCGAACGGAGCGATATAGGTCATCAGGTCAGCAACTTCACCGACAAGTTCTATCGCCTTTTCGTCAGAATGGTAAGTGAAGGAATTTGATTCAATCGTCGGTTTCGGTTTTGGAATGACGAGGATCGTCCCTGGATAAAGAAGATTAGGATTTTGAATCTGATTAGCCTTGATGATTGCCTGTACGGTTACACCATAGCGCTGGGAAATTTGCCATAAGGTCTCGCCGCGTTGGATGATGTGGCGGGAAGCAGGTATGCGGAGTACGGTCCCAGGGTAGATCAGAGCAGGGTTGGTTATGGCATTAGCACGGATGATGGCATCCACGGTCGTTCCGTAACGCTGGGCAATGGACCATAGTGCCTCACCGTATTGAACCGAATGAAATGCATCATAAGATGGAATAAGCAATGCCTGGCCCACTGCCAATTGATTTGGATTTTCAAGGTCATTTATTTCGCTGATTTGTGTTACACTCACCTGGTATCTGTTTGAAATCTGCCACAGAGCTTCCCCTCTTTGCACAACATGAATGATCATAATGAACCCCCTCAGGAAAAAGTCCTACAATATGCTATGAGAAAAAAAGTTATTATATGTTGAAGGAGGATGTTTATCGGCCTGTACATAAGAGTTTGATAAATATCTGCCGGGTTCGCACAGAATTACTGGAGAATCCGATTGAAATGGCCGAAGTAGGTACGAGTTCGGACAAAATTAGAGGAGAAGCTGATTGAAATGTCCGAAGTAGGTACGAGTTCGGACAAAATTAGAGGAGAAGCTGATTGAAATGTCCGAAGTGGGTGCAAGTTCGGACAAAATTAGAGGAGAAGCTGATTGAAATGTCCGAAGTAGGTGCAAGTTCGGGCAAATCGCAGTTGAAGCTTAAGTCGGTATCTAGAATTTCAATTTTGAGACATAGCAAAACGCATGGACTCTCTTATCCATGCGTTTTCATCTATCTTATACTAATTTTTCAAGGTTTACGCGTTTGTGGATTGCAAGCATGACAGGTATACCAACAGCCATTACCGTGAATTCGCCTGCAGCCGTTGTCAGCCATGTGAACCAGAATGGCAATTGGAATGCCAGGTTCAGTTCAATCGCAATCAGGAACATCGTGAATGTGAAGACCAATGTGTTCACAAGCATGCGGCCAATGATGCTCTTAATATATTTGGCTGTGAAAATCGTGATCAACAAGGATATCACTGACTGCCCCACTCCAAAGACGAGGTCATATGCGACCATTGGTGAAAAGAGCAGGTTTGTTAAAAATACTCCCAAAACGATTCCAAAGAAATATTTTTTATTGAAAACGATCAGGTGGTTGAACATTTCTGACACACGGAATTGCACATTAGTGAAGCCAAATGGCTGGATGACGGCGGAAACGGCAATGTATAAAGCCGCCAGAATCCCATTCCGGACAATCGTTCTAGTATTCATTTTTTTCATCTCTCCTAGTTTTTTTACGTGGGATGGTTACGAACCACGTTATTTAAAAGCCAATTTAATATTATATAGGATAGAAGGCCTTCTCACAATATAATTTTCTTAGAATAATAGTTGTTGGGCCAACCACAGGATATCTCAGTTTAAAGTATCTTTATTTTAAAATATTACATAGGATTGTTATAATTTAATGATAGTAATGTAAGCTAGTTCGATAAAGGGGATATGAAGATGTTCATAAGAGATATCAAGAAGCATTGGACAGTCCAATATGAGGAAAGAGGGATGCCGCATGTCCAGGCAGGGCTTGTGCTGAATCCCCAAGACTGGAAGGAACTAGATCCTTTCATTTTAATGGCGGAGGATTGGTTTAAGCGCGGGACCTTCTCCGATCACCCGCATCGTGGTTTCCAGACCATCACGTATATCATTGATGGCAGGCTGGAGCACATTGACAACCATGGAGGACACAGCATCCTGGAGTCTGGTGATATCCAGTACATGAACGCTGGCAGCGGCGCGCGGCATGCAGAAGAGGCAGTGGATAATGACATAGCGCATACACTGCAGCTCTGGCTGAACCTGCCGAAGGAGCTGAAGGGCACAACCACTTCTTATCAAAATGTGTATTCCGAACATGCACCGGTTGTCCAGTTCGAAGGCGGCACTTTAAAGGTTTACTCAGGCGAAACAGCTGGAGTGCAAGGGCCTCTAGAGCCACTGGTGCCTTTTACCTTATCAGAAATCCAGCTGGATGAGGGCGCTGACTTCTCATATGCATTGCCTGAGTCACATAACGCCTTCCTGTATGTACTTTCAGGTGATATAGAGGCCGGTTCAAGCCGTACAAACCTTAAAAAGTCTGCTGCAGCGACATTGACTTTCAATGACGGAGGCGAGGGAACAAGCGAACTAAGCCTGAAAGCAAACCAGCGATCAAGAGTGTTGGTCTATTCAGGAAGGCCGATCAAAGAAGAAGTCGTTGCCTACGGTCCTTTCGTGATGAATTCAATGGAAGAGATTCGCCAGGCTTACCGTGATTACCAGGAAGGTAAGTTCGGAGAGGCGGCAAAATAAGGAAGTCTGGCCTTCAAGCTGAATAATTGACGTATGCTATTCAGTCATGTATCATAACAGTATAAATTCGAATACTTCTCCTAAAGGGGAGTAGCTTTCACAACAGAGTCGTCATTACGGAGAATCCCTCCCGGCTTTGTTGGCAACGACAGTTGTTAGCAAGACCTTTACCAATTCGGTGAAGGTCTTTATTTGTTTCGAGACCTTCACCAGGTTAGGTGAAGGTCTTTTCTTTATTCTATTGGATAACCGGCGGAAGTGAACACTGACCTGATTGAGAAGTGGTAAAGCTTGCGAGGATTGCCATGATCCGTGCATATGAAAAAATGAAGGCAAATCTTCAGCTATTTATAAATAGAAAGAGACATTTTACGATGTACGAACATAAATTTAAGTATTGGAGTGTGGATAGTATGAGAAAAACACAGCTTAGTTTTAATGAATTAATTAAAAAGAATAAGGAAGAATTGCTAGCAGACGAGAAGAGGATCGAGCTAATTGAGAAGCGGCTTGATGAGAAATACACCAATCCAAAAAAGTGAATACGGAGGAACAGGATGTTATTACGAAAGTATATGTCTTTGATGGGGGTAGGCTCAGCCCAGATTGACTTGATTTTGGAGAAGGATGTTTTAATCCCAGGTGAGTCAGTGAATGGAAAGTTCTTGATTAAGGGTGGGACGGTAGACCAGGACCTCCAGATGATTGAGTGTGCCCTTGTCATGGTTAACTTAAAGACTGAGGAAGAAAGCGTACTGGATACTGTAATAATCGATGTGCAGTTAAAGATCCAGCCGGATGGGGATGATGACGTGCCGTTCAGCTTCCTGCTCCCGGAAGATGTTCCTCCTTCAAATAAAGATATCTCTTATCACTTTAAAACAAAGTTAGTCTTTAAACAGGGCATAGAGAGCTGGGACGAAGATTTGATCAAGGTTGTAAAGGGCTGATTCTGGGAATCAGTAATGAACAAACCTTTGCAGCCTTTTGGAAATAAAGGGAAAGGGGCATGAGAATGAATCAATATGAACATCTTGCAAACAGTGTAGTCTATTCAATCCGTGGATCAAAAGCAGCTTTGGTTCATAAAGATTCATCATTAAGACTTGTTGGAGAGGGCAGGAGTGCGTTTGCGTTCAGGATTAACGGTACAAATCTTGTTCTGAAGGTATTTTTTCCACAGTTTGAGAAGATTGCAGCAGAAGAAGCGGAAATTTATAAGGAGCTTGCCGGAAATCCATTTTTCCCTGCTCTCCATGAATCAGGACGGAATTATTTAGTCATGGATTATGTCCGGGGCATGACGCTCTATCAATGTTTGGCAAATGGCATGCCGATCGCTGCCGGACATATTGAGGAAGTCGATCATGCCCTTAAGCTTGCCAGAGAAAAAGGCTTGAATCCATCCGACATCCACCTGCGGAACATTATCATCACGCCTGATGATCAAGTCAAGCTGATCGATGTGGCGAGATTTAGGCAAACGAAGCGATGCTCCCAGTGGGAGGACTTGAAAAACGCGTTCTACAAATATTACAGGCATGAACGTTTTCCCAAGAAAATGCCAGAGCCTGCGATCAATTTAATTGCATTTTTCTATAAGAAAGGACTGCTGCCATCAATTAATTAACGGCTGCAGTCTTTTTTTTGCTATCAATGGCTTGTTATAGTTTATAATTCATGACTGCGAAAATGGCAGTCGAGTAAGATTCCTTGTATGTGGAGGCCCATAAGTGCAAAAACTTGTCCTGAATTCTAAAACTGCGTTATGATGGATTATAACAGTGAATTTTGAAATCTAATCCGTAGGAAAAATATATATCATACTGTCAGTGAACATATGGAGGAATCTAAATGACCACAGAACTGCAAGCATTGGGAGAAGCTATTGTCAGCAGGAAGCACGAAATCGCAAAGGCTGTCCATGAAGACCGCTATTCTGACGCCGTTTTGACAGAGGCGCAGAAATATGAACTTGGTAAAATTGAACTTCAAATCCTTGAAATCCGTGCTAACTTCATCGAATTATTCGGCCAGGCTTTGATAGAGCATGAGGACAAGAGCAAGGTTTTTGAAAAAATTACTAACTGGGGCAAGGAAACCGGTGAGTATATCTATAGACTTGGTGCATCACTCGATGAGGCACTTAAAGATACGAGCTATTATCGTGAGCATATCTGGAAGGCGCTCAAACATGAGGCCAAGGAGATGTCTGCAACAGTAGTCTTTGATGTACTGGATATTATTGATCCTTTAATGGACCATGCAATATACAGCTTCAGCCTGACTTTTGTCGACGCGCACCAGAAGAGCCTTGAAAACGCAAAAACAGCATTATTGGAATTGTCAGTACCAGTCGTTCCATTAATGCCTGGGGTAGGGGTATTGCCGCTAGTAGGGAATGTTGATACGGAAAGAGCCCAGCTGTTGATGGAAGAAACGCTGGACCAGGCTGTGAAACTCAAGCTTTCTCATCTTATCTTTGACGTATCAGGAGTCATGATCGTCGATACAATGGTTGCGGACCAGCTTTTCAAGGTTATCAGTGCCCTATCACTAGTAGGTGTTAAGACCATCATGACCGGAATCCGTCCTGAGGTTGCACATACAATGGTTACACTTGGTCTCAACCTCGAAGGTATCATGGTAAAATCAAATCTGCACCAGGCATTCAAAGAGATCCAGACTCTGCAAAATGCATAAATCCAAAAGCTGCCGCGGCAGCTTTTTTATTTTTTATAAAGAGGAATTACCAAATAAAAAGAGAATTTCAGTTTAACTGATAGAAAAGATGTTTTGGATTGTAAAGGAAAATATATTTTTCGGAGGAAAGATAATGGAACTGACAATTAGGAAAGCTGAAGAAGGGGATATTTCGGAGCTATACAACTTAATGACCCAGTATATTGTTGGTTTTTACAAAAAACCTGAACCCAATGAAGCTGATCTGAAAAAATTGATTCAACATTTGCAGGAACATCCAGAATCGGGTATTCAGTTTGTGGCAGAAATAGAGGAGGAAGTTGTCGGATTTGCAACGCTGTATTTTACCTTCAGTACTCTTCAGGTAAAACGGGCGGCGATTCTGAATGACTTATTCGTTTCTGCTGGGGCAAGAGGCCAGAAGGCAGGAGAGCAGCTATTTGCGAAGTGCCTGGCATATATAAGGGAGAATGACTTCGCTTATATGACTTGGGAAACGGCAAAGGATAATGATGTTGCCCAGAGCCTTTACAATAAAATGGGCGGTATGCAAACAGACTGGATGGTTTATGAAATCGAATAGAGATCACGGCATTGGCAGGCCTTCGTTCTGCGAGTCGAATTTCGTGTAATTTACAGGGTTAACACCTATACTATAGTGTGAAATAACTAACTGGAGGGATCCAACATGCAGATTGAAATGTGGACTGATTTTGCTTGACCGTTCTGCTATATTGGCAAAAGGCGTCTGGATGACGCTATCAAACAGATTGATCACCCGATAGAAGTGACGTATCGCTGCTTTGAGCTAGATCCGAACATGAAACGGGATATTGATTATAATATGTATGAGGGTCTTTCGAAGAAGTATGGAATGAGCATTGCCCAGGCAAAAGCAAGCACGCAAAATATGGTGCAAATGGCAAAGGAATCCGGCCTGGAATATAATATTGATACACTCATCTTGACCAATACATTCGATGCGCACCGTCTGACGATGTTTGCGAAAAAGCATGGATTGATGGCAGAGATGACGGAAAGAATTTTAAGGGCTTATTTTACCGAATCAAAGCACATAGGAGACCATGAAACTTTGACAGAATTGGCTGTCGAAGTGGGACTCGACCGTGAAGCAGTAGAGAAAATGCTTGCCAATGGTGAAATGGCCGATGAAGTCCGTGCTGATGAAAGCACCGGGCAGCAGTATGGCATTACTGGTGTGCCATTCTTCCTTATCAATAAGAAATACGCCATTACAGGCGCACAGCCGACGGATGTGATCGTCCAGTCATTGAAAAAGGTTATTGCCGAGAATGAAATTACCGTTTTGAACAGCGATGATGAAATGATTTGTGATGACGATGGCTGTGAAATCCCTAATAAAAAGAACTAGTCTGAGGACTAGTTCTTTTCTATACTCTTATATAAACTCCACGATTTCCTCGACTGGAATGCGGGTCGTTGGGTGCCCAGGTGAAGCAGCCTTTCCAAGAGCCAGCAGGAGGACAGGCATATAGCGCTCATCAATGTTGAATTTTTCGATGAATTGCTGCTTGTTGAATCCGCCCATTGGAACAGTATCATAACCTCGGGCTCTGGCAATCAGCATAAGCTGCATCGTAACAAGTCCGGTATCGAAAGACGCGATGTTCTCCCTTATCGCAACAGGTGCAGAAGAGTATAATTTATTGGTGTTCTCAATCATTCTGTTCATTATTGATTCGTCCATATAGCCAGCTTCATATGAACTGCGGTATACTTTTTCGCCATTACGGTACATTTCTCTGTCGCCTAGAACCGCAATAACCGCTGAAGAAGTTTCGACCTGCTCCTGATTATTGGCAATCATTCTTAGTTCTTGTTTGGTTTCCTCGTCCTGGATGACGAGAAACTTCCATGGCTGGAGATTGCTTGAAGAAGGTGCCAGGGCAGCTTCTCTTAAAATATCTATAATCTCTTCTTGTGAAATCTTGAAGTCGGGATCATATTTTCTGACAGAACGCCGTTCACGTATGACACTGGACAGGCTAGTCTCAGAAGTGTTCATTTTGAATTCCTCCAAAGTTGTAGTTACTTTTAGTAAGCAGTATTCAGGTTACTATTAGTAAGTAATTAAGTCAAACAGTATGACCTGAACCTTTCAATCCAATAACTGGACTTTAGGGGGCTTTTAAAATTTTTTAAGGGAGACAGAAAGAAAGGATGCCCGTTTCCACGGTACATCCTCATTTAGTCTTTTCAGTCACTAACTCATACCATTTCGCCGTTTGTTTAGAATTCTTGCTATTGATAAAGATCTTGTCTTGATCCGTTTTTATGAATAAATAAGGCTGGGAATCTTTGTGGATAAAGAGCAGGCTGCTCCCGTAATCCGTTACTTTGAACTGTCCCTTTGCCAACGTTGCAAGGCCGAAGCCATTTTCCTTCCAGGTCACTTCGGGCATTTCCTCGAGAAGTTCCACATGCCGAATTTCTGCGTAGTCCCATTCCTCGCCATACATGCCTGTAATTTCAAAAGAATCACCATTGTCCTTTAGTTCAAAGTCCTGATACCCCAAAATGTAAAGGCCGACGACAAACCCAATCGTTCCAATGGCGAGAAGGCTACTGAAGATGTAGCTTCGCTTCCGCTTTTCCCTGACTTCATATTTTGACAGATAAACTAGACCGCCGAGTAAGAATAACATCATGAAGCCAAACTGGACTTCCAGCGAATATGGAAAAGAGGTAAAGCTTAAAGGCAGCAAAATGACCATTCCCGCTGCTGTGGCGAGCATCAGCTTCCCGACCCTTTGTGGATAGCCATTCATGATTAATTGCTTCTGCTCATCCTTCGGTTTGCCATTGAAATTGGATATCAGCCAGTACCATTCCCTTTTCACAATCGCCCAGCCGAAGAACAGGAACAGAAGGATCATAAACAGCTGGATCCCAATGAATAATGTCATCAAAAACACCTCCAGAACAATTCCTTTTCTAATAATACGGATTGCAAGGAACACAAGTTTCACTTACGGACAAAAATTAGGTGATTGAGGGGAGAAGTGTCCGTCATGGTCCCGATGACGGACAGAAATTTGATATTTATGAACAGAAGTGTCCGTAATACCCATGATGACAGACAGAAATTTGATTTTTAAGAAGAAAAGTGTCCGTCATAGAATCATTACGTTGCTTCTCCATACTTGCTAATTCATTTTATGCTAAAAAATAAAAGCTGCCGGTTACAAGCGGCAGCTTTTACAGTTAGTGATTCATGAGCTTATGCTTTGCTCGGTTTCCGCGGAGGCTCTTAGATTGCGTGAGCCCAGGAAGAAGATTGCGGTCATGACGATCGACAATGCACCGAACATGACGCTCATATTCTGGAGCCCGACTGCATCGAGAAGGAATCCGGTCATCAACAGGACAACCTGGAAGAAGACACGGTCCATCATATTCCGGAACGAGAAGAAACGGCCGTGGAAGTCTTTAGGCACTCTTGTCTGGAAAATGGTCGCGGCCGTCGGGAAGAAGCAGCCTACAGAAAATCCGAACATCAGAAAAGAGATGATTGTCAGGATTGGCTGATTGGCAAAATAGAGCATTAGCTGGGAGAAGCCAATCAGCATCGAGCTTGCAAACAAAATTTTGTATGGTGAGAATTTATAGCTGATTCGTTTGATTAAAAAAGCACCGCTCATGAAGGCAAGTCCTTCGGCAGTATAGATCCAGCCTTTTATGGCGCTGCTGTCCTGGAGTTCACTGATATTGATGACAACCAGGTTGAAACCTCCCAGGAAAATGAGTGGAATCAGGGTCAAAATAAGGGTCATCATGACGATCGGCAGCTTGACGATGATAGGGAATACATCTTTGAATCCTTGCTTTTGCTGGCTGCCTTTGACTGAAGAATCCTTTTTATTTTCGGCAAAATCTAAGAACCAGGTCAGTCCGAAAAGGACGATATATGCCGCCATCGATAGCAGATACACAGCATTCAAGGGAATGACCACAAGTAAAATCCCTGCAGCGGCAGTTCCGATAATCCGCGATAATGTGGACACATTCATATGGACTCCGTTCAGCTGCAATAAGTCCTTCTCGTCGACAACAAGCGGAATCGCTGCCTGTAATGCCGGAAAGTAGAAAGCAGCGGAAATTTGCAGTAAAACGAGAAATACAAGCATCCACCATACTGAACTGGTTTGAATGGCAATCAGCATGAAAACGACACTGATGACCCGTACGAAGCCTGAAATCAGCATGACCGTCCTTTTGCTGTATTGATCCGTCAATCTCCCTGCGAGCGGGCCAACGGCTATCCCGGCCAGCAATCCCGCGGCAAGCAACAGTGATTTTAAAAAGTCAGAAGGAATCTGTTCCTGCATGAATTCAAGGTTACCAATGATCCCAAGCCACAGTCCTAAACCGGCAATAAACTCTCCGGTCAATAAAATCCAGACATTCTTATTTCTCCACATATCTATGCCTCTCGGTTTCATTTATTTTTATCCTCTACACCATTATGAAATAATTACAAATCTTCGTAAAGCTAAATATTTTTACTGTGCATGTTAATAACGTTGAGAATGTAAAAAAAGATATGGGCATATGAAATTTACACTATGAAAAGGATATAATTTCATTCTTTTGTACGAGTTTCCAGTGTTGATTTCCGGGAAATGTATATGGATATGAAAAAAAGGAGGTGCTACTTTCAAGACCGCTGGAGTTGATCATACATACAAGTTGAATAGAAATGGGAGTGGAGTTTTTGAAGAAGTATTTGAAAAGCCTGACAGCTGCTTTCTGTGCTTTGGCTGTGCTTGGTTTTGGGCAGACAGGAGCACAGGCAGCCACGATCGGAATGGGGTCGGTCGGGTCAGACGTTACATATGTTCAATCGGTTTTGAAGAAGCTCGGGTATTTTAATGCGGCGACAACGGGATACTTTGGACCAGTTACTACTGAAGCGGTGAAGGAGCTGCAAAGGGACTTTGGTCTCGAACAGGTTGGAGGCGTCGGCCCGAAGACATTAAGGCTTATCCAGGAAATCGAGACGATGGCCCATGTGGTTTATGGAGAAGCCAGGGGTGAGAGTTATCAGGGACAAGTAGCTGTAGCTGCAGTGATTTTAAACAGAGTTGATTCTGCTGACTTCCCTGATAGCGTCCATGATGTCATTTTTCAGAAAAATGCTTTTACAGCGGTGAATGATGGACAGTTCAATCTTCAGCCGAATGATACAGCGTACCAGGCTGTAAAGGATGCTCTTCTTGGTTGGGATCCTTCTTATGGTTCTGTTTATTATTATAATCCTAAGCTTGCGACAGATCACTGGATTTTTACGAGGACAGTGACCAAACAGATAGGCAATCATTCCTTTGCATATTAAAGCGTTAAGCATCGGTTTCCTTAGAAACCGGTGCTTTTTATGCATTCAGAGGTAAAAAAAGGCACAGAATACTGTTAAGTAAGGACGACTCGAATTTCGCTGCCCGGATGTGCAAAACAGATTCTTTAAAAAGCTAAATCAGCGAGGACGGCGTTGTAAGTATTTCAATCTAGGAGGAATCGGGATGGAAAAGAAGGACAAACAATTCAAGTTAAGTTATGAATCCGATGGAAAAATGAATAAGAAGAAAAACGAGGAAAAGAAGAAGAACAAGAGTGCAAACTTTTTTAATTCAACGCCTGACAGTGAATAATGGCATCGAAGGAGCGCGAAAATGGCTGAAGAACGGATTGAAAGGGCTACAGAAAAAGATTTGCCTGTCATCGGCTCAATGTTTGCGGATTGCAAAGAGTACCTTGAGTCGAGAGGCATTCTGCAATGGGATGAACAGTATCCCAACCATGAGTATTTTGAGAACGCAATGCAGGGGGAAGAGTTGTTTGTATTGAAAAAAGGAGAGAACACCATTGGAGTGATGGTTCTCGACGAGTGGCAGGCTCCGGAATGGGAGAATGCTGATTGGTCTGAAACAGAAGGCATGCCGCTGATTCTTCATTCATTCTGTGTAGACCCATCTGCACAGGGCGGCGGGTATGGCAGCAAAATGCTGCAGTTTGCCGAGGACTTTGCAAAGGATCACGGATATGGTGCGCTCCGGCTTGATACATATTCCGGAAACGAAGGAGCAGTCAGCTTTTACGAAAAAAGGGGTTATAAGGTTACCGGAAAAGTAATGATGAATGGAAAGCCGGAAGGACATGAGTTGTATATTTGCTTTGAAAAATTGTTCTAAAATAGATAAAAACCCTGGCTTCACTATAAATGGAGTGGAGTCAGGGTTTCTTTGTTTTATAGTTTTACCATGACTTCAGTACCGTCATGTAAACGGGCATCAACAAGCACGGTTCCTTTATGATTGCCCAGTTCGCGGATCATTTCATTCATCAGCTGCTTGTTCAATATAGTATCGAAAATTGCAACGGGAACATGTCTATGTTCAAGATCCTGATCCGCCCATTTGTGCATATGGTTCCTGAATTTTTCAGATGCAAGAATGGAACTGGCCGCTTTTAAAATTGTGTAAGGAATAGGGAGGGAGAATGCAATCTTGTTAGAGGTTCTGATTTTTATTTTCATCATGGTTTTATTCAATGACGACTTTAACTGTATCGCCGTTTGCTGATTGGATGTCAACGATGTTCCCGTCCAGCTCATTTTCGATTGCATCGATCAGCATGTTGATATCGAGATCTTTGACGTATTGTTGGGATTGAGGGATGCTTGAAGCGATGCTGTGTCCTGTTTTGAGAAGGGCTTTTACTAGCTTGATCGGTACATTGACATTAACATTGTCACTTTCCTTGGATACAACACGGATTTTTAGTGTTTTATCTAAGTATTTATTTTGTTTGCCAGGTAAGACAGAGGTTTCTTTTTCCTTGAGCACAGCGATCAGCTGGGCACCTTTTTCGGAATCGATTTTTCCTTCTTGTACCATCGTTAATATCCTTGAAATTTCTTCACTCATCACAATTTCCTCCTATTCACCTTTTAAGAGTTTGATTGCATCTTCTGGAGATATTTCACCCTTCTCCAGCATCGTAACAATTTTCTTTTCATCCGTTTCATTTTTCTTTTGAGTGTCATATCCTAGGGCAGTGATAATATCGTTAAGCTTTCCCCGGACAGTCGGATAGGAAATTCCGAGCTCTTTTTCCACTTCTTTAATATTTCCTCGGGATACAAGGAAGATTTCGACGAAATGAAGCTGTTCCTTTGTTAAAGAAGCAAGTCTTGATAGTTCAAATTCATTTTCAATGGTTGTATCACAGTGATTGCATTTTAGCTTTGTGATTTTTAGGGTTTGGCTGCAAACAGGGCAATTTGTTAGTACAGGATATGCCATGACTGCCTCCTTTCGGTGTTATTAAACTTATAATATATATCATAATTAAAAATGTAAATATAATTTTAAAAAATAATTAATAAATTCAATTTTATTATTAAAAATATAAAAACCTGTCCTATGATATTATCCCCTTTAAGTAGACATTCAAAAAAACCTCCATGGTACCATGGAGGTAAGAATGGATACTTGGAGGGGATTTTTCTATGGCTAAGAAAGGACAACAGTTTCAACGTTATACAAATGAATTCAAACAGAAAGCAGTATTAACATACGTTAATGGATCTAAAAGTTATAAGGTAGTGGCCGAAGAGTTAGGGATCCGCAATTGTACACAGCTTAAAGTATGGGTAAAGAAGTGGATGAACGGACAGTCATTTGATGAGCGGCGTGGAGTATCAAACCCTTTAAAAGGAAGGCCACGTACTAACTTTAAAACGGTGGAAGAAGAAAGAGATTATTTGAAGGCACAGGTAGAATACTTAAAAAAGCAGTATCCAAATCTGGTAAAGGAGGAGAAGACATCACCCGTCAGGCAAAATATGAAATCATTGAAGGGTTAAGGGGGAAATACCCTGTCACCTGGTTAATGGAAATCGCCAGAATCAAGCGTGCCTCTTACTATAAGTGGAAAGCAACTCTGCCACAACGCGAGGAAAGGTTCAAACAAGAACAGGATGTACGAGAACATATAATGGCCATTCATTTTATTCATCCAGAGTTCGGGCGTCCTCGAATAACAGATTGGTTAAAGGAAAGTGACTTTTTGATCAACCATAAAAAAGTGTACAGGTTGATGAAGGAGATGGGCATACAGTCGGTGATCCGGAAGAAAAGGAAACGCCATGGCCATACACCTTCAGTTATATGTCCAAATCGCCTAAAGAGAAATTTCAAAGCGGTGGGTCCAAATCAGAAAATGGCAACAGATATCACATATGTTTCTGACGGCAAAGAGTTTTATTACCTGTCGGTCATTCAAGATCTATTCAACAATGAAATCGTGGCATGGCAAATATCCAAACGAAATGATTTAGAACTCGTATTAAAAACTGTTGATGAATGGACAAATAAAAAGGACGTAGCTGGAGCCGTTCTCCATTCGGATCAAGGCTTCCAGTATACGTCCAAGACATACAACAATAGGTTAGAGACATTCGGCGTCAAGGGCAGCCACTCTCGCAAAGGAAACTGCCTTGATAACGCATGCGTAGAATCATTCTTCTCACATCTCAAATCCGAAAAGTTGTATATAGCACAGTGTAAATCAGAAGAGGAAATACGGCAAGCAATCGAAGAATTCATCTATCATTACAATTACAAACGGACTCAAAAGAAATTAAAGAAACGCGCGCCGATTGAGTATCGACACGCGTTAGCTGCGTAGCTTTTTTGTCTTGTCTACTTGACGGGGTCATGACCACTAATTAAATCAAGACAGGTTTTTTATATTAATTGCGAGGATCGACATAATCCGGGTAATCCGTAATAATGCCATCCACCTTCATATCAATCAGGAATTGAGCTGCTTCCGGGCTTCGTACTGTCCAGGATTGGATCTCCATTCCAAGACTGTGGACTTTATCGACAAGTTCCTTTGAAACGAGTCCATAACTTGGATTGAACAAATCAGCGTATTTTGCGAATTCCAGAAGGGCGGCTTCCGTTGTATGGAGACTTGAAGAGGTTAAGACGCCAATCGGTACTTTTGGAAGCAATGCATCCATCTTTTTCATGGATTCAAAGTTAAAAGATTGGATGATAATCTTGTCATTTTGCGGCTTGTCCAGGTTTCTTTCCTTCAATTCATGCGCAACTGCTTCTTCGATTCCAGGATAAAGCTCAGGTGCCTTCAATTCTATCAATATGCCAATTTTCCCGTGATAGCGGTCGAGTATTTCATCGAAGGTAGGAATCTTTTCACCGGCAAATTGCTCGCCTTTGAAGCTCCCGGCATCAAGGCTGCGTAGTTCTTCAATTGTCAGCTCGCCAACTTTGCCAGTGCCATCTGTTGTCCGATCTACAGTAGTATCATGAATGACAACCAATTCGCCATCCTTGCTGCGCTGAACATCAATTTCAATGTAATCAGCCTTCATTTCCAGTCCCTTATCAAATGCGGCGATTGTGTTTTCTGGTGCATAACCTGCAGCCCCGCGGTGGGCGACAGTGTCGAACTGCCTTAATTCACCTGTTGTAGGTTCGGCAGCTAGTGCCTGCTGGAATGGACTCAGCATTAGGGTTAGTGCAAATCCTGTTCCGATTAATGTTCTCTTCATTTCTCCATCTCCTCCGCATAATTTATGTAACAATGCTAGTTTAGCGGAGAAATGTTTAGCGCCTATGTCATTTCTGTTTAAAAAGAGTAATGGAATTATGAATTTATTCAGTTATATTTTCTTAGTTTCATTTACATTGGATGGGTAAATTGTGCCTATAGTTCAATCCGCATCAATTTGCTGACGTCTTTGAATCCAAGTTTTTCGTACAAGTGAATGGCTTTTTCGTTAAAGGAAAAGACATTCAGTCGGACATCATCATAGCCAAGGTGCTTGAATTCCACCAGGCTTTGTTCAATCAAAGATTTTGCGATACCATTCTGCCTGTACTCTTGTTTTACATACACATCATTGATCCAGCCGATCTCCTTATGCGTGAACCAGTCCAGGCTTCGGTCGATCAGTACCCAGCCAGCCAAAGACTCCTGACTTCTGGCAACAAGGAAGTAAGCTCCATGTTCGAGGGAATCCTTATAGGATGCTATCATCTTTTCTTTGTTATCATCTGCCTGAATCCTCGTAGCCTCTGATCTATTAACACCCGCCATGCTAAAAATCTCCTGTAATTCAGGTCCGTTTGCTTTGCCGTATTCTATTTCCATTTGATCACCTATATTTATTGGAATATTTGGATTAAACCCAATTTTACGAGTTTAAAAGGTATATATCCAGAGTTAACTATAGTAGAATTTTTAATACATCATATTACATATAAAAACTGAGAAACGAGGTCTGCTACATGAAAGTTCTTATCTCCGGCTTTGAGCCGTTTGGCAAAATGAAGATTAATCCAACTAAGGAATTGTTGCTGGAAGCTGAAAAGTTTGAAATTGAAAATGTGGTAATCTCCACGATCCTATTGCCGGTTAATTACGATGAGTGTGCGGAAGTGTTAATCAATAAGATCGGCGATATCCAGCCTGATGTAGTGATTTCCTGTGGACTGGCAGCAGGCAGGGCGGCGATTACTCCAGAGCGAATCGGGATCAATGTGAAGGATACAGGTTCCGGTGATCCTTATCCAGATAATAAAGGCAAGATCCCAACAGATGAAATGATCGACGAAGAGGGACCGGACGGCTTGTTCGCAACCTTGCCCAACCGTCTTATTGAGAAGAACCTAAAGGAAATGAACATTCCTGCTGCGGTGTCGAACAGTGCCGGTACATTTATATGCAATAACACCTTATATGCTGTTTTAAATCATATCCGGAAAAATAATCTGCACATCAAGGCTGGATTTATCCATTTTCCTGCATCGACTAAAATGTCAGCACTTAATCCATCATTGCCTTCATTGCCCCAGGAAACAATGACTCAAGCATTGAAGGCAATTGTTAAAACCTGTGCCATGGTTGGAGTGCGGGAGTAAGAGAAAGTACTTTAACATTTTTAGAAAAGGAGGGTTGGCATGGAGTTTGTAATCTCTCCTCTGGGTGACTTGGCGGTAGTGTTGTCATTTGGTAATGAAATTAATGAAAAAACGAATAGGCAAATACAACTCTTCGTTAACAAATTGGAAAATGAAAAGGTTAGAGGCATTGTAGAATGGGTGCCAGCCTATACGTCCCTGACTATTTATTATCAACCAGAAGTCATCACCTATGATTCTCTCAAAGCTGAGCTGGAAAGTGTCGGCAAGTCCACTTGGCAATCTGAACCAGACAGGCCGTTAGTCTATGAAATCCCTGTCTGTTATGGAGGCGAGTGGGGACAGGATTTGGCGTATGTCGCTGAATACCATGGCCTCGACGAACAGGAAGTCATTCATCTGCATTCAAATAGGGAATACCTCATCCATATGATGGGATTCATGCCGGGGTTCCCGTATCTTGGAGGCTTGCCGGAAAATCTGGCTGTTCCAAGACTTGAGATTCCCAGGAAGAGCGTGATCCCTGGTGCTGTCGGGATTGGCGGGAACCAGACTGGTATCTATCCTGATGACGTTCCATCTGGCTGGAGAATTATCGGCACCACACCTGTTTCCTTCTTTGATCATGAAAAAGAAAACCCATTTTTGTTCAGTTCCGGGCATTATATAAAATTTGTGCCAATCAATCAGGAGCAATTTACTGCGATAAAGCAAATGGGGAGAGATTATCAGGTGAAGACTTACAACAAGGGGTGATGGAGAAGTGTTATCAGTTGATCTGAACAGTGATTTGGGAGAAAGCTATGGATTATATAAAATTGGGAATGACAAGGAAGTATTGCAACATATCACTTCCGCCAACGTTGCCTGTGGATACCATGCTGGCGACCATAATGTCATGATGGAAACCGTGAAAATGGCCGCAGCATATGGAGTGAAAATCGGCGCCCATCCCGGCTTCCCAGACCTGCACGGCTTTGGCAGGAGAGAAATGAAGCTTGATGCCGGGGAAATATACAATTTGACAGTCTATCAAATTGGCGCACTGACAGCAGCAGCGAAGGTTTGCGGTACAAAGGTAGCTCATGTGAAGCCGCATGGTGCACTGTACAATATGGCTGTGAAGGATAAAACTGTAGCTGAGGCAATTGCGCAGGCAGTCGCTGATGTCGATTCGTCCCTGGTGCTGTTCGGCCTGGCAAACAGTTGGCTGGTTAAGGCTGGAAAAGAAAAGGGGCTCATTGTGGCTCGAGAGGTGTTCGCAGACCGTACCTATCAGGCTGATGGCAGTCTGACACCCCGCTCCCAGGCCAATGCAATGATCCATGATGCAGATGTTGCCATCAAAAGGGTGATCCGGATGGTGAAGGAGGCAAAAGTTGAGGCTATTGACGGAACTGTAATTGACATCAAGGCAGATACAATCTGCATCCATGGCGATGAACCACAGGCATTGGATTTTGCTGTGAAATTGAAAACTGCTTTATCAGCAGAAGGAATTAAAGTCGGCAAAGGCTGGGATACCCGATGACAGAGCCTCTTTTCAAAGTCCTCAAGCCTGGCCTGCAGACAACTGTACAGGATATTGGGAGAACAGGCTATCAGCAGTATGGCATCAGTCCTTCTGGAGCGATGGATCCTTACTCCATGCAGATGGCCAATCTGTTGGTCGGAAACTCGTTTGGAGAAGCGGTGCTGGAATCAGCTGTCATCGGACCGAGGCTTGAAGCCTTGGCTGAGGCTTCAATCGCCATCTGCGGGGGTGACCTTGAGCCGATGGTGAATGGCAGCAAAGCGCCGATGTGGAAAAGCTTTGTTTTAAAAAAAGGAGATATCCTTTCGTTTGGAACAGCTAATAGCGGTGCAAGAGCATACATAAGTTTTGCCGGTGGAATCGATGTTCCGCTCGTATTAGGCAGCAAGTCGACCTTTATAAATGGAAAGCTGGGCGGCTTCAAAGGCCGTGCGCTGGAGGCGGGAGATTTAATATACGGGAACCCCTTTGTCAGGAAAAATCGCTTTCTACATAAAAGCCTGATTCCTGAGTACGCGAAGGAGATTGAAATTCGTGTGATCATCGGGCCCCACCAGGATAAATTTGCAGAGGCTGAAAAGGATCGTTTTTTATCAAGTGAATATAAGGTAACTTCACAATCTAACAGAATGGGATATCGGCTTGAAGGCCCCAGGCTGGAGACAATCGGCGGTTCTGACATCATATCCGATGCCATCCCGCTTGGAGGGATACAGGTGCCGGCCAACGGGCAGCCGATCATCCTCATGTCAGACCGGCAGACAACCGGTGGGTATGCCCGGATTGCTACCGTGGTCTCTGTTGATATTCCGCTGCTTGCACAGGCGATGCCTGGAACAAAGATCACCTTTAAAGAAATCACGGTAGGCGAAGCACAAGAACAGTACCTGAAACAGAAAAAACTATTCAAATACATGACTCATTAAAAATCCCTGCCCAATTGGTGCAGGGATTTTTGTTTAGGTCAAATATAGTATCAAGTTATATAAAGAGACTGTATAAAAAAGCTTCTCCCGGTAATAACTGATAAAATCAGGGTTTATGGGGAGAGAGGTATATGTATCTATTACTGGTAATCGCAGTCTGGATTTTTTTCGCTTATAAATTTGTTGATTGGTCACAATGGAAGAAACAGTACTCAACCATCTTGTTTTTTATGATGGTCAACCTTCTATACAACACTCTTTATTATAATCACACTCTATGGGCATTCCGCGGAATCACAGCTGATTGGCTGAACCACTCGATCATCAATATCGCGTTTACGTTTTTCATTTGTCCGGTAGGGTTGATGATCTATCTTCAGCGGTTTCCGGCAACAAGAAGAAACCAGGTGATCTATGTTGGTATATGGGTTACCTTTTACACAATTATCGAAGCTCTATTCGCTCACCGAGGGATGTACGTATATGATAATGGCTGGAACAGCTGGCATAACATTTGGCTGAATTTAATTTTGTTTGTGGTCCTATGGATACACTACCGAAAGCCGGTGATCGCATGGATCATTTCAGTCCCGCTTGCGATCATTTTTTATTTATTTTTTCCGTTTCCGCTGGATAGCCTAAAGTAAAAGAGGTGACTTAACTTGTTGATACAGAATGTATTGTCAGCACCGGTGTTTCTGGTGCTGCTATTCCTGACATATATCGGCATGTGGCTGTATATCAGCAGGCACGAGGTCAGGCGGGAAAATAAAGATAAATATTAAAGGTTTGCTGATTTGGAATAAATATAAAAATTAAGGAATACCAAGCTGAAATTCAGGAATAAATCCAAAAATTAAGGAATAAATAGCCTGGATTCAGGAATATATCCAAAAAATCAGGAATATCCAAGGTTCATGTTCCCTTATGAACGGCAAAAAACACGGCGGAAATGTTTCCACCGTGTTTTTTAATATCCAATTTCTTCTGATGTTTTAACAAATCGATCTTCAGGCTTCTTTTTCAGAACGAAAATGAGAGTGTAGGCAAGCAGCAGTCCAACCAGGAACACGACCGAGAATCCGTAAATGAAATGGTAACTTGTGTAGGCTGCGAGCAGCCCCAGTCCAGATGAACCTAAAGCCATTCCCAGATCCATGGAGGAGAAGTACATCGCATTTGCTGTTCCTTGTTTCTCCTTTGGCACCGCGCTTACCGCAAGTGCCTGAAGAGTCGGTGCTACTGTCCCGTATGCCAGCCCGTAAAATACCGCAGCGATTAGAAGTGTCATGGTATTTTGGGTGACGGCCAAAAGTGTCAGCCCAATGATCCCCGAAATTACAGCAGGGTAGATGATGAATTTGTGTCCAAATCGATCATATATCCTTCCGGAGAACGGCCTGATGACGACCATCACAATTGTCAGAACAAGAAAGAACAGTGAGATTGTTGCCCCTAAGCCCGCCTCTTTGCCTAACTCCCGCAGAAAGCTTACCACTCCGCCAAGCGTAATGGAGAAAAACGCTGTAAGAATTGCTGGTGTAAAAGCATGGCGGTCAAAGGCATGCTCCCTAAAATGGCCTTTCTGGATTGTCGCCATCTTTTTAGCTGGTTTACGCGGATCTTTAATAAAAAGGTTCAAAAGCAAGGTAAGGAGAGTCAGTCCAACCGAAAGAACGATAAGCAGGTTAAACGAAAACACCTGCAGCAAAGCCAGCGCCAGCATCGGTCCAAGACTTGTCCCTACACTGGTGGCCATTCCGTAATAGCCAATTCCCTCGCCCAATCGGTGGGCAGGGATGATATTCGTTGCCATGGTCGAGAATATCGTCGTGATGATCCCAAAACCAATGCCGTGGAAAATACGGAGCAGGAGCAGCAGAACCAGTGAATCCTGACCAAAGCTCAGGGCTACAGAAACGGCAATAAAGCCAAGAGAAATAAGGCTTAATTTCTTATTGTCCATCTTCTGCATCAAGGAAGGAACAAAAGGCCGGATTGCAATGGCGGAAACCATAAAGACAGTTGTCATCAGGCCTCCCTGGGCAGGATTGTTTTTAATGTCCGTGATGAAAGCGGGGAAGCCGGCAGTTAAAAGCTGCAGGCATAGGAAAAATAAAAAAGCCATTATCACAATGGCCGTAAACTGTGCTGTCCATAACTTGGATGTATTCACTTTATTGCCTTCTTTCTATTTGTTTTCCTCCAAAAGTTTCTCGATATTGGATTCGAGGATGAGTGAAACATTCCTGAATATCTCAAGGCGTTCCTCATCAATTCCATGTGTAATCTTCGTAAAAATCTCCTCCAGATAAGGAGTCACTTCCGCAGCGATTCTGGCGCCCTTTGGTGTGATCTTCACCAGGAAAGATCTCCGGTCCAGAGGATTTGCGATTCTTTCAACATTTTCTTGTTTGACGAGCAAATCCAAAATTTTTGTCAAAGTTGCCTGATCCTTATCGGATCGAAGCGATAATTCCTTTTGGGAAATCTCATCGGACTCGCTCAAAGTGCGCAGCACACTCCATTGTTCCGTTGTAATTTGATAAGGCTTTAAGTATAAGTTAATGATCCGCGTCAGTCTCTTGCTCAACCGAACCGAAGCAGAGCCGATTGCTTTATCCATAGAGTAATCCATAATCAAGTCCTCCTTAGTGCCTTTAAAAATAATATCATATTAAACTGGTTTGTGTAAATATAGTTTGTATACTAAATATATTTGTGTAAAAAAAGAATCGTATCCTTTGCCCCGGCCAGAAGGATGCTTAATAAATCTTCACCTCTTCAGAGATTCCTTTTGTTTCCTAATTCTAATTTTAAAAGGAGGAAAAAAGTACTTATTCATTAAATTTTTGTAACAGAAGAGGGGCTGAAAATGCATTGCATGCCATAGTGCTGCCGGGATGGACTTAGTCTGTTTACGGTAGGATTTATCGCTTCTGCAGGGAAAGGCCACATAGGACAGCTTCGACATAAGAAATAGCGATCAACATAAAAAAGGATGAGCGGAGTCGCTCATCCTTTTACCATTCTTTAGGCTCGTAATCCAGGTCGCTGAAAAGCTGCCTTTTTTCTTTCTTATTCAAATCACGCCATTGACCAATTGGCAGGTTCCCGAGATGGATATTCATGATTCGGATACGCTGAAGTCTGACAACTTGATATCCGAGGGTTTCGCACATGCGGCGGATCTGCCTGTTCAATCCTTGTGTAAGGATGATATTGAACTCGTATTTTGATAGTTGGACAACCTTAGCTGGAAGTGTTTTTGTCCCAAGGATCCTCACTCCTTCTGACATCGCCTTGACGAATTCTGGGGTGATCGGTTTGTCCACAGAAACGATATATTCCTTTTCATGCTTGTTTTCAGCCCGGAGGATTTCATTGACGATGTCCCCGTCATTCGTAAGAAGAATTAAGCCTTCGGAATCCTTATCAAGTCGTCCAATATTGAAAATCCTCAGCGGGTGATTGACGAGGTCGATGATATTGCCCTTCACATGCCTTTCCGTCGTACTTGTGATACCGACCGGTTTATTCAAAGCAATATATACATAATTTTGCGCCACCCTGATCTCTTCGCCATTAAGCTTAACGACATCGCCTGGCTCAACCTGGCTGCCGATTTTCGCTACTTTTCCATTGATTGTCACGCGGCCTTCCTCGATGAGACGGTCAGCTCCGCGCCTCGAAGTTTTTCCTGTTTCGCTGATGAATTTATTGATACGCAGGGTAATCCCATCCTTAAATATGAAGTATATATTTAAGGATATTCCACTGCAGATACATTTTCAAGCTTTCCTAATGTCAGCCATAATAAATACATACAGTGACTTCGGTGCGATTTATATTATAATGTAAAAAAATGCTTGGATATGGAGGAACTATATTGGTAGACGTCCTGACAGAAATAGTAATTAAATCCCCGGTTGAAACGGTATCAGAATATGCAGCGAATCCTGATAACGCCCCCGAATGGTATGTGAATATTGATCGTGCTGAATGGCTTACAGAGAAACCGCTGAATCTGGGTTCGAAAATCGCTTTCAAGGCAAAGTTCCTTGGCCGGGAACTGTCATATGTCTATGAGGTCATAGAGTATGTACCGGGCAAAAAATTGGCGATGCAAACCTCAGAAGGCCCATTTCCTATGAAGACGACATATATATGGACTATAATTGATTCAAACACAACAAGGATGACACTGAGGAACCAGGGGGAGCCATCAGGTTTTTCAAAACTGGTTTCACCTTTTATGGCTTCGATGATGAAAAAAGCAAATAGGAAGGACCTAAGAAAATTGAAAGAGATAATAGAAGGGTAAAGAAAAGCATCAAAGAAGGGAATGACTTCTTTGATGCTTTTTTACTGTCCCGTGCATACCTTACTAAAAAACAGAAGGTGTGTGCTGGGATGAATGACGAAAGGTTAGACAGAATTTCACTGCCAAAGGATGCTGGGCCACACGGAGACTCAAATATTGAATGGTGGTATTTTTTCTCTTTTTTGAAGGGGGACAGAGGCGGCAGGTATGCGGTGATGGCATCTTTTTTCCGCGTAGGCGAGCTTGAGATTGGCAAAGGGCATTATATCATCCATACTTTGATCGACCTGAACAGGAAAAAGCGCTTCAATTTTTCAAGTTTCGATTCAAAGGTGAGGCTTGCGATGCTAGCCATGTATCTGCCTTTTTACCTAGTGCTCCATCCTGCTGATAAAAGGATCTGGAGATTATATAAACAATTGCTTAAGGGCGATATACCTGCACCTCATAAAATGTTGGAGACTGCGAGAATCAATCAGCATCCCCCTGAATTGACTTATGGAAGCCACAAGCTTAGCTTCAAAGGGGAAGAGGCTATTGGCTTCGAGGTGCTTTTGAAAGAAGGGAATTCAGAAGTGGGGCTTGAATTCACACCAATGAAGCCTGTGGCAATGATAGGCGGTGATGGAAAGCCTGATGATTTGTACTATTACTCTACTACCAGGAATTCTGTGAATGGAAGAATCAATCTATCTTCGGTAACAGAAAATGTAAGCGGCACCGGCTGGTTTGACCATCAATGGGGGCGTGATTATTCCTTAGTAAAAGGAGCAGGCTGGGACTGGTTTGGGATCCAGCTTAGCGATGGTCGTGAGCTGCTGCTCAATCAAATGTCATCCGGTAAGCCGATGGCGAATGTCATTGAAAAGGACGGAAGTATTCGTTTTACAAGGAACATATCTTTTCAAAAAATAAAGTACTGGAAAAGCCTGAAGACAAATGCCAGGTATCCAGTAGAATGGGAGATTCGCATTCCCGATTTCGGCATAGAACTTCATGTCGAAGCAGAATTCCCTAACCAGGAAATGCTGATCATTGGCCCCATACAGGCTATTTGGGAAGGAACATGTAAAGTAATCGGCAGGGAAAAGCTGTCTGATGGAAAGAGCAGGCCGCTGCACGGAAGGGGTTTTATGGAGCTTGTGGGATATGCGAATTGAAATGGGAACCTTGCCTCCTGCAGCAAGGTTTTTTGTTTTCCTGTTGATGAAGAGTTTTGGTGGATTCGCTCAATAAAGGATTAAAGATCCCCGAAATGGTCTAAATAAGTAAGGAAAGAGTTGGTAACTGAGGGGATGGGAAGCTTTGGTGAGAAAAGTTGTTTTGCGAATTAGGGAAAGTATGTGGCTGAAGCCGGTTATTTATAGTGTGGTGGCTTTCCTGCTGGCATTGGCCGTGATTTATATTGATCACAATGAACTGGCACAGGGAATAGTTCCTTCGTTTTTGCTGACGAATGTAGATTTGGCCCAGACGATTTTGGGTTCAATTTCTGGTGCTTTGCTTACGATGACGACGATTACTTTTTCAACCATCATGGTTGTGCTGACTACATATTCATCTCAATTTTCCCCAAGGACACTGAGTAATTTCGTTGAAGATCCTGTTACGCTGCGGGTGCTTGGTATCTTCATGGGAGGCTTTGTCTACTCCATTCTGTCGCTCCTGTTCATGAGTGAGACTTGGTATGAGAGCGAGGTGATCTCGGCTACAGTTGGAGTTGTCATTGCGTTCATTTGTCTCGCATTCTTCGCCTATTTTATCCATAATGTCGCCACATCCGTCCAGGTCAGTACGCTGATCAGGGAGATTACGGAAGGCGCATTAAAAGTTATCAAAAGGCAGGAGGAGACACTGGATAGTGAATACACAAACGTGATTGATGACAGGAAGGATGCAGGTTTCACCTATGAATTTGTTCGGGATGTAAAATGCAGAGGGTTCGGTTATGTCCAGTTGACGGACTATCAGGGACTATTGGGATATGCAACTGAAAACGAACTTGGGGTTGAAGCCAATTTCCTGAACGGTGATTTTCTGACAGAAGACAGCATTGCCTTCAGGGTCCACCATAGTGGCAAGGTGGATGAGGATATTGAAGCTATCTTGAATCAATACTTGAGGCTGGGGAAAGAACGGTCATCAATCCAGGATCCTGAATTTGCGCTCCAGAAGATCGTGGAGGTAGCCTTGAGGGCCATCTCACCTGCTGTTAATGACCCGAATACCGCCAGAGTCTGTATTTCCTATTTAGGTATGGCATTGTCGCATCTTTGTCGAGTCCGTTCCAACGGACGGTATATAGCTTATTATGATCAAGGTCTGCAGCCAAGAATAATCGGGAAGCAGAAACGCACGATGGATATTTTATATTTATCCTTTTATCAAATTGTCCATTATGGGAGCCAGGACTTTTCCATTCTTACTGCTTTGATTGACGCTTATCTGCTGATTGGAAAAACGGCGGATGAATCCTTGAAGAAGCACGTATGGGAGCTGTATATTTACAGCATGCAAAAGTTCGATTCAAGTGAGTTGAAGGAACTTGACCAAATCTATCTGAATGAGAAAAAACAGCAACTATCTACAGTGCTGGGAATCGCACTATAGAGTCATATGGTTTTTTTAGACAGGAAATGACAAAATTCATCATTTTTCCGTGTCATTTGTAATAATCTCGTTGTGCCCTACTGCGGTTGTTTGTTATTTTAGTAGTAGAACTTTTTAAAATTTCCAACAGATATTGCGGTGTGGTACAGGAGGATCTATTTTAAATGGGCAATGAAGGAAAGATACAACGATTGACCGGCTTTTCGATAATTATATTTCTTCTGTTAGCGGAGCTGGTTGATTGGTCAACTTCGTTTTATTTTTCCATTAGTGAAATGGAAGGGTTCTTGATTGATCTGGCCGTGTCCATTGTTTACATCTCAGTGGTCTTCCTTGTGATTAAAGGATTAAGAACTGGAGCAGAGGATCTGGATGGCCACAAAAAACGGCTGAAAAACATATTTGATACCCTGGATGTTGCAATTTGGTCCCATGACCTGAAGACGGACACACTTCTGATCACAAGTGGAATTGAAAAATTATACGGACATTCATCTGAGGAATTTTATCACGATAATACACTATGGAAAAAGGTCATTCACCCTGAGGATATCCACATTTTAGCGCAAAGGGAAGAGGGATTGTCGAGAGGGGAAGCAGTCACCAGTATCTATCGGATCATACGGCCTGATGGAGAGGTGCGCTGGATCCAGGACAGAGGCATTCCTGTCATTGATGAGAACGGAAACTTCGTGGATTTTACGAGTGTCCTTTTCGATATAACCAACCGAAAGGAAAGTGAGGGACGATATCGCAGCCTTGTGGAAATGTCCCCTGATTTGATCGCGGTGTACAGCAGAGGGAAGCTGGATTATATCAATGAAGCCGGCTGCAAGCTTTTTAAAGCGAAAAGCCCCGAAGAACTGGTCGGGCAGCCGATTTCAAGGCTGATCCCGCCTGAAGTTCTTTCTCATATAAAAAACCGAGAGTTGACAATAGGCGAAGAATTTGAAGAAAAATTGTGGTTCGAATTCAAGGCAACCCAGTTGGATGGACAAGCAATCGAGGTAGAGATGTCGGCGATGCCGATTTTATATGAAGGAAGGATGGCTGAACAGATTGTCGGCCGGGACTTGACGCAGCGGAAAAAGGCGGAAAAAACCATCAAATATATGGCTTACTACGATGTGCTTACCGGTCTGCCGAATCGGAACATGGTCAGGAAGCACCTGAAAGATTCGCTATCAAAAGGGAATGAAAGGGTCGCTATACTGTTCCTTGACCTTGACCGTTTCAAGATTATCAATGATACAAAGGGCCACCGTTTTGGCGACTTATTGTTAAAGGTCGTCGCGAGCAGACTGAAAAATGCAGTCAAAGAGCAAGGCCTTGTTTCACGCCAAGGCGGTGATGAATTCATCATCGTCCTTAAAGATCTTGGGAAAGATCAAGTCAGTAAAATCGCTGATAGGATTCTTGAAGAATTTGGTAGGGGAATTACAATCGAAGGCCAGGAATTCTTTGTGACCCCAAGTATTGGCATCAGCATGGCACCAGAAGATGGCCAGGATGAGGAAACACTGATCAAGCATGCGGATACGGCAATGTATCTCGCAAAGGATAGCGGGAAGAACAATTACCAGTTTTACACGAACCAGCTCCACGGTCTTTCCTCACGTAAAATGGAGCTGGAGAACGGCCTGAGGAAAGCGCTGGAGCAAAATCAGCTAGCACTTCATTATCAGCCACAGATTCATCTGGAAACTGGGGAAATCATTGGTGTGGAAGCACTTGTGCGTTGGATCCATCCGGAGAAAGGGATTATTTCACCAGCTGAATTCATTTCCCTTGCTGAGGAAACGGGATTGATCGTCCCGCTTGGGAAATGGGTGCTGGAAAATGCGGCATTCCAAAACAAAGCGTGGCAGGAGAAAGGCTATAGCCCGATACCGATGTCAGTCAATATTTCAGTGCGACAGCTCCAGGAAGATCGTTTCATTGATAGTGTAAAACAGGTGCTGAGCGATACGCAGCTGTCTCCAAAGTTTCTTGATTTTGAAATTACAGAAAGCGTCATGCAGAACAGTGAGAAGACAGCGTTGATCCTTGGTCAGCTGAAGGAGCTGGGCATTACGCTTGCGATTGATGATTTTGGCACCGGATATTCATCCTTAAGCTTACTAAAACATTTTCCAATAGATAAAATAAAAATCGATAAATCCTTCGTTGACGATATCATCCACCATTCCAACCAGGGAGCGATGGTCAAGACCATCATTGACATGGGGCATAATCTGCAATTCGATGTTATTGCTGAAGGCGTCGAGGAACAGGAGCAGGTTTCATTTTTACTCAAAAATGGCTGCAAGGTCGGACAAGGCTATCATTTCAGCAGGCCGCTTCCAGTCAAGGAAATGGAAGAGTTGCTTCATAAAAATATGAGACATGTAGACATTCTGCAATAGCAGAGTATCTTTATTTTGTCGTCGTTAACGGACATTTTTTCGAACAGATTGTAAATAATAATCTGGATGTTTAACAGAAGACCGTTTAGGCTATTACACTTTCGTAAACTAAAGAAGGAGGAGTACATTCATGAATGAAAAATACAGACCATTATTTGAAACTTTTACTTTTCGGAATGGGATTAAGCTGAAAAATAGACTTGTCATGGCTCCGATGACCAATTTTTCATCGAACGAGGATGGAACTGTGACAGAAGCAGAGGCAGAATACTACGCCCGCCGATCGCAAGGCGTCAGCATGGTAATAACTGCGTGTACATATGTAACCCGAAATGGGAAAGGGTTTCATGGAGAATTCGGTGCCGATACCGATGAAATGATCCCAAGCCTTAAGAAGCTGGCAGCTGCGATTAAAGCTGAAGGTGCTAAAGCAGTGCTGCAAATTTTCCACGGCGGCCGTGAGTGTCCTCCTGAGCTTGTGCCAAACGGTGATATCGTCAGTGCGAGCGATGTTCAGTCAGAGCGTAACAATGCGAAAGCACCACGAGCATTGACTGGGGAGGAAATTGAACACATTATTGCCGCGTTCGGCGAGACAACACGCCGGGCAATTGAAGCAGGCTTTGATGGTGTCGAGATCCACGGAGCCAACGGCTATTTGATTCAGCAATTCTTTTCACCTCATTCAAACAGACGTGATGATCAATGGGGAGGCTCCCTGGAAAAAAGAATGGCATTTCCATTGGCGATTGTTGATGAGGTAAAAAGAGTGACCGCAAAGCATGCAAAGGAACCGTTTATTGTCGGATACAGATTTTCGCCGGAAGAGCCTGAGGAGCCGGGTATTACGATGGCAGATACTCTGGAGTTGATAGATGCCCTGGCAGACAAGGATCTGGACTATTTGCATGTTTCTTTAAATGATTTCTGGTCGAAGCCAAGACGGGGTGTCGACGATGATCGTTCCAGAATGGAAATCATCCACGAGCGGGTCGGCAGCAAAGTCCCAGTCATCGGCGTTGGTTCACTATATAGTGCAGAAGATGTAATCAAAGCATTTGGTACAGGAGTCCCATTGCTTGCCTTAGGCCGCGAACTGATCATTGATCCAGATTGGGTAGAAAAAGTTGGAACGGGCCGTGAAGATGAAATTGAAACAAAGATCGACCCAGGAGCACAGGCCCGGCTTGTCGTTCCTGATCCATTATGGCAGGCAATCATCAATACACCAGGCTGGTTTCCAGGTATTCAATAAAATAATTGTGATGAAAAGAACCAAAGCTGCTGTTTTGGTTCTTTTTTCGTTTATTTTTAATGATAATTCCCCTGCTGGATCATCTTATTGGCGAAAAATCGATTTTATTGGCGAAGTTCACAAGTTTATTGGCGAAAAAATAAATTTATTGGCGATAATCCCTCGTTTATTGGCGAAAATCAAATTTTATTGGCGAACTGGAAATTTTCAATGATTTTTTCCAGTTCGAATTGCCATAAAAGTGTAAGATATATCACCGTAAGCAGCAGGTGAAGTCTTTATAATAAAAATATGTAAGGGCTTACGATGTCTGGATAGAAGAGAAGATTGAAAAGATCAGCCGTATTCAGAACAACAGGAGGTGATAAGCATGCGCTATAAAAGCTTTACAGATGTCATTGATATTGCACGAACAAGGCCGCCTGTAAAAATGAGCGTTGCAGCAGCGCACGACCTGGATGTGCTTCAAGCGGTTAAAACAGCTGTAGAAATCGGCATCATCGAACCTTATCTAGTCGGCGACCCGCAGAAGATCTTTGAACTTTCGAGGGAAATAGACTTTTCTGTAGAGGACTATCCTGTTCATCCTGCCTATACAGAAAAGGAGAATGCGTTTGTTGCTGCTAAACTGGCTAGCGAGGGACATGTGCAGATTATCATGAAAGGCTTCGTGAATAGCACGCCATTTTTAAAAGGGGTGCTGCATAAGGAGCTTAATTTAAAAACTGGCACAGTCATCAGCCATCTTTCTGTTTTCGATATCCCGGGGGCAGATCGGCTGATCAGTATGAGTGATGGCGGCATCAATATAGCGCCGGATTTTCAGCAGAAAAAGAAGATCATCTTGAATGGAATCGAGTTTCTAGAAAGGATTGGGGTCGACTCGCCGCGGATTGCGATTTTAGCAGCTAATGAAAGAGTCAGCGAAAAGATGCCTGTGACCGTGGAAGCCGATCATCTGGCCATGGTGATAAAAAATGAATATAGCCAGGAACTGCTGATAGAAGGACCGCTTCCGCTCGACCTTGCCATCAGCAGGGAGTCGCTTCTCCATAAAGGATTGGAGAGCGAGCTTGAGGGCGCGGCAGACCTGCTCATTGTCCCAACGATTGAGGCAGGAAACTTCCTTGGCAAGGCGATCACGTATTTTGCGAAAGGGACGATGGCGGGAATCGTGCTGGGTGCGAAAGTGCCGCTCGTATTGAACTCACGGTCAGATACTGCAGAGGCAAAATTGGCCTCGATTGCACTCGCTGTCGTTGCCGCATCCAATACAACGGTCAGCGTCTGATAGATAGGAGAGCTATTATGAAAATCCTAGCGGTAAATCCAGGATCCACTTCTACCAAGCTAGCAGTTTATGAAAATGAAAATCTGCTTTTTGAAAAGACGATTACCCATCATGATGAAGAAATCATGAAGCTTTCGGAATTGGAAGACCAGTTGCCATACAGGCTTGAGTCCATCATGGAAGCTTTACGGGATCAGGATTTAAATCCTTCAGGGCTTGCTGCTGTCGTTGGCCGGGGAGGAATGCTGAAGGCGATGGATAGTGGGACATATCTTGTTGATGATTCTATGCTGAATGATGCGGAAACAGGCAAGTATGGAAATCATGCCTCAAACCTGGGTTCAATGATATCAGCAGAAATAGCGGGCTCTCATCACATACCGGCCTTTATCGTTGACCCAGTGTGTGTGGATGAACTGGTCCCGGAAGCAAGGGTTTCCGGCCTGGCTGATATAGAAAGGAAAAGCCATGTCCACGCACTGAATATCAAAGGTGTTTCTCGTAAAATTGCAGCACATCTTGGAAAGGATTTGGAAGGTGCCAGCTTCGTTGTTGCCCATCTTGGTGGCGGGATATCGGTAGCAGCGGTGCGAAATGGACAAATCATAGACGTCAATAATGCAGAAAATGAGGGGCCGTTCTCTCCTGAAAGAGCGGGCGGGCTGCCAGCAAAACAGCTGGTACAGCTTTGTTTTTCAGGGAAATATACTGAAAAAGAATTGCTTCTAAAAATGACCAAGCAGGGTGGGGTGTATTCCTATCTCGGCACTAAGAATCTCATAGACGTTGAGAGCCGGGCCGCTGAGGGTGACTCGGAGGCTGGCCTGATATTAAAGGCAATGGTACATCAAATCGGAAAAGAGATTGGCGCGATGGCCACCGTTCTGGAAGGGCAGATGGACGGAATCATCATTACCGGTGGAATCGCCCATTCAGATAGGATCGTAGGCTTAATTAAGAAGAGAATCAGTTTTTTGGGAAAAGTGTTTATCCTCCCTGGTGAAACGGAAATGGAAGCATTGGCAACAGGGGCTTTACGAGTGATGAGAGGACTCGAGGACGCGAAAATCTATTAAAAAATGCCTGAGCCGTTGATTTACGTGAGGCTCAGGCATTTTTTGCATTGTGCGTAAGGGAATCAATTTAGACTTTTTCAGGTAAAAGCAGGCCTTCATAAACTTTTACATTTGCATAAATGGCAGATAAAATTGAGGCCTCCAAACCTGATTTCTTGGCATTCTCCAGTAAATAGCCAAAAAGGTGATCAGCTTCAGTCAGGAGTGATTTTTCCATATCCCGCTGCAGGGAGGATTTCATTCCATGTCCGATTTCATTCATTTTTCCAAGGGTGGCATCAATAGCTCCTTCAGCGAGCGGTGCGCCAATTTTCTCCATAATCGCCGCAGCTTCATTCACGAGTTTCTCAATTGTATTCCAGCCATGTTCTTGATCGCGAATGGGCCCGATTGGCGATCTGAAGAGGGAGGTAATGCCGCTCAGTGAAGTGATGAATAAATACTTATGCCACATTTCCTGCTGGATTTTTTCGGAAAGGCGGAAGCTTGCCTTCGTTCCGCTGAACGCTTGTTCAAGCTGTAAAATCCGTTGCGTTTTTTCGCCAGTTCGCTCACCAAAAACAAGGTCATGGATTGGGCTTGTTTGAATGATTTTTCCATCTTGAGCCAGAGTAGTTTCGATAAAGCATAAACCGCCAATTACATTTTCAGTCCCGAATGCCTCTTCAAGTGCATCTACATGCGCAATGCCGTTCAATAATGGAAGGACCATCGTCTTGTCTCCGACATAGGGTGTGATGTCCTTGATGGCACCCTCCAGATGGTAGGACTTCGTTGAAACAAGAATTACGTCATATGGCTCCACATTTTCTCCTGTCAAAACAGTCTTAGGTTCTGTAAAGTGCATATTTCCATGGATGCTTTCCACTACCAATCCAAAGGAACGAAGCTGCTGCTGGCGCTTTTCACGCACCAAAAATGTGACATTTTCTCCTTTTTCCAAGAGGCGTCCGCCAAAGTAGCCGCCAATTGCACCTGCACCGACAATCAGTATTTTCATATCCATAACCTCCTTGGTATGTAAAAGTGCACGCCTGGGTTCAAGCGTGCACAGTCCTTGTCTTATTAGTATACAAGAAAGGCTGCGAGCAGCCCTCCTGCAGTAATGAGAACAATGATTATTTTTGCGAAAAGGGGAAGCTGCTCTTTCCCTTTGTCATTAACCTGAGCTTCTTTCTCATTGACCGTTTTGCGATATTCCGGACTGCAGCACCCGCTCATCGTTATGCTACCTTGTTGTAGTTAGAGATATCTTCATCAAGCGGGATGTTTTTAGCACGAGCTTTTTTAGCAGCGTTAAAGAAAATAACCGTGATGACAGCTGTTACAATTAACGCTCCAATATTGGAAATTGTCAGCGACTGGCCGAATCCGATTTGGGCATTAAGGATATAGGAAGTCGTTGCTGCTGTCATGAACATACCAGGAATGATCGCGATCCAGTAGTTCTTCTTGGCGATGAACAGGTACATGGCACCAACCCAAAGTGCGATAACTGCAGTTGATTGGTTAGCCCATGAGAAGTATCTCCAAAGAATGGTGAAATCCACTTTTGTCAGTGCGAAAGAGATCACGAACAATGGAACTGCAATCCAAAGGCGGCTAGTGATTTTCTTTTGTGAAAAATTGAAGTAGTCAGCGATGATCATACGTGCGCTTCGGAATGCAGTGTCACCAGATGTGATTGGAAGTACAATTACACCAAGAACTGCAAGAGTTCCACCGATTGCTCCAAGCATCGCTGTTGAAGCCTCACTTACGATGGCAGCAGGTCCGCCGTTTGCAAGCATGTCATTCAAGCCGTTGTAGCCATCGAACAAACTCATTGCTGCAGCTGCCCAGATCATGGCGATGACACCTTCAGCAATCATCATGCCGTAGAAAATCTTGCGGCCTTGCTTTTCATTTTGCGTTGTACGTGAAATGATCGGTGTTTGTGTAGCATGGAAACCTGATAGCGCTCCGCAAGAAATTGTTAAGAACAAGAGCGGGAAAATCGCGGCATTATCAGGGTGGAAATTTGTCAATGATAATTCAGGAATCGGTGCTCCAGTGATGACAAGCATTGCGCCCACTCCAACGGCACTGATTAACAGCAATGCGCCGAAGATTGGGTAGAAGCGGCCGATGATTTTATCAACAGGAAGCAGTGTCGCTAAAATATAGTAAACAAAGATTGCGGCGATGATGATGCCCATTGTTACTTTTCCGTCCATCAAGGTGTGAAGCAAACCAGCTGGAGCAGTTACGAAAACGGTTCCAACCAATAGTAAAAGAAGAATCGCAAATGCATTGACCACATGCTTCATGACTTTACCGAGGAATTTTCCTGCAAGTTCAGGAAGGTGTGCGCCTCGGTTACGGATTGAAATCATACCTGTTAGGTAATCGTGGACAGCACCAGCGAAGATGGCGCCAAGAACGATCCAAAGGAAAGCTACCGGTCCATAAAGCGCTCCCATGATCGGCCCGAAAATAGGACCAACACCAGCGATGTTAAGAAGCTGAATCAAAGAGTTTTTCGCTGTGGACATTGGCACATAGTCAACGTCATCTTTATGTGTATAAGCCGGAGTGTGACGGCCTTCGTTCACCCCGAAAACCTTTTCTACAAACTTGCCATACGTAAAATAACCAATAATTAAAAGTGCGATACCAGCTAGAAAGGTATACATATGAAACCTCCTCAAAGAAAATTGTATGCGTTTTCATTAAGTATAATAGAGAAGGTGAAATTATGGCTGTTTTGTGAACAAGATGCAAGAAAATGAGTGTGAAGTGCAAAATATGTCGATTGAAATGCAAAAAAGCACCCTTAAGATGCTTTAATGAAAACTTATAATTCCAGTTGGGTCCTCAGCGCTTTTACGTAATTCCGGCTTACTGACAGCATTTCATCCCGGCCTTGTATTTCCAGTTGATAGGCGCCGTTGAACCATGGAGTGAGGCGGGTGACATAATCGAGGTTGACAATATAGCTTTTATGAATCCGGAAAAAAGAGTATGCCGTCAGCCGGGCTTCAAGGTCTTTTAAAGGAATCTTTGTTTCGAATTCCCTTGTTCTCGTGATGATTTTTGAATTCTTTTCTTCTCTTGATATGTAAAGGATATCCTTTGGATCGAGATAAAAGATCTCGCCATCACCTTCGACGGCGAGCTTTCCAGTCTGCTTGCCCGAGTCTTGCTCGGCAGGCATCATGAAATTCTTCTCAATTCTTTGAACCGTCTCCTTCAGTTGATTTTCGTCATAGGGTTTTAGCAAGTAATCCACAGCATTGTATCTGAAAGCCTCGGCAGCAAATTGCGGATAGGCCGTTGCAAACACAATCAGCGGTGTTTTTTTTAGTTCCATCAACGCTTTCGCTGCTTCCATACCATTCATTTTCGGCATTTCGACATCCAGGAATATGACATCAGGATGAAACTGCAAAGCCTTCATGACTGCAGCCTCACCTGACTCTGCTTCCCCAACAACCTGGATGGAGGGGAAGGATTGCAATAAGTGCTTCAGTTCATCCCGGCTGTATAATTCATCATCTACGATTAGAGTACGTATCATCTTGTCCATCCATCATTCCTCCGCTTGTGGAATCGTAAAGGAAACCTTCGTGCCTTTTCCTGGCTCACTATCAATCCGCAGTGAGGCTGATTCCCCAAAGTTCATCGTAAGTCTTCTATTTACATTAAAAAGCGCAATTCCGCTTCCGGTCTCAGAATCTATGATTTGTTTGCCTAGCTGATTGATCCGTTCCTGATTCATTCCCTGCCCGTTATCGTGAACAGCTACAATCGTGCTTTTAGCGCCCTTGCGAATGGATATATGAATCTGGCAGTCATGATCCATATTCTTGATTCCATGTTTTACGGCATTTTCTACAATTGGCTGCAGCGTCAGCGGCGGGATTTTTACAGGCAAAGCGCCCTCATCAATATCATAGGTAACCCGAAGCTTTTCTACAAACCGCGTCTCCTCAATGGATAGATAGGCTTTCACATGAGCCAATTCCTGTTCAAGAGTCGTCATTGACAAGGTAGTGGCGTTCAAGTTCTGCCTCAGGAAATGAGACAGAGAAACCAGTAGCATCCTCGCTTTTGCAGGATCAATCCTGATCAATGAGGTGATGACATTCATTGTATTGAAAAGGAAATGAGGACTGATTTGGGCCTGAAGGGCCTTAATCTCAGCTTCCTTGGCAAGCTGATAGGCTTTATCGGCTTCAGCGATTTCAAGCTGGTTGCTGAGCAGATTACTGAGCCCGGCTATCAGCTCAATGACGACATTGGTAATTTCTTTTTCCGATTTAAAATAAAACTTCAGCGTGCCGATCGTCTCGTCGCGCAGTTTCAGTGGAGCAATCACCGCAGCGCCAAGAGGGCAGCTTTGCTCGCGGCAGTGGATCGTTTCATCATTGGCGACAACGAGCTTGCCGCTTTTCAGCACATCCCTCGTAATCTGGGTCTGGATAGGGCTTGTTGAACGATGATGGTCATCAGCAAGACCGATATGGGCGAGGATTTCATGTTGATTGGTAATTGCAACCGCGCTAGTTTGAACCTCGGTGTGTAAAATCTGGCATACAGCCCGCGCTGAATCCTGATTGATTCCCTTGCGCAGATATGCGAGTGTCTGGTCGGCGATTCGCAGTGTTTTTTGCGCAAGCATCGCTCCAGTCTTTTCCTCCTCGGAAACGACATTCTTGATCACCATCAAAAATAGTGCAGAACCGAACCCGTTTGCGATGATCATCGGAACACCAATGATCTCAACCAGTGTTTGCGCTTGCTCATAAGGCTTGGCAATCAAAAGGATAATCAGCATTTGCACTGTTTCGGCAATCGCCCCGACGAGGAAGGCGGTCCGTAGGTTGACATTATTTTTCTTCTTTTGAAAACGGCCGGCGATGATTCCGGCAACGATGGCAGCAAGCCCGCAGGCAAGAGCGGTGAACCCTCCGAGCGTGAAACGATGCAGACCAGCGATAAGGCCGGCCCCAATCCCCACTTTGTAGCCGCCAAGCATTCCGGCAATCACAATCCCGATGACACGGGAATTGGCAATGGCTTCATCCGATGCCAGATCAGCAGCCCAGGGATTAAACTGGAGATTGTCCGTTGAAAAACTCATCCCTGAGTACGTACCGATGATCCCGAAAAAACCAAAGAATAGAATGGCGAAATATTGCTGTCGCCTGTTCAGTGAATCATGGTAAATCAATCCCCTGAAGAAGCGGAACCTCGTTAAAATAAATGCAATCGTCACGATGATGCCAAGCCGTTCAAGCATCGTAATGAGTAATTCAAACATAATGATGCTCCTCAGGAAGTGTTTGCACTTATTTTAAATGAATGCTAGTGAAAAACAAAGACACACTGTCTGAGTTTTATATAAAAATAAGCCTGGCGTGCTGCTGCCAGGCTTTGAAAATCCAGTTTCGCTTCTGAAATAGGGTGGAAGGGAGTGAGTTAGTAACGAAAATTTTTTTATATAGCGAGTATTTGATTTTTATAGCGACTTATTGATTATTATAGCGAGTTTCAATTTTATATAGCGACTTTTTCAATTTTATAGCGACTTTTTCAATTTTATAGCGAACTGGAAATTCTAGCTTGTTTTTTCCAGTTCGCCACCCCTATAAAAACCTACTTTATATTAATATTCCCGCTTGATACATCAGCGTCGATTTCAAATTTGCCGCTTCCGTGCTTGCCGCCCAGGCGGTTGTCAGACTGTTCTTTGTCCTGAAGCGGAAAATCGCTTGATATGTTCCCGCTGCTTACTTTTCCATTCAATGTGAAGCCGGCATCTTCGGGCAGATCCAATCCGATATAGCCGGAGCTGACGTCGAGGCTGACATCATCGAACAACTGGTCCATCTGGATTTCCAGCTCACCGGAGGAAACATCTGCATCCAACTTTCCAGAATAGTTTTTGACATGGACGCTTCCGGAGCTGACATCAAATGAACCGGCTTCAGCATTAATGGAATTCATTTCAACCTCACCAGATGAGCTATGGTTTACCAGTTCTTCAACGACAAAATTTTCCAATGCGGCCCTTCCCGAACCGATATTGAGTGAAAGATCTCTTAGCTTCATAGGGTTATCAGCAGATTCACCTTTAAAAACAATCTCCCCGGAACCGAGCTCGATGTTCATATCCTTTTCATAATCTTCTGGGATATAAACTGTCATAGTAGTTTTATCCATCTCAAACCAGTTGAACCAGAAGAAGCCTTTCCGTTTCACAGAAACCTTAATTTCATCACCGTGCTTCTTAACTTTAACCGTTCCTTCGCCCTCCAGCTCGGCGCGGACATCATCGCGCTCCTCTGGCACAATCACTGTCTCGACGCTTGATACATCAATACTGATTTTATCCGTATCATTGGTCACCTTCACTGCGTCTTCCGCCTGTGCAAAGTTCACTCCACTTCCATCGAACATATAATTCCAACCAATATAAGCCCCGGTAATCACCAGGAAAATAATTAAAATCTTTTTCATTTTTAAAAACTCCTCTCAAGTCTCGTTCTTCTATATCCAGAATAAGGGTAATCGCTCTGAACCCCAATGCACCTCCGATTTAAATCTCGATAGGACCTGAGGCGGATTTTGGGTTAGGTCGCTCATCGAGGCTTCTTTCGAGAACTTCAGTAATAGGCTCTAAAAAAAGAAGCCAGATTCCGTACGGCTTGGGAATCTGGCTTCTGGTTGTATAATGGTTAGGCCTTTGCTTCAAAAAGTTTAGCTATTTCTACAATTGTTTCTACTGATTTCATCATGTTATCAACAGAGATATATTCGAATCTTCCGTGGAAATTCTCTCCGCCTGTAAAAATATTCGGTGTCGGCAGTCCCATATAGCTAAGCTGGGAACCGTCTGTACCGCCGCGGATCGGTTTGACGATCGGCTTTATGCCGAGGTTTTCCATTGCTTCATAGGCGATGTCGACGATTTCCTTCACCGGCTCGATTTTATCCTTCATATTATAATACTGGTCATTCATTTCAAGTTCGACTCGTGTCTCGCCGTAAGTCAGTCTCAATTCATTGGTGATCTTCTGCATCAAGTCCTTGCGTGCCTGGAAGCTGTCAGACTCAAAGTCACGGATAATATAGTGAAGCGTTGTTTCCTCCACATCACCGTTGATCGAGCTAAGGTGGAAGAAGCCTTCATACCCTTCCGTATGCTCTGGTGCTTCTTCGGCAGGAAGCTTGCTGTTGAATTCCATTGCTATTTTGGCTGAGTTCACCATTTTCCCTTTTGCTGTTCCCGGGTGGACGTTCTTGCCTTTAAAAGTAACCTTGGCGCTTGCGGCATTAAAGCTTTCATACTCCAGTTCGCCAAGCGGTCCGCCGTCAACAGTATAAGCGAATTTCGCATTGAATGCTTCAACATCGAACTTATGCGGGCCTCTGCCAATTTCCTCATCTGGCGTGAATGCAACACGAATCTTCCCATGCTTGATATCAGGATGCTGAATCAAGTAATCCATTGCTGTCATGATTTCAGCAATTCCTGCTTTATTATCCGCACCGAGGAGTGTCGTTCCATCTGTGGTGATCAGCGTATGCCCTTTATATTGAGGCAGCTCCGGAAAATCCGCAGGAGACAGAATGATATTCTGTTCCTCGTTCAGGATGATCTGGTTGCCATCGAAGTTTTCCACAATCTGTGGATTCACATTTTTGCCGGTAAAATCGGTTGCTGTATCAACGTGAGCCAGGAAGCCAATGGTTGGCACATTTTTATCCGTATTGGCTGGAAGGGTGGCCATTACATAACCATTGTCGTCAATACTGACTTCTTCCATGCCGATTGATTTCAATTCTTCGACCAGCATATTGGCAAGAGTGAGCTGGCCTTCTGTTGAAGGAGTGGTTTCACTGTTTTCATTCGATTGAGTATCCACTTTTACATATGAGGTGAATCTTTCGATAATCTCGTTTTTCATTTCTTTCATCTCCCATTACTATGTATATTTTCATATTAGCATAGTTCGTCCGAAACACCATTTGAAAAAGAATGAAAATTCCATTTATTACATGTATAATGGATGAAAAGGAGGATGGGGAATATGGGTTATGTGTTCACGGCTATTGTGCTGTTTGTTGTTTTTTATTCGATCTACAAAATAATCACATCCGGAAAATTGCCGAGCAATAACTATACTCCTTTCGACGATCTTGCCGAAGGAAAAAAGAAAGAGGATTGATATCGGAGTCCCCCTGCTTATTTCGAGGGGCAATCACGATTCTAATTCTGCAAATATATCTTAAGCTTCGGGAAAACAAATAGACTGGAAAAATGGCAGAATATGTACTTTTCACTTTACATATATAAGAGTTAAGGCTAGGATAAAGACAATTGAATATCGATGTACTACTAGGGGTGCCCTGCTGCGGGCTGAGAGGAAGACGCTAAGTCTTTTAACCCTTCGGACCTGATCTGGGTAATACCAGCGTAGGAAAGTAGTGTAAGAGAAGTTTTCTTACTTTGCTTTTAAGCCAGGTCCATTAACGGATCTGGCTTTTTATATTTTTAAGGAGGGATCAGGATGGAAAAAAGGGAGATTGCTGGCTTGCTAGAAAGAGTCAGGAGGGAGAATCCGCTCGTACATAATATCACCAATGTTGTGGTCACCAATTTTACCGCTAATGGACTGCTGGCTTTGGGCGCATCTCCTGTGATGGCTTATGCACACGAGGAAGTCGCTGAAATGGCAGGCATGGCTGGGAGCCTTGTACTGAACATCGGAACATTGCGCCCTGAAGTTGTAGAGTCGATGCTGATTGCCGGAAGTGCGGCAAATGAAAAGGGCGTGCCAGTGATCCTTGATCCGGTGGGCGCTGGGGCAACTGCTTATCGAACTGAAACAGCAAGAAGGCTGATGGAGGAATTAGAGATTTGTATTATCAGGGGAAATGCTGCGGAAATAGCGAATGTGGCCGGTGAAACCTGGAGCATACGCGGCGTTGACGCAGGAAACTCAGATGGGGATGTAATCGAGCTGGCTGAATCCGCAGCGCTAAAATTGAACACGATTGTGGCGCTGACAGGGAAGGAAGATGTTATTACAGATGGGAAATCAACGTTTGTCGTCAGCAATGGACACCCCATCCTTACGAAGGTAACGGGTACAGGATGCCTGCTGACTTCGGTCATTGGGGCATTCACAGCTGTGGAGAAGGATTTTCTGAAAGCAGCAAATGCTGCACTGATTATTTATGGAGTAGCAGCAGAAGTTGCCGCTGACAAAAGCGCCATGCATGGACCGGGAAGTTTTCAAGCAGAGTTCCTGAACCAGCTGTACCACTTGGATACTGAGGAAATCTTTAAAAGAAGTTCTTTTCATAAAAGGAGGTAATTGATGATGAAAAAAGCACTGACAATCGCAGGATCGGACAGCGGAGGCGGAGCGGGTATCCAGGCAGACCTGAAAACATTCCAGGAGCTGGGTGTATACGGGATGTCCGCGTTGACAGCAGTAACAGCGCAAAACACTCTAGGTGTCCAAGGAGTTTTTCCAATGACCGCAGAGGCTGTGGCAAGGCAAATCCAATCCGTTGGTGAGGACATTGGGGCCGATGCCGTGAAAACCGGGATGCTTTTTAACGCGGAAATCATCGAAGTGGTCGCGGAAAAAATAAAGGAGTTGAGCTGGGAGAAGGTCGTGATCGATCCTGTCATGATTGCGAAAGGCGGAGCCTCACTGCTTCAGCAGCAGGCTGTTTCAGCCCTCAAAAAACATATGCTTCCGCTCTGTCTTATCATCACGCCGAACATTCCCGAGGCAGAAGTACTGACCGGAATGTCAATCAGCACTATGGATGAGAAAAAGGATGCTGCAAAACGCATCCATGAGCTTGGAGCGAAAAATGTAGTGTTAAAAGGCGGACATGATGAGGAGGCAGCTCAATCTGTTGATGTCCTGTTCGATGGCAGGGATTTTACCTTTTTTTCCTCTCCAAGAATCAATACTAAGCACACCCATGGTACAGGTTGTACTTTTTCAGCTGCGATTACGGCACAGCTGGCGAAAGGGGCTTCGGTCCAAGAAGGAGTTTCTGTTGCAAAGGAGTTCATCCAGGCTGCCGTAGCCAACCCGTTGGATATCGGAAATGGGCATGGACCTACCAACCATTGGGCCTACAAGATGAAAAAGGAAAGCGGGGTCAGCTCATGGCGAGAATCAGTCCTGAACAAATGAGAAGTTTGCTTAAGCTTTATTTTATTGCTGGCAGCACGAACTGTTTGGTGGAACCAGTCAAAGTGCTTGAAGACGCGATTCGCGGAGGAATAACGCTTTTTCAGTATCGAGAAAAAGGCGAAGGGTGTCTAGATGATCTCGAGAAGCTAGAACTGGGCAAGAGGCTGCAAGATGTTTGCAGGGAAAGCGGCATTCCCTTCATTGTGAATGATGATCTTGAACTTGCCCTGGAGCTTGATGCAGATGGTATTCATATTGGCCAAGAGGATGAGGAGGCCGCACAGGTCCGCGAAAAAATTGGCGATAAGATACTTGGAGTTTCTGTACACAATCTGGAGGAAGCTGAAAAAGCTAAGCTCGCAGGTGCAGATTATTTTGGGGTTGGGCCGATTTTTCCGACGGCAACAAAGAAGGATACAAGGCCAGTCCAGGGAACAGCATTGCTGGAGCAGCTAAAAGACTTTGGCGTCCCGATTGTCGGAATTGGCGGTATCAATGCGGATAATGCAGCAGCAGTAATAGAAGCTGGAGGTGATGGTGTTTCTGTGATTACAGCGATCAGCCAAGCGGAAGACATCAAGGAAGCTGCAGCAAGATTAAAAGATACATTAAACGGAGGTGAAAAATGAGACAGACACAAAAGCTTACCCTCACCGCCATGATGATGGCGATTGGTACATTGACCAGCCATATGTTATTCATCCCGCTCGGAATCGTCAAGGTGTTCCCGGTGCAGCATTTTATCAATGTTTTGTCAGCCGTGCTGCTTGGACCCTATTACGCCGTTGCCCAGGCATTTGGCATCTCTTTACTGAGGAATATGATGGGGACCGGCTCAGTTTTCGCTTTTCCTGGCAGTATGATCGGCGCTCTTCTGGCTGCTTATTTGTATAAAAAGACGAGGAAAATGGAGTTTGCCTTTGCGGGGGAGGTAGTGGGCACCGGAATCATTGGAGGGATTGCCAGCTATCCGATTGCTACATTGTTCCTTGGTAAAGAAGCAGCATTGTTTGGGATGGTACCGGCATTTTTGGCCAGCTCGCTTGCTGGTGCGGCAATTGGCTTCGTGCTTCTGAAGATTTTCATGAAGAATGCAGCTGTTCGATTAGAGATGACCAACAGGATGTAGTTTGGAAATGATTTCATCCTCTTGCCTTTAGCTGGAAAACGGAGAAGACCTGCTATATGATTAAAGATAGATTCATATATACCAGCTGAAAAGGGTGACATTTTTGAACAAAGAGAACAAGCTTGGATTGGTAGTGGACGTCGAGACAACAGGACTGGGACCGGATTCGGATGAAATCATAGAATTAGCGCTGAAGCTGTTTTCTTTCCATGAAGAAACAGGGGAAATTATTGATATAGTAGATGAAGATTCATATTTGAGGGAGCCGCTGTCGACAACGGCACAAAGAAACTATGACAGGGCTTACCGAATCCATGGAATCCATTATGACATGGTGCGCGGCAAAACATTTTACGATGAGAAAATCATGGAATTCTTCACTCGTACTGATGCGATTTTTGCTCATAATGCTTCCTTTGACAGAAGCTTTTTATTCAGGATGTATCCGGAAGTCAATGAGATGAAATGGTATTGCACGATGAAGAATGTACAATGGAAGAACCATGGTTTCCCGAACAGCAAGCTGCTCACCTTATTGCAGGCACATAATATCTCGAAGTTCCAGACCCACAGAGCGATGGATGATATTACATATTTGACGGAACTCTTGAAGCAGCAAAATCCGAACGGCGATTATTATTTAAAAGAAGTGCTGGACTATGGCCCGATGCGCAAATACCAGCCTGCCCAAAAACAGAGAAGAAGGATGTTCTACTAGGAAAGGTGCCTGATTGCAGGCACCTTTTCAATATTTATAGGACATATACGTATACGCTAAGGAAATGGGCGGTGCTTCCGAGCATGATGAAAATGTGGAAGATTTCATGGAATCCCAGGTGCTTGGATCGAAGGAAATCGGGCTTCAAAGCATAAATGACACCGCCGATCGTGTACATGATTCCCCCGATGACCAGCAAGGAAATTCCTCCCGTGCTCAGCACAGAGGAGAGTGGGGACACGACGAAAATGACCATCCAGCCCATGACAATATAAATAGAGGTCGACAGCCATCTTGGGCTCTTGAACCAAATCATCTTAAAAAGGATTCCGCACACTGCAGCGAATGTGATGATGCCGAACAGTGTCCAGCCTGTCACTCCGTTGAGACTGATCAGGCAAAACGGAGTATAGGTTCCGGCTATCAGGACGAAAATCATTGAATGGTCAATTTTTCTAAGGAAGGCGATGACGCTATCTTTGCTGATGACCATATGGTAGGTAGCGGATGCCGTATAAAGCAGGATCATGCTGATGCCAAAAATCGTGACGGAAGTAATTGCGAGTGCTGAACCTGTAGTAATTGAAGCTTTGATAACGAGTGCAAGCAGTCCCGCAAAGGATAGTAAGGCACCAGCAAGATGGGTGAGGCCATTGATTGGTTCGCGGATGTAGCTGTTCATTTTTAAACCTCCATATCGTTTAATGTAGTTTTGATAACTATATATAATAATATATGCATAATGGTATGTAGTCAATGTTTACGACCTTGTTTTTTTGCATTATAATAAAATAAAAACATGAGGAGTTTATAGTGGATAATTTAGAACAGTTGCTAACTGAACTCAATCTTGAAAATAATATCGCACTGGAAGACATTCCGGAGATTGACTTGTATATGGATCAGGTCATCCAGCTATTCGAAAAGAACTTCGGCAGTTCCACGAGGAATGAGGATGAGAAGGTCCTCACGAAAACAATGATCAATAATTACGCTAAGGGGAAGCTGTTTTTCCCAATCAAGAATAAGAAGTATTCGAAGGAACACTTGATCCTGATCAGCCTGATTTATCAGCTGAAGGGCGGTTTATCCATTCAGGACATCAAGCAGACACTCGAAGGAATCAATGAGAAGACTGTGTCAGGAGAAATTCAGCTTGGCCAATTTTATCAAAGTTTCTTGAATCTACATGGGAAAAACATAGAGATTTTTAATGAGGATGTCCTCAAGACCGAGCAAGAAGTGAAACGAGAAGTGGAGAGGCTTGAGGTAGATGAACCAGAGGAGCTTGAAACGGTCCTTCTGATTGCATCCCTCATTAATATAAGTAATTTTTACAGAAAGACAGCGGAAAAGCTAGTTGACAGAATTGCAGCTGAAAAAAAGATAAAGGACTGAATCAGGGTGTATTTGACAGTAAAAGAAGCAGCGGAATATTTATCGATATCGGAAAAACAGGTAGAAAACATGATTTTCCAAAAAAAAAATACGATCCATTCATGATGGTGAACAATATTTGATCTACAAGGATCAATTCAACACGCATATGAAACAGGTAGAGAAGTATAAAAAGCTCGTTGAGGAAATAATGAATGAGCCTGTGCCAGAGGATATCGACATTAAAGATGAGGATTAAAAAAACGCGAAAGGACTTATCCTTTCGCGTTTTTAATACTTTATAAGAGTCCTGGGTTATTGTCCGCTCTTTGATTGGCTCACCAATGAGCTTCCGTTTTTCTTGCCTTGCAGCCCGTTCACTTTGTCTCCGTGCTTGATCGGCAATTGGACGACCACTTCTGTCCCTATATCAGGCTCGCTTTTGAACTTGATTGTGCCATTATGGGACTGGACGATTTTGAAGCTGACCGTCATTCCGAGACCAGTACCTTTTTCCTTGGATGAATAAAAAGGTTCACCAATTCTTTCGAGAAGTTCTTTCGATATTCCCACTCCCTCGTCCTTGACCATAACGGTTACCTTGTTATCATGGCTTTGAAGTGTGATGCCGACGACATCTCCTGCAGAAGATGCTTCAATCGCATTCTTTACAATATTGATGAATAATTGCTTGAGCTGGTTCGGCTCACATTCAATCATGACAGGATGACTTTGGACCTGGAATTCGATCTGGATATTATGCAGGCTTGCTTCTGATTTTAAAAGAGAGATAACATCATGTAGAATCACCTGTATGTCGGCTTCCGTATATTTGATTTGCTGGGGCTTGGCCAACAACAGCAATTCGCTCACGATATGGTTGATCCTGTTCAGTTCGTCGATCATGATCTGATAGTACAACTGGTGCTTTTCATCTTCCATCTGCAGCAGCTGGACAAGGCCCTTCAGGGAAGTGAGCGGGTTACGGATTTCATGTGCCACGCTCGCGGAAAGTTCACCCACTACTGAAAGCTTGTCCGTTCTTCGCAAACGTTCCTCTGTTTGGCGAAGTTCCGTTATGTCCCGTGAATTGCAAATGATCCCGGCGATTTTATCATTCACGATGATCGGCAGGGACGTGCTTTGGAAAATCAATGGCTTACCGTTCTTATGCAGTAATTCGAGCTCAAACATTTGTGGACAATGATTTTCGACCACACTGGCAACCTTATCTAAGATCATCTGTCTTTGGGAATCAGGAAGTAAGTCTGCCAGGTTTTTCCCGATAAATTCTTCCTTGCTGAACCCTGTGATTTTTTCGAACTGTGGATTCAGGTTGGTAATCGTCCCATTCAAGTCAAGCATTGAAACAATATCAAGACTGTACTCGAACAATGACCGGTATTGTTGCCTGCTCTCTTCGAGAAGGGTTTCAACATTTTTTCGTTCGGTAATATCCCGGCCGATGATGACAAGACCTTGTCGGCTTCCATCATCATTGAAAAGAGGGACTTTTATCGTATCGAACGTCTTGTTCGTTCCATCAGGCTGCGGCAGCACTTCCTCGACACGGATGATCCCGCCTGCTTTCCATGCTTCTTCATCGGAGATCTCACAATATCTCAATGCATCACTGAAATAATTGCTGTACTCCGCAAGCTCCGAGTCTTTCTTTCCTCTATAGTCAACGTTTTCAATATCAAACAATTTCAGACCAAAATCATTTGCCTGAATCCAGCGGCCTTCTCCATCCTTGAAGTTGACGAAATCGACCATTGAATTGATCAATGTGGATAGGCGCTCTTCCTCTTTTCTGGAGGCACTCAATTCCTCCATCTTCGAGATGAAAAAATAGAAAAACCAACCTGCCAGCAATACATAAAGGATTTCTTTCGTATGTTCGATAATGGCAACAAATTCAGAAGGAGCGTATAAATTCAGCAAATAGTTTGTACCGAAAATCCAGGCAATGCTCAGTATGAAAAAGATCAGGACATATTGCTTTTTCTTCATCTCTTGACTCCTAAAGTAAGCATCAAGCTCACGCAATTTGAAATTAGTGTTACTTTTCTATAGTAGCACAATTTTTTCGAATTAAATTAAGATTATTTTTAATTTATTTTCTCTTCTATTTGGAAAATTATGCAAAGGACCGAAAGCGGATCCGGTCCTTTGAGAATTTTTTTAAAAATCTCCATCCGTTGCCTGGAAAGGGATATTCAAACGGTTTTCAACAGTGCGCAGCCTCTGGTTCAAACGGTTTAAACGTCGCGTATGCCGTTCGTCGTTTTGATTCAAGCGCGTAACCTCATTGTTTAAACGGCCAATCTCCCTATTGAGCCTTGCAATCTCCCTGTTTTGGCGGCCAATCTCTTTATTCTGCCGATCCAGCTCTGTTTTTTGAACCTGGAACTGCCGTTCAAGCTGAGTCACTCTACGTTCGAGAGCTGGCTGTCTTTCGTAACCATGCGAATCCTGCTGCTGTGCGTAATAGTTGAAATCATAATGAGTATAAGGGTCAAATTGATTCGGGTTGTAATTAAAGTGATGTTGATACATGCGGGCACACTCCTTATTGAGAAAAATCTGCCTGAGAGCTGGCGATAAATTCTCTATAAAGTATGTAGGTGAACGCGGAGAGTGATAGGCATTCGCCCAAAGAAGGGAAAAACTGGCGGGGCGGCGAATGGATAAGCAGGTGGTGAAGGTATTATGGGAATGTCAAATTACTATCAGGATCTTCGGAGCAAAGTGGGAAGTGACCTTATTTTTATGCCGAGTGTGGCAGGAATCATCAGGAATGAAGCGGGAGAAATCTTATTCCAGAACAAAGGGAATGGAGAAAAGTGGAGCTTGCCGGCAGGAGCGATCGAACTAGGAGAAGCACCGGCTGAAGCCGTAGTCCGCGAAGTCTGGGAAGAAACAGGGCTTCAGGTTTTACCGGAGAAATTACTCGGTGTTTTTGGCGGGGAAGAGTTCCGTTATGAATACCCGAACGGCCACAAGGTTGAGTATGTGGTGTTTGTATTCGAGTGCAGACCCATCGGGGGAGAGCACAATCCAATTGACAGCGAGACTGCCGCATTACGATACTTCAAACCTGAAAGCAAGCCAGAATTAGCATTGCCTTATCCCGAGAGCATTTTTATGAAAAACGATAGTGAAAAGACTGAGTTTCAGTGGGATGAAGAATGGATGAGAAGCCTTCAGGGGAGATGAAAAAAGAGAGCGCAAATCAGCGCTCTCAACCTTTCCGGAGTTGTTCCAATACAATCTGTGACTCATAGCCGGCGGCAAAATCAATGATTGTCGCTTCTTCGCCTTTGATTGCTTTTACAAGGTTATCAACCAACGAATCTGTCAGGGAGTGATCAGCATCCAATGGCAGGATTTCCTCGCCAAGCTTGCCGCCGATTAGCTCGCCCCAATTTAAAAGTGACAGTGTGCCATCTTCACCGTAGGCAGTGAACGCAATTTCCTCCTTGCCGGCAATTTGGCTCATGCCATCAATCAGAACCGGAGTCCCATCTGCTAGATTTAAGATTGCAAGAATCGCATTTTCACTCGCGTGCGGGTCAGCAGGGAATTGAATCTGGACATCCTTCACCTCTACTGGGCCGAAAATCTTTTGCAGCTGCTGGATGAAATGGACGCCAACCTCCAGGACATAGCCACCCTGCTCCTTGCTCGCAACCCATGCATTCTGCTGCCATGGACGCGGCCATTGCGGGAAGTGCATTTTCAATTGAACCCTTCTCAGGTTGCCAACATAGTTTTCCTGAATTAATTTTGCGAACGTCTTGCTCCCGGCGCTATAGTTCAGCGGGAAATTCATCGCATGGACGACACCTGCATCCTGTGCCTGTTTTAATAGACTTTCTGCCTCCTCAACCGAGTTAGCCAGCGGCTTCTCACAAAGAATATGTATTCCTTTCGCAAGTACATCAGATGCAACAGCATGATGGAACTTAGGGGGAACAGCGACATAAACAAGATCCAATTGCGTTTTCTCAAGCATTTCCTGATGCTCCGTGAACGCTGGAATCCCGCCAAGCTCGGCTGCCGTTTCCTTCGCTCTATCCTCCATCGCGTCACATACAGCCGCAATCTCAATCTCCGGGTGCTCTTGAAAACCTTTAATTAAACGCTGGCCAATCGCCCCAAGGCCAATCACTCCTACTTTTATCATAAGATACCTCCAGTAATTCTTTTACACACTATTATACAGAAAATCTTAATCATAAAATAGTTTAGTAAGCCGAAATAAATTAATATAAAATAAGTCTTTTTAACTATGGATATTTAAGTTTTTAGATATTTTAGAATATTGAAACATCTATTTCTGCTAAGTAAAATTATAGTGTAATAGACTAAATGACAGGAAGGGGTAAAAAGTTGAAAAAGAAATTAGGTCTTAAAGTCCTATCCAGCCTGACGATGACTGCAATGCTTGCAAGCACGCTCTCATTTGCGTCTGCTGGGCCAGCCAAGGTCGATGCGGTTGAAAAGACAAGCTTCGCGTCACAGGGAGGAGCACCAATTGATTTAGGCATTGCGAATGATGAAAGATTGATAGAAATGCTGAAGAAATCCGGGAAGATTGCCAGGGATGCCACTCCTGCAGAAGCGGAGAAAGCATTACAAAAGTATTTAAAAAATAAGGCAGCTGGGGCTTCCAAAGAGCCTGGGGAGTTACATAAACATGAGAAGGAATTGAGCAGCACGCTAAATGAAAAGCTCGCTGGAACCGGATTGGTTAATGGTAAGGGAAACAAGGCAGGACAAACGAAGGGCACAGTTGTTACCCCTGTTGAGGAAGAAAAATGGAATGGAGGCCAGCGAAAGGACAATGTTCTTGTTCTGTTGATTGAATATCCGGACCATCCAGCTACTCAAATTTCATCAGAAGATACAGATATGTATTATGATGAATATATCAAACAGCATTACACAGATATGATTTTCGGTGAAAATGGCTATGTTGGCCCTAATGGTGAAAAGCTTGTCTCCGTTAAGCAATACTATGAACAGCAATCAGGCGGAAGCTATACGATTGACGGACAGGTAGCAGGCTGGTACAAAGCATCTCAGCCAGCAGCATACTATGGAGGAAATAACGCAAGTGACAACGACAGTAATGCGCGCGGGCTTGTAAAAGAGGCATTGTATGCAGCAGCTGCAGACAGATCAGTAGATTTGAATCAGTATGACCAGGAAGACCGCTATGACCTTGATGGCGACGGAAATTACCGCGAGCCGGATGGACTGATCGATCACCTGATGGTTGTTCATTCTTCAGTCGGTGAAGAAGCAGGCGGCGGACAATTGGGTGGAGATGCGATTTGGTCACATCGTTGGAATCTCGGTGGCGTAACGACATTGCCGCAAACAAAAACGAAAGTTCCATACTGGGGAGGCAAACTTGCTGCATACGATTATACAATTGAACCAGCGGATGGGGCAGCAGGCGTATTCGCTCATGAATATGGACACGACCTGGGTCTTCCAGATGAATATGACACGATTTATAGTGGTGCAGGTGAGGCAGTCGCTTATTGGTCAATCATGGCTAGCGGAAGCTGGGCAGGTAATGTTCCAGGTACTGAGCCGACAGGATTCAGCCCATATGCGAGGGAGTTCCTGCATGCAACAATGCCTGGCAGCAATTGGCTGACAGGTTCTACAATCCATGCAGATGATTTGACGGGCACAGGAGTTGAGGTTTTATTAGACCAGGCAAACTCTAAAGGGACGAATAACGATGCTGTTAAAGTGGATTTGCCTGATAAAGTAAACATAATTAACACTCCTGCTTCAGGAGCTTGGGAATACTATGGCGGAAAAGGTGATGAAGCCGATCACAAAATGGTTACCCAAGTTGACTTGACGAATGCGTCAAATGCTACTTTAGAATATGATGCATGGTATGATATTGAATCGAATTGGGATTATGCTATGGTGCAGGTATCAACAGACGGGGGTACTAGCTGGAAGTCATTATCGACGGCGAATACAAACTCAGACCTCGTATCAGACGGTTATCCTGCCATTAAAGAAAACCTTCCTGGCTATACAGGATCAAGTAACGGCTGGATCCATGAATCCATTAACTTAAGTGAATATGCCGGACAAAGCATTCAGCTTCAATTCCGTTATATGACAGACTGGGGAACTTCATTGAATGGATTCTTCGTTGACAATGTAAAGGTTACTGCTGATGGTGCTGAATTACTGAACGACGGTGCCGAAGGAGAATCAGCTTTTGCATTTCACGGTTTTGAAAAGCATGAAGGAAAAACGGCTACAAAACATTACTACCTGTTAGAGTGGAGATCACACAACGGCGTGGATGAAGGTTTGAAGAACATCCGGCGCGGAGCAAGCTTGATGACATACGATTCAGGCTTGGTAGTATGGTATGTTGACAACGGTTATGACAATAACTGGACAGGAGTCCATCCAGGAGAGGGATACCTTGGAGTAGTTGATGCCGACCAGACCATCAACAGATGGAGTGATGGAGCACTTGGCTCAACACGCTACCAGATTCACGATGCAGCATTCAATCAGGGTAAGACAGAAGACATGTTCCTGGATTATTCTAGTTTGTTAGGAATCACCATGAAGGATAATGCTACTCAAAGGACACCAGTATTTGATGACAGTGCAAATTATACTTCGCCAGTATTGCCGGATGCCGGCCGCAACGTACCAACATACGGCCTGAAGTTCCGTGTACTCGGACAAAGCAGCGATGGAACTGTTGGCAAGGTGTTAATTTCTAAGTAAGAATGAAAAAACGCTGCCGGTTTATTGAACGGCAGCGTTTTTATATTCCTTACTACTAATCAATATCAGGCTGGAACCCAATCAACTTGGCCTTTTTATCCGCTCGAGGGTCCGCATCAGGGAAGGTGATTACGGATGCGATATAATCCCAGCGCAGGAACATGTGGGTGATACAGGTTTCCTCTACCTGGTCTTCAGAGGGAATGGCCGTTCCATCCTCTTTCTGGATTGGAGTCCGCTTATAGCAAGGATTCTCAACCCAAATCCCCATGTTCTCAGCATGTACTATTTTTACAAGATACCATTCATCTGGCTGGAAAATCCCTGTAATGTCGCCAATCATGCTTTCGGGAAAGTTTTTAAGTTTAATTTGAACCTTCTCGTTAACATAAGCATCTAAAAACATGAGCAATCTCCTTTCAATAAAAGACTCATCCTTTACCTACTTCCTTTTTCAGCAAAAAATAAACATGAAAAAAAGGCCAATTCAGGCCTTTTGCAAAAATAACACCATTAATTCTTCATCATAATAAGTCCCATCAATCCGCAAAGCATTTTTTTCGACTCCATATTGTTCGAAACCTAGAGAAGTATATAGTTTTTTCGCCGGGTCATTGCTTGAGGTCACTGTGAGGTGAATCTGTTCAACACTGCTTAATTCTGCAGCTTGTTGAATGGCTGTTTTTACAAGTTCCCTTCCCAGACCTCGACCACGTTGTGACGAGGTCACATACATGGCAAAAATACTCGCCCGGTGCTTCAGCTTTACTTTTTCTTCCGGAACAAGTGTCACGACCCCGACCAGCTGATTATCATTAAACGCGCCAAATGTATAAGTGGATTTACTATCCAGCCTCTGCCTGTAATCTGATGCCTCATAATTCATCTCATCCTCATAACTGGAGCTGAATGCCTCAGGATTCTTAAGCAAGGCTTCATGGCGCAGGAACCGATAACCCTCAGCATCCCCGCCATTTAATCGTCGAATTTCCATTATGCTCACCTCTGTAAAAATCGTTGCTATATAGAGTTCTAGATTTAATGCGGATTTCCTTTAAAAAGAGAATTAGGTTCACACAGATGGTATTAGAAATGGGAGAATCAACTAGACACAAGATTTACGTAATTAAGACAGGTTTGGAGGTGATCATGTATAAGCTGTCAAAAGATGAGCTAACTTCGGACAGGTTTGGCGTCAAAAGGAGAAAAGCTGTCAAAAGATGGACTAACTTCAGACAGGTTTGGCATTAAATGGAGAAAAGCTGTCAAAAGATGAGCTAACTTCAGACAGGTTCGGCGTCAAAAGGAGAAAAGCTGTCAAAAGATAGGCTAACTTCAGACAGGTTCAGCATCAAAAGGCGAAAAGCTGTCAAAAGATGAGCCAACTTCAGACAGGTTTGGCGTCAAAAGGAGAGAAGCTGTCAAAAGATGAGCTAACTTCAGACAGGTTCGGCGTCAAAAGGAGAAAAGCTGTCAAAAGATGAGTCAACTTCGGACAGGTTTGGCATCAAAAGGAGAAAAGCTGTCAAAAGAAGGCCTAACTTCAGACAGGTTCAGCATTAAAAGGAGAGAAGCTGTCAAAAGATGAGCTAACTTCAGACAGGTTCGGCGTCAAAAGGAGAAAAGCTGTCAAAAGATGAACTAACTTCAGACAGGTTCAGCATCAAAAGGAGAAAAGCTGTCAAAAGATAGGTTAACTTCAGACAGGTTTGACATTAAAAAGGAGAAAGCTGTCAAAAGATGAGCTAACTTCAGACAGGTTCAGCATCAAAAGGAGGAAAGTTGTCAAAAGATGAGGGAACTTCAGACAGGTTCAGCACCAAAAGAAGGAAAGTTGTCAATAAATGAGCTAACTTCAGACAGGTTCGGCATCAAAAGGCGAAAAGCTGTCTGAAGAAGTCCCCGCAATAAGTCCCTGATACCACCATCCTAAAATAAAAACCTCCCCGAATCTCACAAACCCGGGGAGGCCGATAATCCAAATATTAAAGCTTAAACGAGCTCTTCAGCGACACGATCCGATTAAAGACTTTCTTGTCTTCTGTTGTGTGCTTTGGATCGACGTTGAAGTAGCCGTGGCGGAAGAACTGGAATTTGTCCTGCGGCTTGGCATCCTTCATGTTTGGCTCGATGTAGCCGTTCACGATTTCCAATGATTTTTCATTGACCTGATCCAGGAATGATTTGTTCTCTGCCTCATTTTCGCTTTCTTCTTCATCATCAAGAATCAGCGGCTCATACAGGCGGAATTCTGCAGGCAGCGCATGTGTTGCGTCTACCCAGTGAAGTGTACCTTTTACCTTGCGGCCAGTGAATCCGGAACCGCTCTTTGTTTCAGGGTCGTATGTGCAGTGAAGCTCGACGACTTCACCATTTTCGTCTTTAATGATGTCATTGCACTTAATGAAATAAGCATGCTTCAAGCGGACTTCATTGCCAGGGAAGAGTCGGAAGTACTTCGCTGGCGGATTTTCCATAAAATCGTCCTGTTCAACATAAATCTCACGTGAGAATGGAATCTTGCGTGTGCCCATTTCCGGGTTTTCCGGGTTGATATCGGCATCAAGCCATTCCACTTCACCCTCCGGATAGTTGGTGATGACGACTTTCAATGGACGAAGCACGCCCATCGTACGCGGCGCCTTCAGCTTAAGGTCTTCACGGACAAAGTGCTCAAGCATTTGTGCATCAACTGTTGAGTATCCTTTGGATACGCCGGCTGCTTTGACGAATTCACGGATCGCTTCTGGTGTGAAGCCGCGTCTTCTCAAACCGGAAATTGTCGGCAGGCGCGGGTCATCCCAGCCATCGACAAACCCTTCTTCAACAAGCTGCTTCAGTTTGCGCTTGCTCATTACCGTGTTTGTCAGGTTCAGTCGGCCAAATTCGATTTGCTGAGGTGTTGCTTCCATTTCGCACTCACGGACAACCCAGTCGTATAGCGGACGCTGGTCTTCGAATTCAGTCGTGCACAAGCTATGGGTTACACCTTCCAGCGCATCCTCGAGTGGATGGGCAAAAGCGTACATTGGGTAGATGCACCATTTGTCGCCTGTATTATGGTGTGATGCATGGGAAATACGGTAAATGACAGGGTCACGAAGATTGATATTTGGTGAAGACATATCGATTTTCGCGCGCAACACCTTTTCACCATTTGCAAATTCACCATTGCGCATCTTTTCGAACAGTTCAAGGTTTTCTTCTACAGAACGGTTGCGGTACGGACTTTCCTTGCCTGGCTCGGAAAGTGTCCCGCGGTATTCGCGGATTTCGTCCGCTGACAAGTCATCGACATATGCCAATCCTTTTTTGATCAACAGGACGGCACGGTCGTACATTTCGTCGAAATAGTCAGAGGCAAAGAACAAGCCTTCCCACTCATAGCCCAGCCATTCAACATCTTCCTTGATGGCATCCACGTATTCCTGGTCTTCCTTCAGCGGGTTCGTGTCATCGAATCGGAGGTTTGTCTTGCCGCCGAATTCATCTGCAAGGCCGAAGTTGATGACGATGGATTTTGCATGTCCGATATGTAAGTATCCATTTGGTTCTGGAGGGAATCGGGTCACGACTGTATCGCGTTTGCCGCTCTCCAAATCTTCCTTAATGATTGTTTTTATAAAATTAGAGTTTTCTTCCAATTAAATCAGCCTTTCCTTTGATCAGTCTCATTATCTTTATTTTAATGATTACTATAATATATTTCCACTGAACTATATAGTAATAAGAAAAAAGCGGAAAAACAAGTGGTGAAATAGCAAAAAGGTGCCTTAAATCAAGGCACCTTCCGATTATTTGGCTAAAAGATTAAGGATCACTTCATAAGTCAGATTCGGAACTATTTTAACAGAGTAGTCGATTTCCATTCGTTCGTATCGTTTATGAGCGTCAAGCCCGTACGGCCCGATGTTTATGACAGGCACGTTCAACTCTCGGATTTCCTGGTAATCCACGAAAAATTTCGATCCCCAGCTAGGGTTGTTCCGTGACGCGGAGTCCAGCGCTTCGTCATCATCGCTTAAAGCAACAAAGCTCATATCAGATATATAAGGAAAGAAATTGCGGACTACGATTGGTTCCTCGTATTCGGGTTGGACAGTTTTTACGGCAGCGTCCAAAGCTTCGATCAGGTTGCGCTCATCCTCGGTTTTCCCAGCTACTTCAATCCTTGGCGAGTAGAGGGAGGAGTAGAAGACGATGATGGCCGGACTTTGGTCAGGCATCCACTTCCAGGCTTCCTCGACGACTCTGGCAGCGTACATTCTCAGGTCCAGGCTGGCATCGAGAAGGAGATGATCCTTGAATTCCACCATATGGGCTGTGTATTCAGAGCCATGGGCCTTAATGAGTTCGGATTCCATTTCTTCATATGTCATCACCCGCGGCTGCCATTGCAATTCCCTGCATGGTTCGCCGCTGATTTTACAAAATTGCTGGTAACGTTCCTCGTACAGCTTCAATGCTTGTTCAAAAGCAATATGAGCTTGCTCTTTCAATTTTCCTAAAACATCCTTTGGGGTCCAAGAGTGGATGAAAAAATTATAATATACATATGCAGCCAGTGCTGTTTGGACGGTATAGTTTGGTTTGAGGTCCATCTGCTTCAGAGATACTGGAGGCATCGTCGTCTCGCCGAACGCCTCATTGCACAGATCAGGGTTATAGTCGATTTGCCTGGTCAACTCTGCAGCGATCAAGTTCGGATCCAATCCTTCGAAGGCGGACCCGACATGCGTTTCGGCGCCAGTGATAAAAAAAGAAGGAAGCAGCTTTCCGACAGTACCTTTATAGATATAGCGGTTCTTGTCTCCCGCATATCTTGGTGAAACAAAGTCACTGTTGACCGCAGCGACATATTCAAAACCATGCTCGTCTTTCCAGGATTTAAGGTCCTTGACTCCGGAGAGGATCCCATACGAGCTATCCTCTTCATCGCACTCTGCCAAAAAGACAAGGTTGCCATCAAGTTCCTCTGGGTGCTCGGAAAAGTATTTCAAAAGATAAAGATTGGAAGCGACGCCGCTCTTCATATCCAAAACTCCGCGTCCGAACATCCACTCACCTGATTGCGCATGCTCTTTGACAAGTGGAGGCAGCTTTTCTTTTTTTAATTCAACTAGCAGCTGATCCGGGTCAAACGCCACATCAGCCAACTGTGTAAAATCATCAATCCCCACTGTATCGAGATGGCCCATCAAAATGACAGTGCGGTTGCTGTTCCCTTTTGTACCTTTTACAAAAGCCATGACATTATATCGTTCGAGTATGTCATTCTGGGTTTGCGGTTTGATTACATATGACGGATTCTCTATAAAATAAGGAAACGATGAAATCATCGTATAAAGCGCCTGGGCAATCTCGTTTTCTCCATTTGTGTTGACAATGCTCCCGATGTTCACTAGCTGCTTCGTATAAAATAAAACTTCATCTCTGCAATCAAGCATCCAAAGCATCTCCTTTCTGAATATTCAGCTTTTACTATCAAGCTAACGTATATTCTCAGGAAATACAAGAGGGAGTCTAGAAAGAATCCTCCCCGTAATGAGGAGGATTCTGCTGGTTTTTTCATTCTTATAATTGGCGTTAATTACTGGCTGATGCTGCCTGGACTGCCTCATAGGCATCAACGTAGCCTGCACCGACTTCGTGGAGCTGGTAGCCTGGCATCGGATTGGCGGTTTGAACCATCAGGTCTAATGCCAAATCCGGGGTGAGGGAAGGATTAGCTTCCTTCATCAATGCTACGACTCCAGAGATATGAGGTGCAGCCATGCTTGTGCCGCTTGAAGTTGTATAGTAAGGCAAATGAACTCCATCGATATAAGAAACATCAGTAACTGTACCTAAAAGATTCATGACAATACCAGTGGAGGAACGAGTTGCCACGATGTCGACGCCTGGAGCTGTGATATCAGGATGCAGGTACTCATCTTCCGCAACACCGCGGGACGAGAAGTCAGCAAGTTGTTTATCCTTGGTACCGGCCGCCACACTTATGACCCATGGAGCCGCTGAGTATGGGTTTAGCGTGTTATCATCTGGACCTTCATTTCCTGCTGCAAACACAACCGTCATGCCCGCATCATGGGCCTTTTTAGAAGCCACATTGATTGGGTGATCAGGGGAATACTCCCCGGTTGAACCCCAGCTGTTGCTGATGATGTCAATTCCGTACTTTTCTTGATTCTTTATGGCATAATCAAAAGCTTCCAGTGACCAAAGTATATTGATTGCCTCGCCAACCCCAAGACCGACTAGCTTAGCGTCAGGAGCAACTCCTTTGTATAGGCCATCACTTGAGGTACCGCTACCTGCAATCGTCCCGGCAACATGCGTGCCGTGGCCAGAGGTCGTGTCTGTGTTCAACTGGTTCTCAAGGTAAAGCGGCTCGTTCCCAAAAAGATCTCCCACAACGAACTTTACATTCTGGATGACCTTTTCTCCGTACTGCAAATCAGGGTGGGTAGCATCAATGCCGCTGTCGATTACCGCTACAGTCACGCCCTCTCCGGTGTAACCCAGATCGTTCCAAACAGCTTCTGCCCCAATGAGCGCCCTGCTGTCACGAAGGAAATATTCTAGCTCATCATTTGTGTAAATCGAGAGAATATTAGATGCCGATAGGAGAAGTTCATTGACCAGGCCGACTTTTCCTTTAACAGCTACCATCGGGAGCGCGCTAAAAGTGTTCACCTCGAAGCCTAAAAGCTCTAAAAGCTTTATATCTGTAAGCAATGGCATGTCTTTATAAGTAATGATCAGTTCCACTTCTTCATTGCTTAAAGGATTAGCCAGCAGGCTTTCAAGCTTTGGATCCAATTCAACGGAAATCAAGGATGCTTTCGGACTGGAGAATGTAGGCGTTAAAATAAAACTAAATAACAGAAGTGCTACTGCAAAAATGTTGAACTTTTTCATAAGTTCCCCCTTAAAGTTATTTGAAAATTCGTACACATTTATTTAACCACTGCAAGTTAGAGAGAAACCTTATTCTAGTTGGGAAAATTTTAGAGATTCATATAATGTTCATCTTTTCACAATCTGTACAAAACATCTTGAATCTTTTGTGTCTATAAACTTTAGTAGAAGGAAACCTGCCTGAAAAAGAGGAAAATGGAGGTGTAAATATAAAGGAGGGAATATCATGCCAAAAGAAATTTTCAAAGCCAGTGCTGTATTGCAGGAGGGTGTAAAGGTTGATGTCCAGGCCAGGGGTTTCCATATCACGATTGACGAGCCTGCGAACTTAGGAGGAACCGACCAGGGAATGAATCCGGTGGAAATGCTTCTTGGAGCGTTAGGGGCCTGCCAATCGATCGTGGCGCGTGTGTACAGCCAAAAATTCGGTGTGGAATTAGAGGATTTCCGTGTTGAATTGGAAGGGGATCTTGATACTGATGGATTCATGAACAAGTCGGATGTCCGCCGGGGCTATTCAGATATTCGCTATACCTACTATATTAAGTCACCTTCTCCAGAGGAAAACATCAGGGCACTGGCAGATTTCATTGCAAAAACTTGTCCGGTGGATGACACAATCTCAAACCCGGTGAATGTCACCAGATCAGAAATCATCATCGAAAAACCAGTCGCATTATAAAAGAGTGATTATACAACGGTGCCGATTCTGGTGCCGTTTTTTTTTTTGCCTCATAAAACATACAACAATGGAGAAATTAAAGGTATAAATTTTTAGGAGGCAGCTTATGGATTTCACTTTTATATGGCAAACGGCTCTATTGATTCTTTCGGGCATCTTGCTGTTGAGAATCGCGGGCAGGAAATCTATTTCACAGATGACGCTGGCGCAAACGGTGGTTATGATTTCACTTGGAACCATCATAGTCCAGCCGATTGTGCAAAAAAGCATGTGGAAGGCGATTACCGGTGGTGCTATCTTTGTCGCTGCCATTGTCATTCTCGAGTATTTGCAGCTGAAATTTAATTTCTTCGAAAAATTCATCACAGGTAAATCAAAAATCATCATCCAGAATGGTCAGCTGAACATTAAGACATTGAAGAAGCTGAGGCTGACAGTTGACCAGTTGGAGATGAGATTAAGGAATAAAGGGATTACGAAGCTGGAAGATGTTAAAATTGCGACGATCGAACCCAATGGCCAGCTTGGATATGAGCTCATGGATGATGCAAAACCGCTAACCGTAGGGGAGTTTAAAAAGGTATTGAGTGACTATCTTCCAGCAATGCTCATGAAAATGGACGAAAAACCGGAATCAGCAAATCCAGATATTTTCGAGGAACTTAAAAAATCAAATCCGCAACATAACCCTAAATATCTCCAATAAAACAAAATTTCCCTTTTATTTATCCAGTGGCCTATGCTATTATTTAGAGATGCGAAATACACATGAAAATCTTCTTTGCAGAAGATTTTTTTCTTTTTTCAAGAAAAAGGGGAGATATACTTTGTCACAACCAAAAGAACCATTATGGACCTCTTCGTTCATTAAATTGATGGTAGGGAATCTATTCATTTTCATGTCATTCCAGATGCTGATTCCGACTCTGCCGCCTTATATAAAATCAATCGGTGCCAGCGGAACAGAAATCGGGCTGGTCACGGCATTATTCTCAATTGGTGCTGTATTGAGCAGGCCGTTCATCGGCTTCATGCTTGAGTACAAAGCGCGCAGGCCGCTCGTACTGATTGGAGCTGTAATGCTTCTATTGATTACATTCTTATATCCACTTTCACAAGTAGTCGTGATTTTCCTGGCATTCCGCCTGATTCACGGCCTTGCCTGGGGCTGGTCAACGACGGTCAATGGTACAGCTGCTGTCGATCTCGTCCCGAACTCACGCCTTGGCGAAGGGATGGGGTATTTCGGTCTTTCCATCACCATTGGGATGATCATTGCGCCAAGTCTGGGAATTTTCCTGTTCCAGGTTACTTCTTTCGATAACCTTATTTACATTTCCGGGGCTCTTGGTGTCATCGCATTGGTGCTCCTGGGGACGATTAAGTACAACACGCCAAATCAGGTGTTAACTACCAAAAAGGCAGACCTTAAGTTCACTTATTTAGGGTCACTAATTGAAAAATCAGGCTGGTTCCCGGCAATGCTCACATTGCTCATCAACCTTGGCTATGGAACGATTGTAACGTTCATCGTGATTTTCGGGGATGAACGCGGGATTGACCAAATCTTCCTGTTCTACCTTTGCAATGCAATCCTTGCGTCATTGTCACGTCCCGTCGCCGGAAAATGGTTTGACCAAAAAGGACCAGTCGGGCTTGTCATACTAACCATCTCCATTACAATCATGGGGATGTGGGTGCTGAGCTTTGCCCATTCCAACGTTATGATTGCAATTGCCGGCGTATTGTTCGGTATCGGATTCGGTTCCCTGATCCCGACCCTGCAATCGTGGACATTATCGATGACTCCGCCAAACCGCCGTGGTGTCGCAAATGGAATGTTCTTTTCATCCATCGACCTGGGGATTGGATTAAGCGGCCTGATCTTCGGAGTGCTTGCACAATTCATTGATTTGGGAACATTATTCCGAATCTCTAGCGGGTTCATTGTGTTAGCTTTGATCCTGACCATCGCAAAAGGAAGACGTACGAAAGAAGTACAACAGCCAAAGGAAGCTCTTTCCTGAGGCAGGATGCCAGCCTGGTGTATGGGCTGGCTTTTTCTATGGGTTGCGAAACAGCACTCTTATGATTTAAACTGATAAAGAAATTTAGACAGTACGGATTGGTAAGTGAGGACTTTTATGGATAATCAGGATCAAACATTTGAAGTGATGCGGGCCTGTTTGCTTGCTGGGAAAATCATGCTTCAAAGCGGTGCGGAAACGTATCGGGTGGAAGACACGATGTCGCGGATGGCTTCGGCTTTCGGCATTGACCAGACGCACAGCTATGTGACACCCACCGGCATTATTTTTTCAGTTGAAGGAGTGGGCAGGGAACGGACAAAGCTTGTGCGGATCTCCGAGCGGACCACAGATTTACGAAAGGTCGCGATGGTCAACAGCGTTTCGCGGAGAATCAGCAGCGGAGAGATAGGGCTTGAGGAGGCTTGCAGGCTCCTTGGAGAATTGGAGGAAGCCGATCTTACCTACTCGTTCATGGTTCAAATATTTGCGGCAGCGATTGCGAGCGGCTGCTTCACCATCATGTTCCTCGGGAGCTGGCTGGATTTCCTGCCTTCGATGGCTGCAGGAGGGATTGGTTTCTTCCTGGTCGTTTATTTTCACAGGATTGTCCCGGTTAAATTTTTCGCTGAATTCCTGTCCTCTTTTATGATTGGGATGATTTCATTTTTCTTTGTAAAACTGGGACTTGGACAGGAACTGGATAAAATCATAATCGGCTCCGTGATGCCGCTTGTACCCGGCCTGCTGATCACAAATGCAGTCCGGGACCTGATGGCAGGGCATTTGGTTTCAGGACTGTCAAAAGGAGCGGAAGCACTGTTGACGGCGTTTGCGATTGGCTCAGGCATAGCGGCAATATTATCTTTGTTGTAGTCAGGAGAAGTGGCGATGATTTATATAGAACACCTTATCACAAGTTTCATTGCTTCGGCAGCGTTTGGAATCATTTTTAACGCACCGAGGGAATCCCTCGTCAAATGCGGGATTTCCGGGATGGCTGGATGGATGGTCTATTTTGTACTTGATACCAATGGGTTCGGCACGATTTTTGCGACATTGATGGCCTCTTTCTTAATTGCGGTTGTCAGCCAGGTGTTCGCGAAGGCATATCGGACGCCCATCATCATTTTTAGTGTCGCCGGAATCATTCCTCTAGTACCAGGCGGACTGGCATATGATGCGATGAGGAACTTTGTGGAGAATGATTACAGTGTGGCCCTTTCGCTCGCTGCGAAAGCGTCGATGATATCAGGTGCCATCGCAGTTGGCCTTGTTTTTTCTGAAGTGATCAACCAGGTCATCAGAAGGTCAAACCTGGGCCCGGTAAAATAATGAATGGAAAGACTCGCTTATTATGGCGGGTCTTTTTTTACGGTCAAAAAGGGGATTTTGCGGTTTGTGGAGAATTGTAGATAAAAAGACTAAAAAGGGTGAGGACATGGAAATTCTATTAATCAGGCATGGAGAGTCGGAAGGGGACATCCTTCGGGTGCATGAAGGCAGGGCAGATTTGCTGCTGACAGATCATGGCCGCAGGCAGGCCAGGGAAATGGCGAAAGTGGTAAAAGAAAAATATATGCCGGAAGTGATCTGGTCGAGCACATTGAAGCGTGCAAGGGAGACGGCGGAAATCCTTAGCCAGGAAACAGGGATCGCAGTGATTGAGGATGAAAAATTAAAAGAATTCAATAATGGAGTTCTGGCAGGTTTGCCCTATGCAGAAGCCAAGCTTCGCTATCCGGAGCCAGAGGGAGGCAGGAAACATCATGTGCCAATTGAGGACGGGGAGTCTGAATTGGAATTCCGCTTCCGCGCCCAGACCGTATTTTCAAAGATTCTGACAGAAAGCGCAGGACGGAAGAGAATCGCGATCGTCTCCCATGGCGGTATGATCTCCAATCTGCTGCGGGCATTTTTGAATTTGCCGGTTTCCAATGATATCTATTTCCCGACAGGGGACACTGGAATCCATTTACTCAAGGTAAAGGAAGGACAAAAAACAGTGCTGTTCCTGAATGACTGTGGCCATCTGGCCAAAGTGGACGAAGAGCAGCTGGCAGCACAAAATTAATATGGATAGAAAAAGCCCGAACCCAGTCAATAACCGGATTTGGGCTTTTTATTACATCTTCACAATCGTACGCCCGCGGTTCTTGCCCTTTAAGATGCTGGAAAGGACGCCAGGCAGTTCTTCTAATCCAACTTCATTTTGAATGGTTTCGAGCAATCCCTCAGGCTTCAAGTCTGAAGCCATCCGCTGCCAGAGAAGCTTTCTTGTTTCCATTGGGCAGTAAACCGAATCAATGCCAAGGAGATTGATTCCCCTGAGGATGAACGGGAACACAGTTGTCGGGACATCTGTTCCCCCAGTCAAGCCGCTGACTGCGACAGAACCATTGTAATCAAGCTTGCTGAGGATTGACGATAATGTCTTGCCGCCAACCGGGTCAACAGCCGCTGCCCATAACTGTTTGTCCAGTGGCCTGAATTTTTCACCGGCAAGCTCTTCGCGGCTGATGATCTCGGCTGCGCCAATTTCACGCAGGTAGTCATGTTCCGCTTCTTTTCCTGTGCTTGCAACAACCTGATAACCCCGCTTGGCGAGCATCGCAACAGCCACGCTGCCGACACCGCCGGTTGCTCCGGTCACGAGCACTTTTCCTTTTTCAGGAGTAAGACCGTTTTCTTCAAGTCGATGGACGGACAAGGCTGCCGTGAATCCTGCGGTTCCGTAAACCATTGCTTCCTTCAATGAAAGGCCTTCAGGCAATGGAACAATCCAGTCTCCGGGAATACGGGCAAATTCGCTGAATCCCCCATAGTGGGAAACCCCTATCTCATAGCTTGTGGCAATGACTTCATCACCTTCCTTATAGCGGCTGTCATCCGAACGGACCACGGTGCCGGCAAGGTCGATGCCAGGGATGAAAGGATAGGACCTGACAATCTTGCCATTCTGGATGCTTGCCAATCCGTCCTTATAGTTGACACTCGAATAAGCCACCTTGATCAGCACATCCCCGGCAGGCAACTCTTCCAATCTAAGTATCTTTACCTCAGCTGTAAAATCCTCTTCATTTTTATTCACCATAAAAGCTTTGAAATTCTCCATATCTCCCAACCTTTCCTGGCTTGATAGTTTTAGTATAGGGCATAAGCGTTCCAGACATCTAATAACTTAACTTACCCAGGGATTCTTTTTTCCTTCCACGAACAATAACTATTCCCTCCCTATAGATATCATTGTAAAAAGTTAAGTCCGTCACGAATTTATTACGATTTTGTGTCCGATTTATCTGATGTGACGGACTTCACATATCTTTTAATCTGCCTCCCTTAAGATTTAGGTAAGTAAGGTACACAGTGGTGGTTAGGGCTGTTAAACATTATCAAATCAATTTTCCACTATTCACAAAGTGTTTACAATTTGACCCTTTTTTGACTGTTTTTCCATGATAAGATTAGTTTTGAAATCGGGAACGATTTACAGGGAGGTAGCAAAGTTGTACAAATTCGAGAAATCTTTTTACTCAAAAACAAGCATGTATTCATTTGTCGTTGTGATGATCTTGTTTTTCTCAATGTGGTATTCAACATCGAAGTTTGTCCATATCGATATGGCGCTTCTGGGATATGCGATTTCATCAGCGGTCTTCGCGATCGGCCTGACAATCAGGATGAGCTTCTGGATGTGGCGTAAAGCAACTAACAGGGTTGCGAAGCGAAGCGTTGATAACCTTTTTAATAAAGAAAGATTGAAACGTAATTCAAAAGCATTAATCAAAACATTGATTGATAATATCATTTTGCAAAAATTCATTTTCCAGCGCGGCATCTACCGCGGAATCCAGCACTTCATGATTTCATGGGGCTGCATCATTTCTTTCGCGATCACATTCGGACTGACATTCGGATGGATGCGTTTTGACCTGATCGATCCGGAAACATACCAGATCATCGTGTTCGATATGCCAACCATCACGATGGCGGCTCACGGGCTTTTCGCCGAGATTGTCTATAACGGACTGAACATCGGTGCAATCATGGTGCTGATCGGAGCAGGAATGGCTTTATACCGACGCATCACTGACTACGATGTAAAAGTAACACAGCGATTCGAATTCGATATTCTGCCATTGATCATTCTGCTGGCAGTTACCGTTACAGGTTTGATCCTGACAATTCAGTACACATTCCTTGATGGCTGGATGCATCATTATATGTCACTCATCCATCAGGTTACAGTCATCGTCATGCTGATGTACTTCCCATTCGGAAAACTGTTCCACGTGCCAATCAGGCCGCTGGCTACAGCAGTACCAATGAGTTATCAAGAGGTGGTCAAAGTGGATACGAAATCATGTAAAAGCTGCGGACAGCCATACAGCAATGATGACCAGATCGCGGATGTCCAGGCAATTTTAAAAAGCCAGAATTTCGACCTGCAGCTTGCGGACGGCTCATACCTTTCAGATTATTGCACAGGGTGCCGCCGCAGGATGAGAGCATTGAAACAAATGAATCTTGAAGCACCTAAAGGCAACCCATACGGACCAGTAAGCACCAATAATGGAATTCATATATCAGGCTTCAGCAAGAAGCGTTCGGAAGAGTTTTACGGAATCGACCAGGATTTGAAGGAGGAAAAAATCGATGAGCCAGTTTCTCGTTAAAGAAGGCGTAAAGAACCAGATTCGCAAAGGCGAAAAATTAGTCACAACGCATTGCTGCTACTGCGGGATGCAGTGCGGCATGCACATACGTGTTGATGAAAAAACGAATAAGGTCATGGGTGTGGAACCACGTTATGACTGGGTTTTGACCAGAGGGAAAATGTGCCCTAAAGGGGTTACGGCGTACCAGACAATCGACCATCCAGACCGCATCAAGACTCCGTTAATCAAAAAGAACGGAAAGTTCGTAGAGGCAACCTGGGATGAAGCACTTGATTTAATCGAAAGAAAGTATAAAGAAATTCAGGGAACATACGGAAAAGATGCGTTGGCGGTATATGGCGGCGTATCGATGACAAACGAAAAATGCTACCTGGTAGGTAAATACGCACGTGTCGGACTCGGCACTCGTTACATCGATTATAATGGCCGCTATTGCATGAGTTCTGCAGCAGGCGGATTCAATAAAACGCTTGGAATTGACCGTGGATCCTCGCTTCCATGGACTGAGCTCGAGCATAGCGACTGCTTCTTCATGGCTGGCTCTAACACGGCAGAATGTCACCCGACTAGTATCCAGTGGTTCTGGAAAGCCAAGGACAAAGGCGCGAAGCTGATAGTTGCCGATCCGCGTGAAACTGCAACTGCAAGAGTCGCCGATGTACACCTTGACCTGCTTCCAGGAACAGATTCAGCATTGGCTAATGGCATCATGCACCTCTTGATTAAACATGATTATGTCGATCATGAGTACGTGCAGGAACGCTGCAATAATTTTGAAGAATTGAAGGAAATGACGGCGAAATTCACGCCTGAGTATACATCTGGTATTACTGGTGTTGCTGTTGAAAAAATCATTAAAGCGGCACATATTTTCGGAAAATCACCTCGCTCTGTCGTTATGTTCGCACGTGGTGCCGAGCAGCAGACAGCAGGTGTAGATAACGTAAGTCTTTACACATCAATGGCTCTTTTAAGAGGACAAATCGGCAAGTTCGCTTCTGGTGTTGCGACTTTTACTGGACAGGGAAACGGCCAGGGCGGCCGTGAACACGGCCAGAAGGCTGACTTGCTTCCTGGTTACCGCAAGCTTACTGATCCTAAGGCAGTTGAGTACATTTCAGGAGTTTGGGGCATCAAGCCTGAAGAAATGCCGCAGCCAGGTGTCTCCGCTTACGAAATGTTCCACCTGATGGAGGCGAAGACGATTCGCGGACTTCATGTCATTTGCTCAAACCCGGTTGTATCATCACCAAATATCAACTATGTGCAAGAACAGCTTGAAAACCTTGATTTCTTAGTCGTAAATGATTTCTTCCTTTCTGAGACTGCAGAGTTGGCAGATGTAGTACTTCCTGCTACAACATGGGCAGAAGATGAAGGAACGACTACAAATACAGAAGGACGGATCATCCACATCCGTAAAGTAGTTGAGCCAATCGGTGAATCAAAACCAGACTGGGAGATCATGAGCCTGATTGCTGAACGTCTCGGTAAAGGCCAGCACTTCCAATATAACGAGCCAAGAGAAATCTTCGATGAACTTCGCCTTGCATCAAAAGGCGGCAAAGCCGATTACTATGGTGTCACCTACGAAAAGATCGATGAACAGGACGGTGTCTTCTGGCCGGCTCCTGCACTTGACCATCAGGGAACTCCTTCGATGTTCAAAGAGAAGTTCGAAACGCCAGACGGCAAAGCGAATCTCGCGGTTTGTGATTACAGAGGACCTGCAGAAGTACAGTCAAAAGAATATCCACTTTGGCTGACTACAGGCCGTGTCGTATTCCATTACCTTTCAGGAAACCAGACAAGACGCGTTGACTTCCTGAAGGAGCAATGTCCTGAGCCATTCGTTGAAATGCATCCTGAACTGGCAAGCCAGTACCAGATCGAGAACGGTGAACGAGTGAAGCTTACAACTCCGCGAGGCGATATGATCGCTCCGGTAAAAATAACGAAAGCAATCCGCAAAGATACGATGTTCGTCCCTTATCACTGGGGCAAAAAGCTGGCCGTCAACCAATTGACCAGCCCGGCTTTGGATCCAATCTCACGGATGCCTGAATTTAAAGTTTGTGCTGTTAAGCTAGAAAAACTAAGTAAATAGGAGGACGGCTATAATGAACAAAATAATGTATCTCGAATTTGAACGCTGTATCGGATGCCGTGCCTGCCAGGCAGCCTGCCGTGAGTGCGGAGACCATGATGCAAAAGAACGGAACTATGTAGAATATGTTGACTTCACTGAATCTCGCCAGACATTCCCGATGCTGTGCATGCAATGTAAAGACCCTGCATGTGCACGTGTCTGCCCGGCAAACGCCATCCAGATCACGGATGAGGGCGTCGTGCTGTCTGCAATGGAAGAAAAATGTATCGGATGCCGCAACTGTACATTCGGCTGCCCATTCGGTATCCCGAAATTCGATTTCGAAACGAACAAAATGTACAAATGCGATATGTGCTATGACAGAACTCGTCATGATATTGCGCCAATGTGTGCATCTGTTTGCCCAAGTGACGCGATCCGCTTCATCGATTTCGATGAAATGCAGCAATTGCGCAGAAAACGTACCCAGATGAACCTGGTTGAAGGTAAAAAGCCGCAAGAGGGCAACAAATGGGATTATGTACCTGAGTTTTTCGGAGTATACACAGATTCACAGTCATAATTTAATGGAGCCGGCCGGAAAAGAGCGCTAAGTTCATTAGGGCCGGCTCTATTTTTGAGGATATTGGCGAAAATCTGATTTTATTGGCGGTTTTCACAAATTTATTGGCGAAAAAATGATTTTATTGGCGAAAACGACAACTTTATTGGCGAAAATAAAAATATATTGGCGAACTGGAAATTTTCAGCGATTTTTTCCAGTAAAGGTTTCAATCAATTTTAGATAAGGTAGGGAATAATAACCCATCCAAAAAAGAGGTGCTTTTAAATGTTAAAAGGAAATGTGCTGGCGGTGACAAGCGGAAAAGGCGGAGTCGGCAAGTCTTCTTTATCAGTGAACCTAGCGCTTGCGCTGCAAAAGCTTGGCAAGTCTGTCGCAATCATCGATCTTGATATATACGGATTCAGCGTACCGAAGATCCTGAATATAGATTCAAAGCCAAAAACGTTCAACGGAAAAATCATCCCGGTTGAAGCGAATGGCATCAAGGTAATGTCCATGGGCTTCCTTGTGAAGGACAATGAACCAATCGTTTGGCGCGGCCCGATGCTTGGAAAAATGATTCAGCATTTTACAGAGGATGTGCTGTGGGGAGAAATGGATTATTTCATTCTCGATATGCCTCCTGGCACTGGGGATGTCGCGCTTGATATGCACCTGATGATTCCGCAGAGCAAGGAAATCGTTGTAACGACGCCTCATAAGGCAGCTTCTTTCGTAGCAGAACGCGCTGGAGCCATGGCAATCAAGAGCAAGCATGAGGTCATCGGCGTGGTCGAGAATATGTCCTACTTCAAGCCTGAAGACAGTGATCAGAAGTACTTTATTTTCGGAAAAGGCGGCGGCGAGGAACTGGCTGCACAGCTTGGCACTGATCTATTGGGACAGCTCCCGATTCAGGAAGCCGATGAGAATAGCGAAACGCCTGCTATCGCAGAGGAGAATACTGCGCTATTCATGGAATACTTAAACCTTGCAGAAAAAATACATGCAAAGTTTCAGCTCTAGGAACGGGAGGATTTGGCTATGAGTGATGATAAGAAAAAGACCCATCATGAAGATGATAAAGATATGATCAAGCTGATCGATAACCTGAACAGGAAAGACGATGTCCATTTGAATAGAAGGGCATTCCTGAAGGCATCCTTTGGCGCAACTGTCGCAATCGGACTTGCGACGACTCCATTCGGGATCTTCACCTTCCTGCGCGATGAAAATGGCGAAGTGAAGCGAGTGGAAATCACCGATATCGATGACCTGGCAATCGGCGAATCCAGGAACTTCAACTATCCAACGAAGAACGAGCCAGCCATTTTGGTCAGGACACCGGAGGACAAATTCGTTGCCTACAACAATAAATGCACACACCTCCAATGCCCGGTTTTTTACGAGCATAAAGAAAATGTCCTGCTGTGCCCTTGCCACAAAGGCTATTTCAATGTAGACAGCGGCCAGCCGATGGCAGGACCGCCGCAGCGCGAGCTTCCTAAGATCCTGCTTGAAATCAAGGACGGAAAGGTGTTCGCAGTAGGGAGGGAAGTAAGGCATGGATAAAAAAAGAGCAGCATTCTTCTCGATTTTCCTGTTCCTTGCCATCAATGTATTCTCGCTTTCCAATGCCATTGAAGGCTATTATGGGCACGAAGATGAACGTGTATATGGCGCGGTTATCGTCGCGCTGATTTCGACGATCCTGGCAACAACAGCCTTCTTCATCTGGAAGAAGGCAGAGTATAAAAAGTAAGCTGGGGGCGATGATAAAAGGAGAGCTCTTTTTATACCAACTGCATCCATAGCAGCAGTTGGAATGGCATGAAAAAGAGTTCGAAAGGGAGGAGTGTACATGGTATCCCAATCTTTTTTTCATCACGACAGCAAAAAAGAATCAATTGAGGAAGTACTTGAAAATTCCCTTGAAATTGAAGAAGATTTAATGCGTACTTACTTAATCACGGCTGAACGAGTCCATGACGATCCTGAGTTGAAAGACCGCCTTGAAAACTTCGCGGAAGGCAATGCGAAACGGACAAAGCAGCTGCTTGATGAATTGAAAAAAGGCAAATGAAGAAAGCAGCGGAGTTGATCCGCTGCTTCCTTACTGTCTCAGAATAAAAAATTAGCTAAACTGATTTGTCGGCACGATTTTTATATTCTCCGCCTCGAACTTCCTTTCACCGAACAGGGTGATCAAGGTGCAACTGTTGATGCGAAACGGGCTCTCAGCAATTTCATATTCAGCTAATAGTCCGGACCCAAGTTCTTCGCCTTCTGGATTCAATGCCTGCACATTCTGTCCTTCTAATGTCCTTAGCTTGGCTTTCATCAAGAATACCTTCCACTCTTCCCAATTCTTGATCAAAAACGCCTTCTCGCCGTTCTCCAAATAGCCTAACTGGCAGCCTCGTTCATCAATGGCAGCCTCGTTTCCATAGCTAAGATCCATGATTAAATCCCTTAGAAATTGAAACTCATCCAGGTCAAGGTAAGGGTCAATGTGGAATTCAACCTCATTTCCATTTTCCTTCATCGAAGCAATCGTTTTGTTGTTCATCATGACAGATTTGTTTTTTATATGTTGTGATTTCATATGTTCCAGGGGAGTGCCCATAAGTTTCAGAGTAAGCATAACAATCTCCTTTTCGGTCTTAATGTTACCTTCATTATAATGATTTTGCCCTATCTGCGGTGTGACAAACTTCATTACTTCCCCATAAAACCTGTTTTTAGTTCGAAAGATATAGGCAGAGGCGTTTTTCGACAAGAACTGGCAAAAAACTGGATGGTTTATTAAAAAGGTTACAAATTTTGCAATGCTTGTAGCAAAACTGAAAGCTGGATGAAATCTTGCATGAAAAATTGTTTGATAGAATACAATGATAAGGTTTGAGCGTAAGCTGGCAAAGGGAAAAAGTACAGTTAGATAAACATTTTTTATGCCTGAAGGAGTCTGAAGGCTCTTTTTTTGGATTGATATTATGAAGAGGTCGGAGGAAGATCATGACATTTGAAGAGCAATTAATCAAAAAGTCGTATTTTGAAACGTATATGCAACAAGGAAACCAGGCACACCCTGTTCGTGTCCTCGGGGAGCTTTACCTTGACGAGCAGAAGAATGATATGCCGGATTTGTCATACATCCGTTTTGCTCAGGGAGAGGTCTATTTTCATAACAAGGATTACGAAGCGGCTATTTTTAAATGGGAAAATATCACGAATGAACTGGAGCCATGGGCGAAAAAGAACATGGGTGATGCGTTCCTTGAGATTGGTCTGTACACATCTGCAGAGGACCTGTACCTTTCGATTGATACAGATAGCAATATTCTCAGGATTGAAAGCGGGCTGCAGCTTTTGACGCTTTACATAGAACAGGGAAAGCTTGACAAAGCGGTTGCTGTCATCAAGAAGTCTGTGCAGCTGGATCCGGATTATCCGGGAGTAACGGAAATTGCCCGCGCTTTCTTTGAAGAGCATCTGGACTGGGAAAATGCCGTTGAATTGGCAGTCAATGAAGGGGTCCGAACCGGTTCGCCTAAGTGGTTCGACGTCTTGAATCAGTATGTAGAACAGGGGCATACCCGCCAGTTCTCATCGTCCTATTTTAACGAAGCTTTATCCGTTCTATTCCAGGTGGACCGAAGCCGGTTTGAACAGCTGTCGGTATCCCTGTGGGAAAGTTACAGGGATCAAAGTTCCTATATGAAATGGCTGAGGGAATTCAACCAATTGTTCAGCGGGATGGACGGCAATAGAAGAGATGGCTGGACCCATCTGTCAGCGGTCTATCAGGATACTTATTTCGAATTGATTAATGGAGATCGATTGATTAAGGAAATTTCCCCGCTGATTCCTGAGTTGCTAACGAACTGGCTGAAAATCACGAGTCCAGTTAACAGCCTTGTTTCGGCATCATCAATCATTGCATGGAATGAGGTATTTCCAGGAACCATTACCACGTCGGCCATTCACGATGCGGAGAACCTTGTGCTGAATTCGCGCCAGTACGATAATGGCTACCAAGATAGCATGCAGCTATTTGAGACCATCACCAAATGGGCAGAGAATCATGAAATTGAAGTGGGCAACAGGATAAAATGGATGGTTCGGGAGCTGCAGGAAACTTATGTCCATAATCTGCTGATTGCCGGTTTATCTGGGAATGGAAAGTCATCCTTCGTCAATACGATTGTTGGCGAAGAGCTGATTACATCTCCAACTGGGGCAGTCATCAGGTTCATGAACGATGAGAATCCGGGAATCCAGGAAATAAACGATACGGCAGTCCGCCAGATTACCAATATTGAGGACTTCAAGGAATCTGCCGGAGTTCGCCGCCAGAGCCATAAAAATGAAACGATCATTGACTTCAGAGCTCAGTTCCCATTCCTGCACGACCATGAGATGGCGCTGATAGACTCTCCAGGAATCAATCGCAATAACTATGACAATCACCCGTTGTACAATTACTTGAGGTTTGCTGACAGCTTATTATTCGTGCTTAACGCAAATGATCCTTTTACGGAAAAAGAAAGGGAAATCCTCGCGAAAATTTCCGAGTTCTTCCCGCAGCTGCCGGTTCACTTCCTGTTGAATAAAATAGATGATATCTACAGTCAGCAGGAGGCAATAGAAGTATTTGACCAAACATCAGCGGAAATCAGCCAATATTATCCTGATGCAAAAATGTTCGCTTTCTCTGCTAATTATGACAAAGGCAAGCAGCTGAAAGATTTCTCTGATTTTATTAAAGCAACCAGAAGCGCAGTCGACTTCGAGCAGGAGCGTACGGCAAAACTGCAATTCTTTGTCAGAAGGGCGATCACGTATTTGCTTGATAAACGGATTGAAATCGAAAATGACCATATGGAAACAATCAGCTGGAACGAAGAGATGGTGAGCAAGCTGAATGGTGCGATCAATCAGCTTGGTGACATCGAGGAAGAGAAATCGAAATCCATCCAGAAGTCATACCGTAAAATCAAGGACGAAACCCGCACGGAAATCATAGAAAAGATTCCGGAAATACTGCGGAGCTGTTCTGAATTGGTGACAGAGGATAGTGATTTCGGAAAAATCCATACTGAAATGGATGAGGCAATGAACAAGAAGATAAGGGAATATCTTGATGAAACCGTGCTGCCGAAATTCCATGATGATCTACAAGGCTGGATTCAGCATTCGAAGGACGAATTCGACCACAGCCAAAACTATTTGAATGAGATGGCCGATGGCTTTAATTCGATGTATGGAGATGAACGAATCAGCCTTGACTGCGATTTCAGGGTGCTTGATGATTGGCGCCGCGATGCAAGCCGGATGACGAATGGCGTTCACTATGAAAAGGTCAACATCATGAACCGGTCGACACCGCAGCAGTTCTTCCTGAAGAGTGCAGGCAAACTGCTAGGCGTGCTGCCGCAGAACAATGCGATGCTATATAACCGATACAAAACCTATCTGGAGACAGAAGACTATTATGAAATCGGGGTAACCACTGCGAAAAGATTCCTGCAGCAATTCGAGATTTTCGAAAAATCGATTGAACGAGATGTAAACCTGTTCTTCAAAAACCCATTCATTGTACTAGAAAAAGCAGTAGAAGAGGCCAATTCCGAAATCGACTATGGCAAGAACGAACTTGAAAAAATGAGAATAAATCCAGAATTGTACCGTGACCCACTGACACTGTACGAAGTGAAGCTTCGCCAGTTTGAATGGATGACAGCGGCAGGCAGAGGTTAAGCGAAAAAGGAAGACTCCGAGTTTGGGGTCTTCTTTTTTGCTTGGTAGTGAAAAAAGAATAAAATTAAATTTTCATAATAATATTGACAATATGAGTATAGGAGTTTAAAGTAAAATTTATCGATTTGCAACATTAACTCAATAAAGAAATTCTCTTATCAAGAGTGGCAGAGGGACTGGCCCTATGACGCCCAGCAACCGTTCCAATTGGAATTGGTGCTAAATCCTGCAAAACAATTTTTTGTTTTGAAAGATAAGAGAGGAATCCGACCTTTGAAATTTACTGCGTTTGAAACCTCTCTTTTCTGGAGAGGTTTTTTTATTGTCTTGTTCCAGCGCCTAGCCCCTCGAGTCGCTTCGGTCCGCCCAATGAAGTCAAAGAGCGACTTCACTGGTCGGCCCTCCAGCGCTTTTCGGGGCTGACCAAGGCGCTTGCACATTTCATATGTTTGTTAGGCAGATCAATCAAAGGGGGAAATTTAGATGAAAAAAGGGATTAAAAAAGTATTTTTAGGTGCAGTTGCTTCTGCATTGCTGCTGACAGGATGCGGCGGCGGAGAGACAAAAACGGCCAGCGGTCCTGTAGAAGGGGTGCCGGAGCGATTTGCCAAAGGTGAAGAAGTCAAGATCAAAGTCATCCGCAAGATTGGCGGCGACGATCATACTGCTCAATTTTTAGCCGGAGCGAAAACAGAAGGAGAAGCGCTCGGCTTCAAGGTAGACGTTTTTACAGCGAATGGAGATACAGCGAAATTCCATGACGCGATCAATCAGGGGCTTCAGCAGGACTATGATGGATTCATCATCTCGCATGGTGACGATGCAGCAACAGTGGATGATGTGAAAAAGTTGGTGGATGAGGGCAAAAGTGTCGTGACATTCGATTCGAATCCGGACCTTGCTCAGGTAGAAGGTGTCACGCTTACTTCCCAGGACGATGAAGCCCTCGCGACCCAGGCGCTGGATCAGCTTGTGAAGGACCAAAATGGAGAAGCCAATATTGTTTACTTATGGGTGGATGGCTTCCCGCCAATGGTCAGAAGAAATAAAGTTTACCAGGAAACCTTGAAGGCAAACCCAGGAATCAAAGAGATTGAGAGATTCGGAGTGGCGGCAGCCGATACAAGCGTACAGACGCAGAACGCTGTGGCAGCGATGCTGAACAAGCATCCAAAAGGGGAAATTGACGCGATTTTCGCGACTTGGGACGCATTCGCAATTGGCGCTGCTCGTGCGATCAAGGAAGCTGGCCGCGATGAAATCAAGATTTACGGAATTGATGTTTCCAATGCTGACCTGCAGGAAATCCAGGGAGAAGGCAGCCCATGGAAATACACAGCCGCTGTTGATCCGAAGCTGATTGGGGAAGTGAATATGAGATTGCTAGCGAAAAAGCTTGCCGGCGAAGAAACACCGGCGACATATGACCTTGAAGCCTCACTGATTTCACAGGAAGAGCTTCAGCAGTCAAAAAATCCGGTGAACATGGCGAATTTGGCTGAAATCATCGAAGGCTGGGGAAAATCTGATGCATTTTTGGAAGATTGGATGGAAAAATTGAAGGATCACTATAAGAAATAACGATAGAAATGGTTAGTTGAGATGTTTTTATAGCTGAAAAAAATTATTATAGCGACTTTCTCGATTATATAGCGACACTACCAATAATATGGCGACTTTCCCGGTTATATAGCGGAAATTTCATTTTTATAGCGAATTGGGAATTCTGCTCGAATTTTTCCAGTTCAGACTCAAACAAAGCAGGCACTCTCAAACTTATGAGAGTGTCTGCTTTGCAGAATGATAGAGAGGAGGCAATGGGATGAAACTTCAAATGAAAAACATCAGTATTGAGTTTCCGGGAGTGCGTGCGCTGAACGATGTGGATTTCAGCACAGAAACGGGCAGGATCCATGCGTTGATTGGCGCGAATGGCGCGGGCAAATCGACATTGATGAAGGTGCTTTCCGGGGCGCATGATCACTATACAGGGGAAATTCAGCTCAATGGTGAGAGTGTGGAAATACGGACGCCTGCAGATGCGCAAAAACTTGGAATCCAGACGGTTTACCAGGAGGTTGATACAGCCATCATTCCATCGCTGACTGTTGCTGAAAATATCATGCTGAATCAAACAGTGCAGGCAAAAGAAAACAAACACTGGGTGAATTGGAAGCAGCTTTTCAAACAGGCAGAGGAGATTCTTTTTAGCATGAACCTTAACATTCCTGTGAAAAAACTTGCCGGGGAGCTGACGCTTGCCGAGAAGCAGCTTGTCCTGATCGCGAGGGCGACTTCAAGCAATTGCTCATTCCTCATCCTCGATGAACCAACTGCTCCTCTCAGCCATACCGAAACATCTGAACTGTTCCGGATCACCCGGGAATTGGCGGAAAGGAATGTAGGCATCATTTTCATCTCCCATCGAATGCCTGAGATATTTGAGTTGTGTGATGAGCTTACGATCATGCGTAATGGCGAACTGGTCGTGAAAAAGGCTATTCCTGAAACCGACAGCCAACAGGTGATTGAATACATGCTTGGCAGGAAGCTGGAAGACCAATTCCCGGCAAGGGTCAGCATGTTCGGAGACACCCTACTGGAAGTCGAAGATTTAACAGATGGAGACAAGGTGAAAAATACCTCCATTCATGTAAAAGCCGGGGAGATTGTCGGACTGGCCGGCCTCGTTGGAGCGGGAAAAACCGAGCTGTGCAAGGTCTTGTTTGGTGCTGCACCGGCAAAGAGCGGAACCGTTAAGTTAAAAGGAGAAACCCTTAAGCTGACCAGTCCTCATGCAGCTGTAAAAAGCGGTTTGGCCCTTGTGCCAGAAGAGCGGCGCAAGGAAGGAGTGCTTGTCGCAGAATCTGTCACCTCCAATCTAACAGCGGTCAACCTCAAGAGATTCTCCAGTTTTTTAAGCTTTATCGACCGGCGTGCTGAAAAGAAAACAGCACAGGAGTACATAAAGGCTCTCGGCATCAAGACATCGTCGGAACATGCCAGGGTCGAGAATCTTTCAGGAGGGAACCAGCAGAAGGTGGCGATTGGCAGATGGCTGATCGCCGATGCGGATGTGTATATCTTTGATGAGCCAACAAAAGGCGTGGATGTAGGCGCTAAACGTGATATTTTTGAGTTGATTGCCCAGCTTGCAGCTCAAGGAAAGGGTGTCATTTATGCATCCTCCGAGCTGTCAGAAATTGTTGGCATTACGGATCGGGTTTACGTGCTCTATGACGGTGAGCCTGTGAAGGAGCTCGAAACGGCCGCTACAACAGAAGAAGAACTTTTATTTTATTCAACAGGAGGAAGATAGGATGGAAGCGAAACTCCCATTTCAGCAAGAACCAGCACCGAAAAAGACATTCGAACTGTTCCAGTTCTTATATAAGTATGGGACGATTTTGACGATCTTTGTCCTGGTCGCAGTCTTTGCGGCAGCCAATCCTGCTTTTATCAATGGCGATAACGTCATCAATATCTTAAGATCCATTTCCATCGTGACAATCATCGCGATTGGCATCACCATTTCCTTGACGGTTGATGGTTTTGATTTATCTGTCGGCTCTGTGGCATCCCTATCGAATGCCATTGTCATTTCGATGTTTGTCTGGTTCTCGCAGAACACCCTACTTGCGGTACTATCAGCGATTGCGGCTGCCTTGATTGTAGGAGCGCTCAATTCATTGATGATCGTCAAGCTGAAGATCCCGGATATGCTGATGACACTGGCAATGATGTTCATCATCCAGGGAACAGCGCTGACTTATACGAAGGGCGCGACGGTTTCGGAAAATATGATCCTGCCTGATGGAAGTTTTTCTACAGGAGCAATCAGTCCGTTCTTCGCTAAAATAGGGCAGGTTCCGTGGATCATCTTGATCATGGCCATCGCCGTCATTATTGTCCATGTATTCCTGACATATACAAAACACGGCCGCTATATGTATGTGATTGGCGGAAATAAAGAGGCGGCCAGGCTTTCTGGTATACCGGTCAACCGCTATAAAACAGCAGCGTATCTGCTTTCCGCTTTATTCGCAGCGATTGGCGGAATTGTGTTGGCTTCCCGCGTCATGACGGCGGAAATCAATGCAGGCTCACCTTATTTAATGGATTCGGTCGCCGCTGCTTTCATTGGCTTTTCCGTCCTGGGAGCAGGCAAGCCAAACGCATTCGGTACCTTTGTCGGAGCGGTGCTGATCGGCATTTTGCAAAATGGGCTTGTGATGATGTCAGTACCGTATTATGCGATGGATATCGTGAAAGGGACCGTGCTGGCATTTGCACTGGGAATTACTTACTACAAGCAGAAACATTGATGAGAAGTAAAAGCCGGATTTGGTTGTGACCTAAATCCGGCTTTCCTTTTTTAGTACTCTTATTCTTCAAAAAATGGTTTGTTGGCATAATAATACATCCAGCCCATCATAATCCCTCCGCCAATGAGATTGCCGATCGTCACGGGAATCAGATTATGAATTACTCCGGCAAAAGTAACAGATTGAGGGTCATCGAGGACCATGCTGATCGCGAAGGTGCACATATTGGCGATGCTGTGCTCATAACCCGAAATGAAGAAGCAGTAAACGAAGAAGACCATTGCGAACATCTTTGCTCCGTCGCCCTTCATTGACATCGGCAGGAAGAACGCGAGACAGACGAGCCAGTTACAGAGAATCCCCCGGAAAAAAAGTTCTGAAGTTGGTGCAAGTGTCTTTTTTTCAGCAACACTTAACAAGAATCCATTTACGGAATGGTCATCAAACAATCCTGTTGTGTAAATCAAAAAAGCAAACGCAGCTGCGCCAATGATATTGCCGATATAGCTGTAAACCCACATCCTGGCCACCTGCACCCAGGCCATTTTTTTCCTAAGAGCTGCAAACGTGTAGTAAAAGGTGTTGCCAGTGAACAGGTCCCCACCACCATAGGCAATCAGGATAATTGCGGCACCGAAGGTAATGGCAGCTATTGGGTAGGCAAAGGGAGAGTGTTCCACATAAAAAGGATTCCCCGTCTTGAACGCAACGATCACCCCAAAGCCAATGAACATCGAAGCCAGGGCAGCCCTGGCTAAATAGCGTGTCTTGCTTTGCTTGAATATCTTGTTCTTTTTTAAGGCCAGCTTCTCAACTTCCTGTAAAGCTTGTACTTCCATATGAAATCACCCGATTTTCCTCTTGATATGAATTTTTAATTTCATGCATATGTAAATGATTCCCCAGACTGCGAGTAAAAAACAGTAATATTCCAACTGAATGCAAACGGCCTGTGAAGCAAGAAATCATGGCAAATGAAAAAAGACTGAATCCGCGAAGATCCAGTCTTTGGAGGCATGCTTAAAATGTATCCCTGATAAATTGGGGATTGCGCTGCATCGAGGCAAACAGGACAATGCCGCTTACGAGCAGAAGTCCGCTTGTCAGGACGAATACCGAGGTGAAGCCGAAGTAGCCTGCAAGGAATCCACCAAGTACTGGCCCGATGATATTTCCAAAGAAACGGAGACTTGTGTTGTAGCCAAGTACCTCTCCCTGCATGGCCACCGGTGCTTCCTGCCTGATATAGGCCACCCTGACCGGGATGATACCGCCAATGGTGATTCCAAGCAGGAACCGGATCAGGACGAGCTGCCAGATGTTGCCGACGAAACCCCCTGGCAGATAGATGATCGCTGATAAAAACAGGAGCACGACCAGGATTTTGATATAGCCAACCCGGTCGGCAATTTGTCCCCACTTTCTTGCCATTAACAAATTGCCTAGCCCTGCAGCCGAAAAGGCGATTCCAGAAAAGAATGCCAGGTTTTCCGGGCCATGCAGTTCGCCTACATATAGTGAAAGGATTGGCTGGATACTGAAATGGGCAATCTGCACAAGCATCGACATGAGCAGGACATTCAGCATGATTGGATTTTTAAAAATATGCTGAAGAACTTCTTTGCGGCTGTAATTTGTCTTTGTTCCTTTTTTGATGTCGACTCTGTACTCCATGACAAAGAATACGAGCAGACCAGAAAGGACGATGAAGGCAGAGGTTGATTGGAAGGTTGTCGCATAACCCAAGGAGTCGGCAAGAACGCCGCCGAGCATTGGGCCAAGCAACGAGCCTGTAATGCTTCCTGTCTGCAGTGTCCCCAACACTTTTCCTGCTTCTTCCTTCGATGTCTGCGTTGAAATAAGTGCCTGGGATACAGGTATGAAGCCTGAGAATAATCCCATGAACATTCTCAGTAAGAATAACTCCCAAACCGAAGTTGCAAATCCAAGCAAAAAGACGGCTATTCCCATCCCGATCCCCATGAAGATCAAGATTCTCTTGCGTCCAAAGCGGTCACCCAATCTTCCGATTACAGGAGAGAATAAAAAGGCAGTTACGAAGGTAATACTGAACGTAATCCCTGACCAGTTCTGGACATACTTTTCTGAAAAATCACCAAAAGTTTCGATGTACAATGAGAGAAATGGCATGACCATTGTCATGCTGCCGGCGATGAAGAAATTCGCGAACCACATGATCATCAAGTTGCGTTTCGCCTTTTGCTGCTGGGTCATTCCATCAACACTTCTTTCTCAGAACGAATATTTCGCTTTTCTAAATATTATATCAAATTTTTGCCCGATTGAAAACCAATCGAGCAAGCAGGGACTATTTTAACCAGTTATCCATTCAAGCAGTTCTATTCTATTGCCAAATGGGTCGTGAACATAAATCCTGTTCGCACCTGGAAGCTTATCATCTTCAATAAAATTGACCCCTGAAGAGGATAAATGCTGTTTCAATCCTTCGATATTCTCCATTTCAAAAGCTGGATGTGCTTTGCGTGCAGGGACAAAAGGTTCCTCAATGCCAACATGGATTTGGCAATTCCCGAATTGAAACCATGCCCCGCCACGTTTTTTCAACTCTTCTGGCTTTTCAATCTCTTCAAAGCCCAATATTTCTATGAAAAATTTCCTTGCCTGATCTTCTGAGCCCTTAGGTGCTGCTAGCTGGACATGATCGATCGCTTTGAATTTGAATGTCATTATTCAATCCCTCCCTAATAAAATTTTAATCTAAAAGGAAAGATAAGGAAATGACAAGGTATGAATCTATAAATATAAGTTTTTCTTATCATTGTAAAAAGTAATACAGGCCCTCCTGATTACATATAAATTAGTAAAGTTTTGTACGTTTTTAAAAGAGGGGGCTATCAAAAATGAAAAAAAGATTTCTTGCTATTGTGATGATGGCAATCATGGCGCTTGTAATTTCGGCATGCGGTACAAGCTCAAGCGGAGGGGGATCCGAAGCTGAAAAGAAGGAATTAAGAGTCGTCACGGACGCAGCATATGCACCATTTGAGTACATGGAAGGCGACAAAATTGTTGGTTTCGATATCGATTTCCTGAAGGCAGCCGCGAAAGAAGCAGGGTATGAATTGAAATTCGAGAATGTCGGCTGGGATCCGATTTTTGTGGAAATCAAAAGTAAGCGGGCTGACATGGCTGTATCCTCGATTTCCATCAATGATGAGAGGAAGCAGACTTATGACTTTTCGCTGCCGTATTTCTTGTCCACCAATAAAATTCTTGTCCGCGAAGATAGCGACATCAAAAGTGCGGCTGATCTAAAAGGTAAGGTAGTGGCTGTCCAAAACGGAACAACCGGGCAGGAAGCAATGGATAATCTTCTCGGCAAGAACAACAAGGATATCAAGAAATTCGATAACAACAACCTGGCAATCATGGAAATGCTGTCTGGAGGGGCAGATGCAGTCGTTGCTGATAATGGCGTGGTCGAAGTGTATGCCAAGAACAATCCGAATGAAAAACTGAAGGTCATTGAAGATAGCAGCAGCTTCGACGCGGAATACTATGGAATCCTTTTCCCTAAAGGCACAGATTTGAAAGCGGACTTTGATAAAGCAATCAAGAAAATCGTCGAGAATGGCACATATGAAAAAATCTATCAAGAATGGTTCGGGCAGGAGCCTAACCTGGAAATGCTGAAAGCTGAACAAGAAGCATCAGAATAACCGCTGATAAACTATGAATCTTCGATGATGCGTAACTCTTGAAAAATAGCGTTACGCATTTTTTTGTAAACTTCATCAAAATATGGTCCCAGGCCTCGGGGCTTTGGAGGGCAAGCTATGGATTTTCGTTTTGATATTATCGTGGAATATACTCCCTATTTAATTAAAGGGACGCTGCTGACAATCGGGCTGTCATTGGCCGGGATTTTAATCGGGACAATCCTCGGGCTTTTCATTGGTCTCGGCAAGATCCAGCGGCGGAAACTGCTGACATGGCCATTTGTCTGGTATATCACTTTCTTTCGGGGAACCCCGTTATTTGTGCAAATCCTGCTGATTCATTTTGGTGTCGTTCCGATGCTCATTGGGGAAACGAACGGGATTGTCGCGACGATTATCGCGCTGTCCCTTAATGCTGCAGCATATATCGCTGAAATTTTCAGGGCCGGAATCCAGTCGATTGATCGCGGCCAGATGGAAGCCGCCCGATCGCTGGGCATGACCCATGTGCAGGCGATGAGGTATGTGATTTTACCGCAGGCCTTCAAACGGATGATCCCGCCTCTGGGGAATGAGTTCATTGTACTGATCAAGGAATCATCCCTTGCAGCGATCGTCGCGACTCCGGAAATCATGTACTGGGGCCGGGCAATGGCAGGACAGTACTACCGAGTATGGGAGCCGTACCTCACCGCGGCAGTCATTTACCTCATACTTACGCTGTCCCTTAGCTTTTTACTAAATCTCCTCGAAAGAAGGCTGAAAACAGAATGATCAAAGTCGCTAATCTGCAAAAATCATTTGGCAGCCACAAGGTGTTGAACGGAATAAATGTTGAGGTCCAGTCACAAGAGGTTGTAGTAGTGATCGGTCCATCTGGTTCCGGCAAATCCACCTTTCTCCGCTGCATAAACCTGCTCGAAACGATTACGGACGGGCATGTGCTGATCAAAGATATTGACATCACAGATAAGGGTTCAGATATCAACAAAGTGCGAGAAGAGGTAGGGATGGTTTTCCAGCACTTCAACCTGTTCCCGCATAAGAGAGTGATTGAAAACATCATGCTGGCGCCGCTGAAGGTACGAGGTGTTTCCGAACAGCAGGCAAGGGAGAAAGGAATGGAGCTGCTGAAAAAGGTAGGACTCGAAGACAAAGCAGAAGCCTACCCAGACTCCCTTTCCGGCGGCCAAAAGCAGCGGGTAGCCATCGCCCGCGCCCTTGCGATGGAGCCTAAAATCATGCTGTTCGATGAACCAACCTCAGCCCTCGATCCGGAAATGGTCGGCGAGGTTTTAGAGGTAATCAAACAGCTTGCCCGCGAAGGGATGACGATGGTAGTCGTCACTCATGAAATGGGCTTTGCCCGCGAAGTCGGTGACCGCGTCATTTTCATGGACGGAGGATTGATCGTGGAAGAAAACAAGCCAGGTGACATTTTCGAAAATCCGCAGCATGAGCGGACGAAAGCATTTTTGAGCAAGGTGTTATAGTTTGATGAAGGAAGCCCGATTTTGGAGTCGGTGCTTCTTTTTTTGGTCAATCGTAAATAAAACGGGTGTAACCGGAGATAAAAGTTATGCGACTGGAGATAAATCTGTCGCAACTGGAGATAAAAGCTGGGCAACTGGAGATAAATCTGACGCAACTGGAGATAAAGTTGTATAACCATAAATTAGAGTTGTGCAACGGTAAATAAAAATTGTGTAACCGTAAATAAAAGATATGCAACCGTAAATAAAAGTTGTACCACCGGAAATATATTGATTCCAACCGTAAATACACTTCGCCAATCCAGAAATGATCATCGGAAAACTGGAAAGTCGCTGCCCATCACACCCAAAATAGCAAACCAAAGCAGTCTGATTCCCAGTATTATCCTGAGATAATCGGAGAAACTGGCCAACTTTTCGCCCGTTTTTCATAATTTATCCAATTACTGCTTGCTAAAACTAATGGTGTTAGTTAAAATAAAACTAACGATATTAGTTTTAATAGGAGGTTCACTAAAATGAGAGTGATCAAAGAGGGGTATTTATATCAGCTGACGTTCATGCCAAGGCTTTTTCCTGTGAATTGTTATTTTATCGAAGAGGAGGATGGGCTGACTTTAATTGATGCGGCGCTTCCGAATAGCGCGAAGGCAATCCTGCAGGCAGCTGAAAAAATCGGAAAAGGAATCAAGCGGATTGTTTTGACTCATGCTCATGGCGACCATATAGGTGCGCTTGATGAACTGAAAGCGAAACTTGATGTTCCAGTTTATATTTCTGTTCGCGATTCCCGTCTTTTAGCTGGTGATACCTCTCTTGATTCGAATGAACCCCAGACACCAATTCGAGGCGGCATACCCAAAAACATCAAAACAAGACCCGATATTCTCTTGAAGGAAGGGGATGAAATCGGTTCTTTGCTGGCAATCACAACTCCGGGGCACACCCCGGGATCGATGTCATTCCTTGACAAGAGAACAAATTTGCTGATAGCTGGTGACGCCTTCCAGACCAGGGGAGGAACTGCTGTCTCTGGGGTAACAATCCCATGGTTTCCTTTTCCGGCAATGGCGACCTGGCATAAAGACACAGCCCTTCAGAGCGCTCGGAAAATCCATGGGCTTGAACCAAGCCTGCTGGCTGTAGGGCACGGGGAACTGTTGCAGAATCCTGTAGCACATATCGAAAAAGCCATTCAAAAAGCAGAAGCAGCTTTTACAAAATAAAGGAGTGCGTAAACATGTCACCAAGACCAAAAGTGGCGCTTGATAAAAATACGATCATGATTGCAGCAGCTGAGCTGGCGAATGAGCATGGAAGTGAATATATCACTTTGGCAATGCTGGCCAAGAAGCTCAATATTAAACCTCCTTCATTATACAACCACTTTGACGGCCTGCCGGGAATCAAAAGGGAAATGGCCATTTTTTCACTACAAAAACTTTACATTAGCCTGGCAGAAGAAGCGGAGGGCAAAGCACACGGTGACGAAGCAGTTTTGGCATTAAGCCGGGCGTATTTATCCTTCGCAAGAACAAATCCGGGACTGTACGAGTTCGCATTATCAGCACCAGATCCCGCAGATGAGCAAGTTCATGCCGCCGGCAAAAAAATCGTTGAACTTGTCGTATCTGCTATCGGACCTTTTAAACTTTCAGAAGAGGATGCAATCCATGCTGTCCGCGGCCTAAGAAGCCTCATGCATGGGTTTGCATCGCTGGAGCATAAAGGTGGTTTCGGGATGCCGTTTGACTTGGATGAGAGTTACAAGCTTGCAGTCACAGCTCTTATTCGAGGCTTGAAAAAATCCAGCTAATTTTCATCTTCTGAAATAGATTCAAAAGGTACTCATATACATATGTATAGATGCAACTTTGGAAGAACAGGAGGCGCACTATGGATATATATGTGAGAAGAGGAGATTCCTTTTGGTATTTCAGCAATATTTTCAACATCCCTCTCCAGTTGATCATAGATTCCAACCGTGATATTGACCCAAATGAACTGGATGTGGGGCAGACGGTGAGGATTCCCGGTTTTGCGGCTGTGGATTATCGAATCCGTGCAGGTGATACTCTTTGGAAAATTGCCCAAAGCAGGAATCTGCAAGTGGATGCCCTTCTGCTGGCGAACCGCAATATAAATCCAAACGGGATGTACGTCGGACAGATGGTCAAGGTCCCGCTGAGAATAACCTGGCGGATTGTCCAGGGGAAGAAGAATTATGATTATGCCTCATTGATGAGTGATTTGAGAAGATTGGAAAATGTTTATCCGTTCATGAGGGTGCCTTCGATTGGCAATTCTGTTTTAGGTAAGAGCATACCAGAAACACTGATTGGGAATGGCAATAAGCGGGTCCATTACAATGGGTCTTTCCATGCGAATGAATGGATCACCACTCCCATTATCATGACATTCATGAACGACTACCTCCTGGCATTGACGAATCAGACCTCCATACGCGGCTTGTCCATGCAGAACTACTATGGGCAGACGACTTTATCGATTGTGCCGATGGTCAATCCTGATGGAGTCGATCTCGTGCTCAATGGGCCGCCTGAAGCAGAGCCATGGAATGAAAGAGTAGTAGAATTGAATAGAGGAAGCCTCGATTTCACCGGTTGGAAGGCGAATATCAGAGGCGTGGACCTGAACGACCAATTCCCGGCAAAATGGGAGCTTGAAAAAGAACGCAACCCAAGCCAGCCGGGCCCAAGGGATTATGTTGGGCCAAATCCATTATCCGAGCCGGAAGCGATTGCGATGGCAGAAATGACGAGAAGACGCGATTTTGCCCGGGTTCTCGCTTTCCATACTCAGGGAGAAGTCATTTACTGGGGCTTTGAAAATCTTGAGCCGCCTGAATCAGAAGCAATGGTCAATGAATTTGCCCGGGTGAGCGGTTACCAGCCGGTCAAAACGATTGAGAGCTATGCCGGCTATAAAGACTGGTTCATCCAGGATTGGCGCCGGCCAGGTTTCACCGTCGAGCTTGGCTTCGGCATAAACCCGCTGCCGCTGTCCCAATTCGATGAGATTTACGAAGAGGCCCTGGGAATCTTCCTTGCAGGACTTTATCTATAGGCTCTCTGTTTTTACTCAATGTCGATTTCGCTGGGTTTGAAAAATAAACGGAAAAATTCCGCTTAAATTGAAAATGGCCCATATTTTTTCATAAATAAGGGTCGTTTTTCCGTTTATTTAGATAAAATCCTTGGATTTTCCGGTAGTTATTACAGTTAACCGGAATAACTCCACTTATTCCTGCTTCATAACCGTCCTCTTTTTACAATAGGCGGAAAACCTACGCTTCTGTCAGTCATACCTACATGAAAACTACCATCCTTAAAAAGCAGATCACCTAAAAAGGTGGTCTTTTAAATTGTATTTATATGGTAAAATCGAAAGAGTATGAGAGGAGGAGGTTAGTTGACTTATTCAGGAAAAGGGTCTAAAGATATTTTTCATGTGATTATAGCCATGAGCGTACTTATCCTGCCAAGTTTAAGCTATACGATCCGGATTTCAATACTTCTTGCCTTGATGGTCATTACTTTACATCAAATCCAATTAACGATTACTTCCGATCACCTTGAATATAAAATTAAATTCTTTAGGATTACAATCTACCGAAAAATACTTACATCTGAGAATATCAAAAAAATTAAGTTTGGCCGGATTGGGTGGTCGACGAAGAATGCAGTGGTGAAGGTAAGAGGAGGCTTCAATTTCGGAGTTGCCTATTTTTCCAGTGAACAGCTCATCCGGGAGCTTGAAGAATTCGCCCGTGTTAATCATATCGAGGTTCAAAAGACGCGGGATTATCTGCTGCTGGAAAAATACTATTCTCATAACTAACAAAAGCATCGGACAAGGGCCCGATGCTTTTATCTTACTTATTTTTCAAAAATGCTGTTGGAAAGAAGGCGGAACAGATAATCTGTATGGTCACGGAAACCAGCTTCAAGGCCAATCAACGTAACATCCTTATCCTGCTCTTTCACGATGACTGCTTTGCCCTGTGCATCACCATTGTTTTTCCAGTGGCCGGCTACAAAGAAGTCGGCGTTGTCATCAAATGTTGCAGATACCTCATCATTATCGGTGTTTTCATACCAGACAGGGCGGTATACAAAGCCAAGGTCGTCCTCGCCATATCCTCCCGTCACACCTTCACCGCTGTAATCAACCTTTGCGATGCCGTTGCTGTTGTAGTCTCCAACCACAACCGTGTTATCTGTAAGACCTAATGTCTTTGTTGCATTGGATGCACCAGCACCGACTGCGATATATTTTCCGCCATTATTTAAAAATTCTTCTACATTAGCTTTGAAGGTGTCAAACTGATCAGGAGTCGCGAACCCGAACTCTTTATTGCCTGCGCGGGTCTGGGTTTTGGCAATCAGGCCTTCCGTTCCGCTGTAAACAAACACGTCAAAGCTGGAAAGACCTTGTTCTGCAACTTCAGAAGGAGTCACTTCCGTCACGTTGAATCCCAGTCGTTTCAGCGCCAGTTTGGTTCCTGAATGAGATTGAGCCTTATTCATGCCGCCATCCTTCAAGATTGCGACCTTCAAATCCCCAACCTCAACCGCTTCAGCAGGAACTTTAGCTGACTCAATGTGCAGTCCAGATTCTTTTACTGCTGAAGAAATGGCATTCGCTGCTGCTTCTGTATAAAAATTGCCTTCTGAATCGCGTTTTACAGAAACGCCTTGCTGAAGAAGAGTATTCACAAGGTTAACAGCTTTGACGGAGCTGTTCGGGATCAAAAATGGCCCTTTACCGCTGACAGAACCCTGCTCCTGGACCTGGTTCACTAGAGTCGCTGATACATCAAACTCGCTTTGGACCGCAATTGCCTCGAAGCCCCAGAGTTCCGGCAGGCTCCACGCCGAGATGTCATACATGGCATCAACATCTTCAGTGATGTCCTCGCCATCCCAGAGCATCGTATTGGCAAGACCGGCTTTTGCCTGATCCATTTTTACGATATATGTGCCTTTAGGGTAAGACTTTCCGTCTGCTGTAAATGCTTTCGAAGCCTGGACGACTTCGATGTCATTTTTCTGCAGATGATTGATTGCCTTATGTGTCACGGTTGGATCTTCGGAATCAACAGGCAGCACATAGGCAGTCGGGAAAAAGCCTTCATCATGGAAAGGATGATCAAAATTGATGCCGCGCTTGAACATCTCGATTTGATCCTTGATCATTTCCTGCTTGTTCTCGGTTGCATTTTTCAGTGCACCCATTATGGCGTCATACATCCAGCGAACCCCGTCTTCATCATTGGTTGGCGCTTCAAGTGTATGGCCATATGCTCCATGGTACATAGCATACATTGGAGTGAAGATTGGCGGATAATCATCCCAGCCTTCCGCATCATCGCGCTGAGGAATATAGGTGCCAACCATCGACTGATAGAGGCTGCCGGTAAAGCTTTCCTTATCGGACATGATTTCATTTTCCATTGCTTCTGCCTGGTCCATTGCCCATTTTTCATACAAATCATATTCGTAATTAGGGTTATGCGGTACCGTACAAGGCTCAATAAGACCCTGCTTGTTCGGAGCGTAACCTTTTACATAGCCATGAGTATCAAGGAAGACCATCGGATTCCATTCCTTGATGAGAGCGACAGTTTCCTGGGTTTCCGGTTGTGACTGGGTGATGAAGTCACGGTTCAAATCGATCCCTTCTCCGTTGAAACGCGTAGCATCAATGCGGCCATCAGGATTTTGGACAACATTGAAAATCAGGATGTTATTTTCGAGGATTTCCTTTGTTGTGTCATCATTCTCAAGAGCAAAACGTTCAATCAGCTGCATGACCGCGTCGCTTCCGATAAACTCCGTGCCATGAATGGAGCCATTGATCATGATAGGCACCTTGAAGTCAGGATTGTTCTCGATCCATTCCTGTGCTTTTCCAGGATTTTTGAACATTTGTTTTCTCAAAGCCTGGATCTTGCCAAACTTACCTTTAGAGTCAGGGGCGGCAATCGTAACGACATAAAGGGGCTGGCCAGTTGACGATTTTCCTTTTACTTCTACCTTCACACGATTGGACTGCTTTTCAATTTGCGAAAGCTTGTCGCCGATTTCCGAGAACTTCATGAAATCATAGTTTTCGCTGTTGAACAAGCTCCCGTCCTTTTCTTCGTATGCATTTACATAATTCCACTTTAATGATTCAGCGAGTGCGGGAGTCCAAGGTGAGGATGCCAGCAAGCTTGCAGCCACTACACCAGAAATAATTTTTTTATGCTTCATTTATGTATTCCTCCGAAATAATATTTGTATATTTATACATAATAGTTACTAAATATTATTTCGTAAATCGTACGATATTCCTATTTATCCGTTTAGGCAGCATAAGTGTTGATGTTTCTTGATAAATGACTGGTTGGGAAATTAATCAGAATGATCATCTAGGTAGAAAGTCACCAGGCATAAGCAAAATAAAAAACAGGGCTGGTTGCCCTGTTTTATTGTGGCTGCATCGTTCGGTTGCGACGCTTGCGGTTCCACTGTCTTGCCTTGTACTTTTGTTCAAGTTCTGCAACTGGTTTTGTGACCAGTGCGTTCTTGAATTCTACAGGTGTCTGTTTTACTGAAAAAACAACAGTATTGACAGCTTTCTTTTTCTTTTCGAAATCAGTCATCAGCTTCTGCTGTTTAAACTTTAGTGAATCTGTTTCTTCTTTGATTGCATTTGTCTTATTTTGAACACGTGTTGCTGTCTCCTGAAGACTATCGATCGTCGGCTTGGCGTCTTTAAATGTTTTATATGCAACGTATCCAAGATAACCGAGGGCAGCCACGATGACAGCGATGCTTAAATAAACAATGATCATAAAGTGAGCCTCCTTTCGATTGAACGTATAGATCATTTACATATTGATTACCCTATTTCAGCCAAAGAATAACAAATTTTTTATGGAAGCCTAAAATTGCTAAATTTGAATGATTTGTGAAACAGTGAACAATGAACATGCGAAATGTGACGAACTTCACAAACAAGAGAGATAAATCACAATACAATTTATACATAGAGGAAATATCATTAATGAAAACTCCGCATTTGAAATTATAGGAGGACAAACGAGATGAAAAAGAAATTAGTCATGATAGGAAACGGAATGGCAGGAGTAAGGACGATCGAAGAATTGCTTAAACTTCAGCCAGATGGATATGAGATCACTATTTTTGGTAATGAACCTCATCCAAACTACAATAGAATCATGTTATCGACAGTCCTTCAGGGAGATAAGTCGATCGATGATATCATCATGAATGATTGGGATTGGTATAAGAGTAATGATATACAACTTTTTGCAGGAGAAGAAGTTGTCGAGATTGACAAGGAAAAGAAGCAAGTCATTTCCGAACAAGGACGCAAGGTGGACTATGACGAGTTAATAATCGCTACAGGCTCCAGCTCGTTTATCCTGCCGGTACCTGGATCCGATAAAAAGGGAGTAGTCGGGTTCCGTGATATCCATGATTGTGAAATGATGATCAAAGATTCCAGGAAGTATAAAAAGGCTGCTGTAATTGGCGGTGGGCTGTTAGGCCTTGAAGCAGCAAGAGGCCTGCTGAATTTGGGCATGGAAGTCGATATTGTCCATTTGATGCCGCATCTGATGGAAAGGCAGCTTGATGAAACAGCTTCTGGAATGCTGAAAAAAGAATTGGAAAACCAGGGCATGAATTTCTTGCTTGAAAAGCAGACCCAGGAGATTTTAGGAGAGGAAAGAGTAACCGGACTTCGCTTCTCTGATGGTACTGAAATCCAGGCAGACCTTGTCGTCATGGCTGTCGGAATCCGCCCGAATGTCCAGCTCGCAAAGGATAGCGGGATTTATGTCAACAGAGGGATTGTTGTCAATGATTATATGGAGACTGATGTGCCGAATATATATGCCGTCGGGGAATGTGCGGAACATAGAGAAATCGTCTATGGCCTTGTAGCACCGCTGTATGAACAGGGAAAAGTACTTGCAGCTAACCTTGCGGGAGTTTCAGCTAACCCTTATGAAGGAACAATATGCGGCACTCAGCTGAAGGTATCCGGCTGTGATTTGTTCTCAGCAGGTGAAATCGGAGATGACGAAGGAACGAAGTCAATCAAGGTCCACAATGAGTTTGATGGAATCTACAAGAAAGTTGTCATTCGTGATAACAGAATTGCCGGGATTGTGCTTTATGGTGACACAAAGGACAGCAACCGACTGTTCAGGATGCTGACAAAAAGAGAAGACATCAGCGGGATGACAAGTGTCTCGATTCTAGAAGCAAGCGGCTGCTGTGGCGGTGGAGAAGCAGGCGATGTAGCGGCGATGGCCGATGACGAGCTGGTCTGCGGCTGTAATGGTGTGACAAAAGGAACGATTGTCGACGCGATCCGCACAAATGAGTTGACTACTGTTGACGAAGTTGGCGGCTGCACAAACGCTGGCCGTTCATGCGGAAGATGTAAATCACTCATATCCGATATCCTTGCATACACGCTTGGCGATCAGTATGATACTTCGGCAAAAAAAGCAGGCATCTGCGGATGCACAACTTTAAGCAAAGACGAAATTGTCGCTGAAATCAGGGCAAAAGGCCTGACGAATGTCAGGGAAGTCATGAATGTTCTAGGCTGGTCCCAGGAGGAAGGATGTTCGAAATGCCGTCCGGCCATCAACTATTATCTTGGTATGGTCAATTTTGACGGCTATAAGGATGAACGCGATTCAAGACTGGTTAACGAGAAGATGCATGCCAACATCCAGAAGGATGGTACATATTCTGTTGTGCCAAGAATGTATGGCGGCGTGACGACTGCTGCAGACTTGAAGAAAATTGCAGAAGTTGCCGAGAAGTACGATGTGCCTTTGGTAAAACTGACGGGCGGACAGAGAATTGGCCTATTCGGTGTCAACAAAGAAGATCTTCCTGCAATGTGGGAAGACCTGGGGATGCCATCAGGCTATGCATACGGAAAAACGTTGCGTACCGTAAAAACCTGTGTTGGCGAAAAGTTCTGCCGTTTTGGAACCCAGGATTCAATGGGACTTGGAATCGAGCTCGAGAAAAAGTTTGAGCGCCTTGATACACCACATAAGGTGAAAATGGGAGTTTCTGCTTGCCCAAGGAACTGCGCTGAATCAGGAATCAAGGATATTGGCTTTGTCGGTGTCGATGGCGGCTGGGAAATTTATATCGGCGGAAATGGCGGGACAGACCTGCGTGCTGCCGATCTGCTTGAAACCGTTAAGACAAAAGAAGAGGCATTGGAAATTACAGGAGCATACCTTCAATACTACCGTGAAACAGCTGCATATCTTGAAAGGACAGCACCTTGGCTTGAAAGAATGGGACTTGATCATGTAAAGGAAGTCCTCGCCGATGAGAACATGAGGAAGCAGTTGAACGAAAGACTGGATATGACATTGGAGCGCTATAAAGAGCCATGGCAGGAGGCAATCACAGACAACGGAATAAAAGAAAAGTACTATCAAGTACGCAAAGTTACGGTTGAATAGGAGGATGGATGATGATGAAGGAAACAATGGTGAGAATCAAACTGACGGATTTTGATTCCCTGCCTGTGGGGGCAGGGCAGGCAGTTACAGTGAATGGCGAGAACATCGTCTTGTTCCGGATATACAATGGAGAGGTCAAAGCGGTTGAAAATCGCAGTCCCCACAGAAAAGGCGGGACCCTTGCTGATGCGCTTGTAAGCGGGAAGTTTATCTACTGTCCGGTCTACGACCTGAAGATATCCCTGGAAGACGGGAAAGTTCAGGCACCGGATACAGGCGAAGTAAAAACTTTTAAAGTGGAAGTCATAGAAAACGAAGTGTACTTACAGATATAAAACATGAGAGGAACCTGCCTCTCAATCATTGAAAGGGCGGGAACACAATGGAAAAAGGCAAAGCATTTTTAGTCGGAGCAGGACCTGGAGACGTACAGTTGATTACAGTAAAAGGGTTGGAAGCGATCAAAAAGGCAGAGGTCATTTTATATGACAGGCTTGCCAATCCGAAACTGCTGGATTATGCTCCTTCAGATTGCGAGCTGATTTACTGTGGCAAGCTTCCTGACCGGCACGTCCTTCGCCAGGAAATGATCAATGACCTTCTGGTAGCAAAAGTGCTTGAAGGAAAAATCGTTGTCCGCCTCAAGGGCGGCGATCCAGGCGTGTTTGGGCGTGTAGGAGAGGAAGCAGCTGCTTTGGCTGAAAATGGTCTTTCCTTTGAAATTGTACCGGGAATCACTTCAGGTTTATCAGCACCGCTATATGCAGGAATTCCCGTTACACATCGAGAATTTGGTGAATCCTTCGCGGTGGTGACTGCCCATGACAAGTCTGAAAATGGCCAGCCAAATCTGGACTGGAAGGGGCTAGCGACCGGCATTGACACCATTGCTTTTTACATGGGGATTTCAAATCTTCCTTATATCAGCGAAAATCTGATCAAGAATGGTAAGTCACCGGATACGCCGGTCATCCTCATCCAATGGGGAACCTTCTCCCGGCAGCAGACTCTTGAAGGAACTCTGTCCAATATTGCCGCAAAGGCGAAGGAAGTGAATTTTACCAATCCGGCGATCACCCTTGTCGGTGACATCGTATCGCTTCGTGAAAAATTGAATTGGTTTGAAAAGAAACCCTTGTTTGGGAAGCAAATATTGCTGGCCAGAACTGGAACAGAGGAAAGTGAATTGGCAAGAGAACTGATGGAGCATGGCGCAGACGTGATTGAATTCCCTAAATGGAAAAAGATTTCCGTCCCTGCAGACCAGGCGGTGATCAGCAGAATCCCAGAGTATGAACAGATTCTTTTTACATCTCCTGAAAGTGTAAAAGAATTCTTTCAGATCATTTTTGATGCTGGAGTCGATATCAGGAAGGTGAAAGCAGACTTTTACGGCTGTTCCACAAAGTCTGTCAAGGCATTGAATGAAAAGGGATTTTTTGCAGAAGTAGAAGGGAAGATGCCTCCTGCTGGAAAGATGTTAATCGTAGGGAACAGTGATTTCGCGCAGAAATATAACCATGCAGAAATGTTCCTAACCTCAATAAAGGTCGTCGACGAGCAATTCACGCCGATTTTTAATAGGATTCTTGAGGAAGCTTCTGTCAATACTGTCGTTTTGCCAAGCAGCAGGGCTGTCAAAACAATTATAGAAGAAGGAATCATGAAGGAAATCATTCCCCAGCAGCTTTTGAAAACATCAAAGATTGTCTGCATGGGAGTCAGGACGGGAGAGGCTGCAATAGAATATGGAATTGTCCCGGATAAGGTGTTAGAATCACCAGATAAAACTGCTGTGGTGAATTGTTTAGCCAGAAAAGAATCTGAACTGGCATTCGTGTAATGGGCAGCTTTTAAAAGGAGAGATAGATATGGAAGCAACAGTATTCATCAGCCACGGAAGCAGAAGCGAGCAAGGAAACAAGGTGTTTGTGTCATTCATCGAGAAGGTGATTTCAGCTGGGCAGAGTGCGATGGCGGCCTATGGCTTCCTTGAGAATGCCCGCCCGACCATTTTTGAAAGTGTTGAATCATCCATTCTCAAAGGGGCAACCTCGGTAACCGTCGTTCCGGTGCTTCTGCTTCCGGGAATCCATGCAAATGTGGATATACCTGAAGAATTGGAAAAAGTCAGCCTTAAGTACCCGGAGGTTACGATTTGCTATGGTGAGCCGCTTGGTGTGAATGATACGATACTGGAAGTCGTCCTGGACCGCTTGAAGGAACAAGGCTTCTCGGGCAGCGAGTCGGAAGGCGTCCTGCTTGTCGGACATGGCAGCAGAGATCCACTGGCTGCGACGGAATTCGAGAAATTAGCAGGAAGAGTTCAGGGGAAAGTTCATACAAAAGTTGAAACAGGCTATATAACAACGCAGCCTTTTTACGGAGAAAATCTAATGGCAAGCCATGAATCCAAGAAGGTGTACGTACTGCCATTCTTGCTTTATACAGGCGGTTTTACTGTTAAAATGGAAGAAACAATCACTAACATACTGGTTCAATACCCAGAGAAAGAAATCGTTCTGTGCGAACCAATTGGATTTGATGACCGTCTTGGTGACCTGCTTCTGCAGAGAGCAGGAGAAGCCAGGAAGAGGCGAAAATCGCTTGTTAAATTGTGAACACTGCCAATAAAAATAGATGTTCGCAACAAATTTGTGAACAACGTCAATATATTAGAATCCGCAACGTAAATGGAGAGTGGAAGAATGCTATACTCTATGAACCTTCGAATATCTGATCGTAATGCAGTGGTGATTGGCGGAGGCAAGGTCGCTCACCGTAAAGTACTGGGGTTGCTGGATGCTGGAGCAAAAGTGAAGGTAGTCAGTCCTGATTTAACAAGCGAATTGATGGGTCTTGCTGAAGCAGGCGAGATTTCCTGGCAGCCTGAGCAATACACGAAAAAAGTTCTTGAAGGAGCATTTCTTGTGATTGCCGCGACCAATGACAGCGAGACGAATCTGCAAGTTAAGAAGGATGCTTTACCACATCAATTGGTCAATCTTGCAGACAATCCGGAAGAATCGGACTTCCAGGTTCCATCAGTCATCAAAAGAGGGAAACTGACCATTGCTGTTTCAACATCGGGAGCAAGCCCGGTGCTCGCTAAAAAGATTTGCACCCAGATGGAGCAGATGTTTGATGAACAATATGAGAGCTATCTGGAGTTCCTGGCAGCAAGCCGGAAAGAAATCAAAGTCTCTGTCAAAGATGAGGCAATAAAAAGAAGGCTTCTTAGAACAATAGCAGACGAGAGTTTCATGAAAGATCCAGATCGAAAACAAAGGTTTGCAAGGCTGCTGGAAGAAGCAATCAGTGAGGAGGGAAGGTAAAGTGCAAGAATGCGCACTATTACTTTCCTTTTTTTTGCGTTTAAGCTCAAAGTGTGGTTTTACAACCAGCGCGTTCTTGAACTCAACCGGTGTCTGTTTTAGCGAAAGAAGATAACAGTTTCAACAGCATATACTGGAAATGATATTACAATACATATGAAATCAACGAACTATCGTTGCCAGCGGAGAGAATAATTGGCAATTAACAGTCCGCAGACGACCGGAAATCTGATTCACTAAGGAAAAAAAGGGACGTCCAGCAAAACTGGAAGTCCCTTTTCTGTGTTACGATTATTTAGTTTCTTCCTCAACGATGACTTCCTCAGTCACAGTTTCAGCAGACTTTTCAAATACAGCAAGTACAGCAGAAATCAAAGCAGCAAATTTCTGTGCAATTTCACTTGCATGTAAGCTAGCCTTAGACTCAGCTTTATTGTCAGCAGAAGGATTTACTTTTGCTTCCTCAGCAGCAGCTTCTTCAGTAACCTCTTCAGTAGCAGTTTCTTCAGCAACAGCTTCAGTAGCAGTTTCTTTAGCAACAACTTCTTCAGCAGCTTCTTCAGTAGTAGTTTCCTCAGTTACAGCTTCTTCAGTCACTTCTTCAGTAGCAGTTTCTTCAGCAGCGTCTTCAGTAACAACCTCTTCAGTCACTTCAACAGACAAAGCAACAGCTGAATTTTTGTTAGCTTTCTCTTTAGCAACATCGCTAGCATTGAAAGCCTTAGAGTTCATTTTGTTGGCAACAGAGGGAGATACTTTTGCGTCTTCTTCAGTTACTTCTTCAGTTACTTCTTCAGTAGCAGTTTCTTCAGCAACAGCTTCTTCAGCAGCTTCTTCAGTAGTAGTTTCCTCAGTTACAGCTTCTTCAGTCACTTCTTCAGTAACAGTTTCTTCAGCAGCGTCTTCAGTAACAACCTCTTCAGTCACTTCAACAGACAAAGCAACAGCTGAATTTTCGTTAGCTTTCTCTTTAGCGACATCGCTTGCGTTAAAAGCCTTAGAGTTCATTTTGTTGGCAATAGAAGGAGATACTTTTGCGTCTTCTTCAGTAACGTCTTCTTCAGTAACGTCTTCTTCAGTAACGTCTTCTTCAGTAACGTCTTCTTCAGTAACGTCTTCTTCAGTAACGTCTTCTTCAGTAACGTCTTCTTCAGTAACGTCTTCTTCAGTAACGTCTTCTTCAGTAACGTCTTCTTCAGTAACGTCTTCTTCAGTAACGTCTTCTTCAGTAACGTCTTCTTCAGTAACGTCTTCTTCAGTAGCGTCTTCTTCAGTAACGTCTTCTTCAGTAACGTCTTCTTCAGTAGCGTCTTCTTCAGTAACGTCTTCTTCAGTAGCGTCTTCTTCAGTAACGTCTTCTTCAGTAGCGTCTTCTTCAGTAACGTCTTCTTCAGTAGCGTCTTCTTCAGTAACGTCTTCTTCAGTGACATCTTCTTCAGTTACTTCAACAGATAAAGCAACAGCTGAATTTTCGTTAGCTTTCTCTTTAGCAACATCGCTTGCATTGAATGCACTGGACTTCATTTTGTTAGCGATAGAAGGAGATTCCTTATCTTCAGTATCTTCTTCATCTTCGTCATCTTCGTCTTCTTCAGTCTTTACAGTTGCATCAGTATCAAGATCGATATCTTCAGAATCTGAGTCATTTTCTTCCTCTTCTTCTGTTTTTACAGTTGCTTCTGTATCTAGGTCGATGTCTTCTGATTCCTCTTCAGAGTCCTCTTCAGTGGCTTCTTCATCTTCCTTTTTCATTTCAGTGTCAGCCTCAGGCTTAGTATCCTCTTCTTCTTTGGCTGCATCAGTTTCTGCAACTTCCTCTGATTCAGAGTCAACATCTGTTTCATCAGTAACAATTGGCTCAAGTTCTACAACTTCTACAGTTTCTTCCACTACAGGTTCCTGAGTGACTGTTTCTTCTGTTGGAACTTCCTCAGTTGGCACCTCTTTGACAGGCGGTTGCTGATTTGTTGTGTGTACGGCTGCATTTGGTGCCGCGTGCTTTTTGGCAGTTTCGCTTGCATGAATGCCGGCCTGTGACTTTGATGCTTTTTCCTGAGCTTCTCCCTTTGCTGCAGCTTTTGGCTGAACCTTGACTGCAGGCTTAGCAGGAGTTGCTTTTACATTAGCCTTTTTATTAACAACCTGAACCTTTGCTGGTTTCGCTTTGTGAGATTGTTCAACCTTCACTTTTTCCGGTCCTGCAGCTTGAGTGAAATGGCCTCCCGTCAGTACTCCGATTGACAATACTCCAGCTAGCATAAAAGATTTCACAACTTTAGTTCCATTGATATTATTTTTCATTTTCATCATTCGCTCCCTTTTAATTAACGTGATCCGTGACTATTGCGCCGGTATACGGTAAAAAAGCAGGAGCTTTTAGCGGTGGTGGGGAAGGTGGGGCATTAACCCACTGGCTTTGAAAAACAGCGACCCGCGATGTAAATGGCTGCAAGAGATTTAATTGAAATGTTTCATCCCAAACAAACCATTTATCGCTAAAAAGGGTGTTCGTGTTTCCATAACTTGTCCTGTCGCCTGAAGGCCCCCCAGAAGCCTTCGTGCGTGAAGGAGGATTAGGCAGGTTGTCTCCTTTAGGATACCTCTCGTTTTGTGATGGATCATTTTCATCCTTTTTTGCAGGAGGCATTTTTCTGATTTCCGTCTTTGCTGCCTTTTTGACAATGGACGGTGTTTCATTAGACTCCTTGGATGGCTCAACCTTCTCCTCCAGACCAGGAGATCTTCGCTCTGTTTCTTTTGCGTATTGATCTTTAATATGTATGGATTTTAACGCACCTTTTTTATTTTGGTCATTGCTGTGTTTTTGTTTAGGGTTTACCTGATTTGGCTTGTCGTTGTTCGATGCCTTAGTCTTTTTGGGCTGTGCTGCCTTCTGATCCTTTTTGGATGATGAGGCATTCCCATTTACTTTCACTGCATCGGCCGGTGTTTCTTTAGGCTTGGGCTGGACGGTTTTCTGAACGGCTTGTTTCTGCACAGGCCGGTTTTGAACGGCGGGTTGTGCAGGAGATTTTTCAGAAATCCTGACATTATTTGCTTTGTCTGGAACGTTAGCCTGTTCAGCCGCCACAGGCTTTGGACCCTTTCCGGGGGTTTCCCCTTTTTCAGCGAAAGCCATATCTGGGACCAGCATTGCCGCACCAGCAATAAAGCCAGTTATGAGTAATTGTCGGAAGTGCATTCTTTCACCTCCTTTCAAAATAAGATTCTCTCTGGGATAGCATTCAGGATTTTAAACCTGTTTTTGTCGGTTTTTGGAGGATTTTAATAGAAACCGTTCTTTTAACCTATCAAGCTATTCAAATAGAAGTGGAAAAACTGATTCAAATTTCCCCTCTTTTTGGTACTTATTATTCTGAGTGGTAAATAATTGGTATTCCTTTCTCTTGCTCTTTTATAAAAAAGGAGTAGAATGGGAATTATGCTTTAACCGTTTAAATGAAAGAAGGATACATCATGAACAATCTTAAAATCTATTTGATTCTTACCGGTGTCATGTTCTTGTGGGGATTGAATGTCACGGCGCTTAAGGTAATAGTGGGGAACTTCCCGCCAATTACGATCACCTCTCTGCGCGTATTCACCGCAGGAGTCTCGGTCTTTATCATTCTCTTTTTTATGAAAAAAGTCCGGCTGCCATCCAGAAAAGAGTGGACCTATATTATCGGAGGCAGCATCCTGAATGTAACTGGGCACCATATGTTTCTTGGTCTTGGTTTAAAGGTAACTTCGGCGGTTAACGGTGGTTTGATTCTCGGTCTGGGGCCCTTGCTGACTGCTTCGATGGCCATCTTATTCCTGGGAAGGAAGCTGACATTCGTCCGGACACTTGGCTTTATTTTCGGAGGAATAGGCGTTTCATTGACTGTGCTGGCAGGAAGTTCAGGTTTATCTGGCATGTCGATTGGGGATTTCTATGTGTTTCTCTCCATTCTTTCACAAGCGATCAGCTTCATCATCATATCCAAAGCAGCAAAAACATTGGACCCCCGACTGTTGACCGGGTATATGCTCGTCATTGGTTCGTTTATGTTGTTCCTGATTGGTTTATGGAAGGAGCCAGGTGGATTGGCAAGCCTCGGAAATGGTTCAGCCGGAGTTTGGAGCATCTTCTTCGCATCAGCGATCTTTGCCACCGCAGTTGGGCATATGCTATACAACTACGCAATCGGCCAGGCAGGACCGGCAGAAGCATCCATATTCCTGAACTTGAATACATTCCTGTCCATCTTGTTCGCAGCCATCTTCCTTGGCGAGCATATCACATCCGCTCATCTGCTGGGCCTGATATTCATCGTATCCGGAGTTATATTCGGTTCGGGAGCGCTTGAGGAACTGATGCTGAGAAACAAGATGAAACGAAATGCAGCTTAATATGATTGTTTAAGCAGGGCTTCGGCTCTGCTTTTTTGCGGTGTAAAACAACCAACCGGTATTAAATTATCTCAACTGGTATTAAAATCAATCTTACTTGTATTAAAACTGATAATGTGCCAAACGGGGATTAAAGCTGAATCAACGGGGATTAAAACTGAATCAACGGGGATTATATTCATTCCAACAAGGATTAAAATTGATTTTACGTGGAAAAAACAATCCCCGCGAGGAATGCATAATATAATTACCTCTAGATAAAGCTGGCTGGAAGTTCAAAATCCCGGCTTAAAGTTCAAAGTGTCCATACCCTACAAAAAACGTACTGATTTTGGACACTAATATTTAATAAACTCTATATTTTATGCAAATCAGACCTTGGCATGATTCTTGCTTTATATAAAACTAACAACTTTATTAAAGTGGAGGTCAGGAAAAATGAAAATGAGCGAAGCAATAGCAATTGTTACAGGTGGGGCGTCTGGTTTGGGGGAAGCGACGGTCAGGAGAATTGTTGAACAGGGCGGGAAGGCTGCAATTCTTGATTTAAATGTGGAAAGCGGCGTAGCTCTCGTTAAAGAACTTGGAGAGCAGACTGTTTTTATCAAAACAGATGTAACGAGCGAGGAAGAAGTCTCGAATGCGATCCACAAATCAATTGAATCCTTCGGGTCTATCAACACAGTTGTGAACTGTGCCGGCATCGGGGTTGCAGGCAAACTGCTTTCGCGCAAAGGTGTCCATTCACTGGACATGTTTTCAAAAGTAATCTCCATCAACTTGATTGGCACCTTCAATGTCATCAGGCTTGCCTCAGAGCGAATGTCCAAAAACGAAGCGAATGAACTAGGTGAGCGGGGCATCATCATCAATACAGCATCCGTTGCCGCATTTGACGGCCAGATTGGGCAGGCGGCCTATAGTGCTTCAAAAGGCGGAGTAGTCGGCATGACGCTGCCAATTGCAAGGGAGCTTGCTTCATACGGCATCAGGGTGATGACCATTGCTCCTGGACTGTTCCATACGCCAATGTTCGATTCTCTGCCAGAAGAAGCAAGGGACTCTCTTGGAAAAATGATGCCATTCCCTCAGCGACTTGGCTATCCAGAAGAGTATGCACAGCTTGCTGAAAGCATCCTGACAAACCCAATGCTGAATGGCGAAACGATCCGGCTGGATGGAGCCATCAGAATGCAGCCGAAATAATATTATTCAGCCCTCATCCTCTAGCAGGAGAGGGGTTTTTTCAATAGGCGGAAGCATACTGTCACTTTACGCATTAGCCGGCATGAGCGATTGGCGCTGCCCGTTTGTGGCGGGGGGTGACAAAGGGGGAAGGACTCTCTTTTGTGGAAAAATTTTCGCGTTGTGGAAAGTCCAGAAAACGAATATGATATTTTTGCAATATAACATCTTAAGAGAGAGCAGGGGACAACTAGAGTGACAACGAAATTTTTTAGAATTTTCATGCTTTTACTTCTTGTGGCGGGTGTTTCCTTCCCGCTATTCGCTTCTGCGATGGCGGAGGTCACCTTCTTCAGCCAATCCACAGCAACGGTTGCGTACCAAGGGAACAGTGTACCTGGTTACGTTACGTTTGAGCTGAAGACCAGTGAGCCCACCCGAGGTTATATCTTAGCAGTAGGCAACGGGGTTCAAACGAAAATCAACCTTTCTACAACCGATTTTAAAACGGTTCATAAAGTAGAATGGGTACCATGGGACGATACGAAGAAAGTTCCGTTGCCAGCTGGAGAATACCAATTGAAGGCGTATTTGTCTGATCAAGGCTACAACCAGATGCAAGGTTATCCGCTTGGCAAACTGACGGTTGTCAATGAGACGAATCCGAAGCCCTTGATTGACCAGGTTTCCATTAATCCTTCCGTTTTCGCCCCAAAATACGGCGGAACAGAAACAATCCAGATTCCTTTCAATTTAAATCGTCCAGCAGAAGTACAGTTAAGCATCTGGCAAAATGGCGCCGAGGTTTATGGAGGCGATAAAATAAAGCTTTTGCCAGGCAGCCATTCTGTCAGCTGGAATGGAAAGGATAATGCGGGACGAGTTGTAGCGGATGGAACGTATGATGTTAATTTCGCATTTATTGAGACAGCATACAATTATCCGGCAACGAGACAGTCTGGCCAAAAGGCGGGAACGGTTACCATCAAGGATGGCGACTATAATATTCCGCTCTGGAGAGTGAAACAAGTGGTTACGGACGGTTTCTTCTCTTCTGACGTAATCAGCCCGGATGGTGATGGGATCAACGACACTGTCTCAGGGCAATTCACATTGGCTGAACCTGCAAAAGTTTCGATCTACATCGCCAATGCGGCAGGCGCTCATGTAAAAAATATCTTTGCCGAGCAGTCATTCCAGGCAGGAACACATACTTTTTCATGGGATGGAACCGACTTTTACGGAGGGAAAGCCGTTAACGGTAGCTATTATATTAGAGCTATGGTGATTGAAGGAGCAAGCGCTGGTTATATCACTTTAACAGACTCTGTGAGATTTGAAGGCGGCTATGAGGTAAAAGCACTTCAGCCTGAAAAGCGTGTCAGGGTCGTGGCTGATAACACTCAGCTTTCTGTGTATCCGGCAGGACAGGGTTATACGGCTGTTAAAGGCGATACATTCCCATTGATTTCTGAAACAATTGAAAACGGCCGGTACGAGGTGCTGGTCAAGGAAGGTGTATCAGGAACAATCAATGTAAGTGATGTGGAGCTGGTAGCTGACTCGGATGTACCAGGAGTTCCTACCACAATCGATTACACTGTTGTCAGCGGTGATACACTGTGGAAAATCGCAGCCAAGTTTAATACAACCATTTCAGAAATCGTAAAATTAAACAATCTGGATCCCAATAAGTATTTGTTCATCGGGCAAAAGCTGAAGGTTCCTGCTGCAGATTCACCAGAACCAGCTCCACAGCCAGTAATCCACTCGGTGCAATCAGGAGATACTCTTTGGAAGATTGCCCAAAAATATGGGACAACCATAGATTCAATCGTTAAAGCCAATAATCTTGACCCGGCAAAATATTTGTATATTGGTCAAAAGCTTACGATTCCCTCTTCAACTCCGAATCAGGAACCACCGGCTGTCGAGCCTGTTGTCCATGAAGTGGTAAGTGGAGACACACTGTGGAAAATCAGTGTGAAATATTCCACTACGATCGATGTGATCGTGAAGGCGAATAATCTTGATCCGGCAAAATACTTGTATATTGGCCAGAAGCTTACGATTCCACGCTAATTTTGAAACCTGTTCCTATTTGGAACAGGTTTTTTAACGTCCAATAAGTGTACCTTTCTGCATCACTGATATATAATTGAAGTTATAATATTCAGAAATCTCTCAATTGAAGGAGGGAGTTGCTTGATTGAATTCCGGGATATTGTGACACCTGTCCAATGCCAGGTTACTGAAGAAACAACTTTAAGAGAGGCACTTGGAATTTTTAAAAAGGAGAAATGGAATCTGCTGCCCGTGACAGATGCCGAACGGAATTTGCAGGGAGTTTTTACCCGGAGCGGGCTTTACCAAATGATTCTTGAGGGCAGTCCGCTGGATAAATCAATCCAGCCATACATAAAGAAGAAAGCAAGGTCGATCCGTATTGACACCCCTTACCGGGAAATCGAACAAATTGTAAAAACGAGCATGGTTGGGACGGGCGTTGTTCTTGATGAGGAGGACAAGGTCATCGGTTTACTGACCAAGACCGATATGGTGGTCGCTTTGTTAAAATCAGCGAATACACTCAAGGATCAGCTGGAAACAATCCTGAAGCATTCCAATATCGGAGTGCTGATGACTGATGGCAGGATGCAAGTGGTTTATGCGAATGACGCTTTTGCCCAAATCAGCGGCCGGACCGTTGATTCAATCATGTCCAGGGAACTTGACGAGATCTTCCCAGGCCTGCTTTACGAAGACAGTTCACCACATCATTATGAAAAATTCAAGTCAATTCTTCATATCTCTTCCTATGAAACAGTGAATCATGAGGAAGGGAAGATCCTGTTATTCCAGGATATTTCCGAATTTGAAAAAATGGCGGAAGAGCTCGAGACAGTCAAAAAGCTGAAGCTGACGATCGAGACGACGCTTGAAAATGCATATGATGGAATCCTGATGACTGATGAAAAAAACATGATCACAATGGTCAGTCCGCCGATGCTCGAACTGTTCAACCTTGAAAAATCAGAAGTTTTATATAAGCCAGTTGAGCTAGTACTTCCGCAGCTGAAGCTTGACAATGTCTTCAGGTCTGAAATGGCGGAAGTCAGCGATTTTAACGAAATGAACGGGATTAGATATATTGTCCACCGGATTCCGATCAAGAAGGATGGCAAGGTGATTGGGGCGATTGGAAAAGTGATGTTCCGCCAGTTGAACGAGGTCAGCGAGTTGTTCAAGAGACTTCAGAAAGCGGAGAACAAGGCAAGCTTTTACCATCAGCAGCTGCAGAAATCAGAGTCGGCCAGATTCACCTGGGATCATATTTTCAGTGAAGATCCTTATATGGAAAAATTAAAGAAAAGTGCCGCCAAAGCAGCAAAAGGCAGGTCTACTGTGCTGGTCAGGGGAGAGAGCGGAACAGGGAAAGAATTGTTCGCGCATGCCATCCACAACAGCAGCGCAAGGAGCGATGGCAAGTTTGTCGTCGTCAATTGTGCCGCAATACCAGAGGATCTGCTCGAATCGGAGTTTTTCGGATATGAAGAAGGTGCCTTTACGGGGGCGAAGCAGCGCGGGAAAATCGGGAAGTTTGACCTTGCGAATGGCGGGACGCTTTTCCTCGATGAAATCGGTGATATGTCACTCTCTCTCCAGGCAAAGCTGCTGAGAGTCCTTCAGGAGCGGGAGTTTTATCGGGTAGGCGGAAATGTCCGGGTGAAGGTCGATGTCCGGATTATCGCCGCGACAAACCGGAACCTGGAAGAGATGGTGAAGCAGGGGGAGTTCAGGGAGGATCTCTACTATCGCCTGAACGTCATATCGCTGAACATCCCGCCGCTAAGGGAACGCGTGCAGGATGTCGAGTACTTGATCACCGGTTTAATGAAAGAATTGAATTCGATGCTGGGAACAAGCATCACCGGCATCTCATCACAGGCGAAGGAAGCACTGCTTCGCTACAGTTGGCCAGGCAATGTCCGGGAATTGCGGAATGTCCTTGAGCGCGCAATGACCTTTGCCGAGCATGGAAAAATTCAGTCTGAGGATCTGCCCGACTACTTGCTCTCTCAACTATCCAGTACAGCCATCAAACAAATCAGCCTTGCGCAAGATGCCGAGCTCGGCGCAATCAAAAAAGCCCTTACCCAGGCGAACGGCAACAAAGCAAAAGCTGCAAGACTGCTGGGCATCAGCCGTTCCGGCCTTTATGAAAAAATAAAGAAGTACCAGCTGAGCGTATAGGAGATCATATTCGGACTTGAAAAAATCATGTGATTTTTCCAGTCGCCAATCACTCTATCAAATGTCCAAACACAGTGTCCATTTTTCGGACACTGTGCAGGGCATACACAGCATTTACTCCTTGGTTTCACTGCTTTTTCTTTTTTCGGAAAATTGGCATAAATATTGCATATATAAAGATGAATGCGTTTTCAAATATAATCAAGGGGATGCTGTTTATGGATATTGGATCATATTTAGCGCAAAATGCGAGGAAAACACCGGGGAAGCTTGCGATTGATTGTGAAGGCAGGAGTTATACCTACAAACAGTTTAATGAAGAAGTGAACAAATTGGCTCATGGCCTGCTGTGTCTGGGGATTCGCAAGGGCGAGAGAGTCGCTCTGATGATGAAGAATTCTGATCAGTTTGTATTTGCTTTTTTTGCAGCAGCTAAAATCGGCGCGGTGATTGTGCCGGTGAATTTCCGTCTGACAGCATCCGAAGTCCATTACATACTTGAACAGTCCGGAACGGTCCTGATTATTTGTGATGATGAATTTGAGGATATCATTACATCTTCACTTGAAGGGACAAATACAGCGCATGTTATTACGACCGGAACCCCTAAAACAGTCGGGCATCATTCATTCAGTCATGTCCTTTCTGAAAATGCCACCAATCCACAAATCCAAGTAAGCGATGATGATGACCTGGAAATTTTATATACGTCGGGTACGACCGGCAGACCTAAAGGTGCCTTGTTTGACCATAAACGAGTATTCAATGTTGGCCTGACGATGATGATCAGCATGGGCATCAACCAGGAGGAGAGGATTCTCCACATCGCTCCGTTATTTCATTCGGCCCAGCTTAATCTGTTCCTGATTTCCGGAGTCGTCCTTGGTGCAACTCATATTATTCATCGAGATTTCCATCCAGTCACCACGCTCCAGGCAATCCAACAGCATAAAATAACCCATTTCTTTGGCGTGCCTGCTATGTACAACTTCATGCTGCAGGTGCCGAATGCTTCTGAATACGACCTCTCTTCGATAAAAAGATGCGGATATGGTGCTGCACCAATGGCGCCTGAACTTGTGCGGAAAAGCATGGAACTTTTCAGGACAGACCAGTTCTATAATCTTTGCGGCCTGACAGAAGCTGGTCCTGGCGGAATCCTGCTTGGGCCTGAAGGCCATAAGCACCACCTTGGGAAGGGCGGGAAAGCCGCATTCCTGACTGAAGCCAGAGTGGTGGACGAAGAAGGCAAGGATATCAAGCCAGGTGCGGTCGGCGAGTTCGTCCTCAAAGGCGAGTCCATCATGAAGGAATATTATAAGAAGCCGGAAGAAACAGCAAAAACGATAAAAGACGGGTGGCTGTATACAGGTGACCTGGCAACAATCGACGAAGAAGGAAATATCACTCTTGTTGACCGTAAAAAAGACATGATCATCTCCGGTGGGGAGAATGTGTATTCCATTGAAGTAGAAGAGGTTCTTTATGAACACCCTGCTGTAATGGAGGCAGTGATCATCGGACTGCCTGATGAAGTCTGGGGAGAAGCAGTATGTGCAGTCATCGTGCCGAAACAGGATGCAATCGTGGATGAGCAGGAGCTTAAGATCTTCTGCCGCCAAAAACTTGCAGGCTATAAAGTTCCGAGGAAGATTTTTATCGAGGAAGCATTGCCGAGGAATGCTTCTGGTAAAATCCTGAAATACCAGCTTCGCCAGAAATTGAATGAAGTGAAGCTAGGATAGTTTAAGAGAAATGAGGAGATAAAATGAAGCACCCTTATTTAACGGATGACCACGAAATTTTTCGCAGGTCACTAAGGAAGTTTTTAGAAAAGGAAGCCTATCCCTTCTATGACCAGTGGGAGGAGGAGCGGATGATTCCGCGCTCCTTCTGGGAGAAGATGGGCGAGCAAGGCTATCTTTGTCCGGATATCGATGAGGAATACGGCGGCAGTGAGGTTGACTGGGGATTCGCGGTTGTCATCAATGAAGAACTCGAGCGTGTGGGTTCAGGCCTGGTTGGTGTAGGTTTGCATAATGACATCGTGGTTCCATATATCACTGCCTACGGTACAGAGGAGCAGAAAAAACGCTGGCTGCCGAAATGTACGACAGGTGAAATCATCACCGCGATTGCGATGACGGAGCCGGGAACAGGTTCGGACCTGGCGAACATCCAGACAACAGCCATCCTTGATGGAGATCACTATGTTTTAAATGGGCAGAAAACCTTCATTACAAACGGCATACAGTCCGATTTGATTGTCGTTGCCTGTAAAACCGATCCAAAGGCGAATCCGAAGCATAAAGGGGTAAGCTTGCTTGTTGTTGAGCGTGACACACCTGGGTTTTCACGTGGAAGGAAGCTGAATAAGGTAGGACTGCACTGCCAGGATACCGCAGAGCTCATTTTTGAGGACTGCCGGGTACCAAAGGAAAACCTGCTTGGAGAAGAAGGGAAGGGATTCCTTTATCTAATGGAAAAGCTCCAGCAGGAACGCCTGCTTGTCGCGATCGCCGCACAGACAGCATCTGAAGTCATGCTAAAGCAGACGATCGAATATGTGAAAAGCCGTGAAGCGTTTGGCAAGCCGGTCAGCAAATTCCAGAATACGCAATTCAAGATTGTCGAGATGGCAACAGAAATAGAGATGAGCAGGGCTTTTCTTGACCAGCTGATTGCTGAGCATATTGAAGGCAAGGATGTTGTAACAAAGGTATCGATGGCCAAGTGGAAGCTGACAGACAGCGCGAAAAAAATCGCCGCTGAATGCATGCAGCTCCATGGCGGTTATGGATATATGGAAGAATACGAGATTGCGAGAAGATTCCGTGACATCCCGGTTGCCAGCATTTACGCCGGAACAAATGAAATCATGAAAACCATCATCGCTAAAAACCTTGGCTTATAGATTGGCAGAGTAGAATTCTTTAAACAGAGGCCGTTAAACAGAAAGGAAGATGAAGAATGCGTGAAGTTGTAATCGTCGAAGCTGTCAGGACACCTGTCGGCAGAAGGAAAGGGTTATTAAAAGATATCAGGCCGGATGAGCTGGCTGCCCTGGTTCTAAAAGAAGTGGTGAACCGTGCTGGAATCGATGCCGGGCTTGTTGAAGATGTCATCCTCGGCTGTGTGACTCAAGCAGGAGAACAGGCCGGCGATATTGCCAGAGTGGCCGCTTTGACAGCAGGTTTCCCAATTGAAGTACCAGGAACAACGATTGACCGTCAATGTGGATCCAGCCAGCAGGCTGTCCATTTTGCTGCCCAGGCGATCCTTGCTGGGGACATGGATGTTGTCATTGCCGGCGGAGTTGAGAATATGACACGTGTTCCAATGGGTTCCAATTATCAGGATGCCAACCCATTCAGCCCTAAATTAAGAAAACAATACGAGATGATCCATCAGGGACTTTCCGCTGAAAGGATCGCGGAGAAATACGGTTTTACCCGCCAAGAACTTGATGAGTTCTCTGCAGAAAGCCACCGCCGTGCTTTAAAGGCACAGGCAGAGGGTTATTTTGAAAAAGAAATCATGCCGCTTGAGGTCACCCTCGAAAATGGTGAAACAACTTTGATGACCGAGGATTCAGGGCCACGTGAAGGAACGACCCCAGAAGTTCTCGCAGGATTGAAAACGGTCTTCAAAGAGGATGGTGTCATCCATGCCGGTAACGCGAGCCAAATCAGTGACGGAGCTGGTGCCTTGCTTCTGATGAGCCGTGAAAAAGCGGAGGAATTAGGCTTGAAACCGCGCTTCAAGGTTCACACCAGGGTAGTGGTAGGATCCGATCCGACATTGATGCTGACAGGGCCAATCCCGGCAACGGAAAAAGTCCTCAAAAAAGCCGGCCTGAAGCTGGAGGATATAGATGTATTCGAGGTGAACGAAGCATTCGCCCCGGTACCGATGGCATGGCTGAAGGAAACAGGAGCAGACCCTGCAAAACTCAATCCAAATGGCGGCGCCATTGCGCTTGGCCACCCTCTTGGAGCGAGCGGCGCCCGCTTGATGATTTCGATGATGCACGAACTCGAACGGACCGGAGGACGCTACGGCTTGCAGACAATGTGCGAGGGCCATGGCATGGCTAACGCAACTATTATTGAGCGGTTAGATTAATAGGCGCTAACCTTTATTGGCGCCCAAAAACAGCAAAAAAAGGAAGAAAAGGTCACCAATTAGTGCTATTGGCGCCCAAAAACAGCAAAAAGAGGAAAAAGAGGTCACCAATTAGTGCTATTCGCGCCCTAAAACAGCAAAAAAGGAAAAATAGGTCACCAATGAAGGCTATTGGCGCCCGAAAGCAGCTTAAAAAGGAAAAAGAGGTCACCAATGAGGGTTATTGGCGCCCGAAAACAGCAGAAAAAGGAAAAAGAGGTCACCAATGAGATTGCTATATACTGCTACTCTGTAAAGCATAAAATGACATTTTATTAGGAGGAATGCAAATGAGCACGACGATCGGCAAAATTTTTGACCTGACGGTAATGAAGTTCCCGAACAAGGAAGCCCTCTATGATGTTCGCAAAAATGTCCGCTTTACTTATAGTGAATGGAACGATGAGGTGAATAGGCTCGCCAATGCGCTTCTTGCTGAAGGAGTGAAGAAGGGCGATCGTGTTTCTACATTCACTTTTAATACAGAGGAGCTGGGTACAGCGTTTTTCGCCTGTGCGAAGATCGGGGCAGTCTTCAATCCTATCAATTTCAGGCTGATGGGTGAAGAAGTTGCGTTCATTCTCGGAGACGCCGCTCCTAAGGTTGTTCTTTTTGAAAAAGCGGTCGAACCAGTGATTGCATCCATCGAAAACAGGTTCCCGCATATCTCTTTCTGGTACATCGATGAAGATGCTCCTGAATATGCCCAGAGCTATCATGAAAAAGTGAGGGGTGCGGAAACGAGCCCAATTGAGGTGGAAGTAGACGAAAACGACCTTTATGCGATCATGTACACAAGCGGGACGACTGGCAGGCCCAAAGGCGTTATGCACAAGCATCGCAATGTGGTCGAGCAAAGCTTGATCGTCGTTGGATCCACGAGGCTGGATTCGAGTGATAAAGGACTGGTAACGGCGCCGATGTTCCATTGTGCTGAGCTGCACTGTGCATTCCTGCCGAGAATCCATGTGGGAGGCAGCAATGTCATCCTCCATCAATTCGCTCCAAAGAAAGTACTGGAGCTGATTGACTCGGAAAAAATCACTAAGTTCTTCGCTGCGCCAACGATGTGAAATATGATTTTGCAGGAGAATCTAGCAGACTATAATATCGAGAGCCTGAAACTGGGATTGTACGGAGCTGCCCCGATGGCGCCTTCGCTCGTACACGCCTGCCATGACCAGCTGGGCATCAAACTAGTCCAGGCATATGGAATGACGGAGATGGGACCGGCGATTACCTTCCTTTCTGAATATGACCAGCTGACAAAAGCAGGAGCAGCTGGCCAGGCTTGCCTAAACCACGAAATCAGGATTGTCCGCCCGAACGAGGATGGCCCATCCGACCCAGATGATATCCTGCCTCCAGGCGAAAGCGGGGAAATCATCGTCCAGGGCCCATGCATGATGACAGGCTACTTCAATCGTGAAGAGGCTTCTGAAAAAGCGATGTATAAAGGCTGGTACCATTCAGGCGATATTGGCTACCTCGATGAAGAGGGTTATTTATGGGTGAAAGACAGGCTGGATGACATGATCATCAGCGGCGGTGAAAACATCTATCCTCGTGAGGTCGAGGATGTTCTCCATGCCCATGAAGGTGTCCTTGATGTCGCGATTGTCGGCCAGCCTGATGACCGCTGGGGCGAATCCGTAACTGCTTTTGTCGTGAAAAAAGATTCTCTGGTCAGCGAAGAGGAGCTGGATGAATGGTGCAAGAACAGCGACAGCCTGGCAAATTACAAGCGGCCGCGTAAATATATCTTTGTAGATGCACTCCCTAGGAATGCGAGCGGAAAGATTCAGAAGTTCATGCTGCGCAAGCAAATGGAAGAATTGTTTTCAAAAGGGCAGCCGACGTAATGGAAAGGGTCATTTATCATGTTAGACAGAATTAAAATAGTGGATTTCACCAATTATATCCCTGGTCCTTTCGCAACTCTCAGGCTGGCTGAGCTTGGTGCTGAGGTGATTAAAATCGAAGCGCCGGAGGGAGACCCGGCAAGGAACACAGGGAACGGTTATGTATTCAACGCGCATAATCGCGGAAAAAAGAGTCTTGTCATCAACCTGAAGCAGTCAGAAGGAAAGATGCTGGCCCTTGACCTGCTGGCAAGGGCGGATGTGGTGGTTGAGAGCTTCAGGCCAGGAGTGATGGATAAGCTGGGACTTGGATATGAAGCTGTGAAAAAAATAAACCCCGGTATCGTCTATTGCTCGGTCACTGGATACGGAATAAATGGAGAGATGAGCAAACTTGGAAGTCATGACCTGAATTATATGAGCTTGAGCGGTGCTCTTGCCCAGATGAAAGACAGCTCGGGAAGGCCGGTACACCCATCCCATACTTTTTCTGATTATATCGGCGGGCTGGCGGCCAGTGAACGTATCCTTGCTGCTCTTGTTGCCAGGGGTGGAACCGGAGAGGGCAGCTATCACTGTATTTCCATTGCAGACAGTATGGCATCATTGATGGCAAACCATGTCCTGATTGAAAAAGAAACAGGCTATCAAAATGGTGTTTCTGTTCTGAACGGTACAGTCATTGGGTATGGGCTGTATGAAACAAAGGATGGCCGTTATGTCAGCCTCGGAGCGCTGGAGCCAAAGTTCTGGAACAATTTTTGCCGAGCAGTCGGCCGGGAGGATTGGTTACCTGCGCATTATTCCAGACCGGAAAACTCCAATCCTGTTTATCTTGAGCTTGTTGATTTATTTAAAAGCAAGTTGCTCTCAGAATGGGCGGATTTTGGCATGAGGGTCGATTGCTGCCTTACACCTGTACTTGAAGCGGGAGAGCTTGCTCAATATCCATATTGGAGCGCGAAGAAATTTGTAATGCCAGAAGGCCAGATTAAAATGCATGCAGATTTGCCGTCGCAACCGCAAGCAGCTTCGCCTAAAAAAGGAGAACAGACAGAAGAAATTTTGCAAGATTGGCTTAGTCTAAAAAGCAGCAATTAGTAGGCTGACAAAATCTATTTTTTAAGAGTGGAAGGGGAAATGTAGGTATGATGAATGTTCCATTGACAGTAGGGTCGCTATTGGAAAGAGCAGAAAAATTTTTCCCGAAAAAACAGGTGGTATCACGGACACTATCAGGTATTCACCGATTCACTTACAAAGAGGTTGGCGAACGGACCCGCAGGCTGGCCAGCGCGCTTGAAAAGCTAGGAGTTGAAAAAGGGGACAGAGTTGGCACCTTCGCCTGGAATCACCATCGCCATCTTGAGGTCTATTTTGCTGCTCCTGGTATGGGGGCGGTGCTCCATACAATCAACATCCGCCTGTCTCCTGAACATGTCTCGTACATTATCAATCACGCAGAAGATAAGGTATTGCTTGTTGATGAAGATCTGGTGCCGCTGATAGAGCGGAGCAAGGATCAATTCAAAACGGTAGAAGCCTACATCATCATGACCGACAAGGACGAATTGCCAGAAACTACACTGGAGCCAGTTTACTCTTATGAGGAACTTCTCCGCGATGCCAGTCCGGATTTCGAATTCGTGAAAGATATCGATGAAAATGACCCGGCAGGGATGTGCTATACATCGGCTACAACTGGCAATCCAAAAGGTGTTGTTTACTCCCATCGAGGCATCGTCCTCCACAGCTTCGCATTCGGTTTGGCAGACACGGCCGCATTATCCGAAACAGATGTCGTCCTGCCGGTAGTGCCGATGTTCCATGCCAATGCCTGGGGCCTGCCATTTGCAGCGACATGGTTCGGATCAACCCAGGTGCTGCCAGGACCGCTGTTCACTCCTAAGTTGCTTGCAGATCTGATTGAACAGGAAAAAGTCACCTTCACTGCGGGAGTGCCGACGATTTGGCTCGGTCTGCTGAATGAGCTTGAAAAGGGAAGCTATGATACCACTTCGCTAAGGTCGATTGTCTGCGGCGGATCTGCAGCACCGCGCGGTATGATCAAAGCGTTTGAAACGAAATACAAAATTCCATTCCTGCACGCATACGGCATGACTGAAACCACCCCGCTGGCAACGGTTTCCCGCCTCAAAAGCTACCAGGTCGGATTGGATGAAGATGAAATTTTAGATATCCGCTCCAAACAGGGACTCCTTGTGCCGGGCCTTGAAATGAAAGTGATCGGCGGCAATGGGGAAGTGAAGTGGGATGGCGAGGAAATGGGAGAGCTGCTGCTTCGCGGACCATGGATTGCGGATGAATACTACAAGGATGACCGGTCTGCTGACGCTTTCCGCGATGGCTGGCTATACACTGGCGATGTAGCCACAGTTGATGAAGAAGGTGTCATCAAGCTTGTTGACAGGACAAAGGATTTAATCAAGAGTGGAGGGGAATGGATCTCATCCGTAGATCTTGAAAATGCACTGATGGCCCACGAAGCAGTATTCGAAGCAAGTGTCGTCGCTGTCCCGCATGAACAGTGGCAAGAACGACCGATTGCCTGTGTCGTCCTGAAAGAACCATACAAAGGTCAGGTCGACAAGCAAGAGCTGCTAGACTTCATCTCACCGCAGTTCGCAAAATGGTGGCTTCCAGACGATGTTGTATTTATGGAAGAAATTCCAAAAACCTCCGTCGGAAAATTCCTGAAGCGCGCACTAAGGGATCAGTTGAAAGACCACCTCGTGCAGAATTCGTAATAAAAACTGTATGGGGATACAATTAGGTCTAAAAAGGTACCCTTATGAGAAGTAAAGCTCTTGCATAAGATTAAGATTAGCTCTTAAAGGTACCCTAATGGAAAGTAAAACTCCTGCATTAGGGTACGATTAGCTCCTAAAGGTACCCTTATGAGAAGTAAAGCTCTTGCATAAGGATACAATTAGCTCCTAAATGTACTCTTATGAGAAGAAAACTCTTGCATAAAGGTACATTTAGCTCCTAAATGCAAATATAGTGAGTAACCTGTATCCCTTATTAACTCAGCCGGCTGTCAAAGTGCAGCCGGTTTTTATTTATTGGTGTCCTTTTTGCGAACAATATCCTTTTGTTGGAAAATGCAATGGGGTATGATGTTCCTATTGGCAGCATTGGACCGTTGTTTTTTTATCTTTCAATTCAAAAAATTTACCAAAAGAGGTATGATAGTAGATATAAATTCGGAAGACGAAATAACGTAATGTTCAACAGGGGGTCTCATCTTCATGAGTATATTTTCATTTGTCAAACCATATCGCATCCCAATTGCGATTGCGCTTAGCTTAATGCTTGTCGAATTGGCTGTTGAACTTGTCCAGCCACTCTTGATTGCCAAAATCATTGATGAAGGAATTATTGCGAGGGACCTCGACACAGTCATCAAATGGGGCGGAGTCATGCTTGGAATCTCTTTCCTTGCCTTTGCATCCGGGATAACAAACTCATTCATAGCGGCCCACGCAGGCCAAAGCTTTGGGTTTGACCTCCGGGAAAAGCTTTTTGCCAAGGTTCAGGATTTTTCTTTCACGAACTTCAGTCATTTTCCTTCATCTTCTTTGATCACGAGGATCACGAATGATGTGACCCAGCTGCAGAATACTTTTTTCATGAGTCTGAGGATAGCGATGCGTGCACCTTTACTGGTCATTGGGGGAATCATCATGGCGATGATGGTTCATGCAAAGTTGGCACTGCCGTTTGTTATCATCATCCCGCCTCTTTTGATCTTCCTCATTTGGATCATGACAAAGGCTGGAGGCTTATTTAAAAGTGTCCAGAAGCGCCTTGATAGAGTGAACGGGGTCATGAGAGAAAACCTTGTGGGTATGAGATTGATCAAGGCTTTTGCCAGAGGGAAATATGAAGGAACCCGGTTTGAAAAAGCGAACAATAAATTACAGGAACGAACCGTATTTGCTTTAAGGGTTACCGAGGTGACGATTCCCGTTCTGCTGCTTTTCATGAACCTCAGTGTAATTGCTGTTCTCTGGTTCGGAAAAATCGATGTTCAATCTGGCAGTGTATCAGTTGGTGAAGTAGTAGCGATTGTGAACTATGCTGCCAGGATCACCGCTGCCTTTTCGATGTTTTCGTGGATCATCATGGTATTCTCTCGTGCCAGAGCATCTTCTGAGCGTGTAACCGATGTCCTGAATGAGGAGATTGACCTTGAAGATACCATTAAAAGCCAGGATGCTTACGAGATCTCTAAAGGTGAAATTGAGTTTGATCAGGTGTCATTCCAGTTCCCGGACACCAATATTCCGATACTTCAGGATTTGTCCTTCAAGATTGAACAGGGGGAAACCGTTGCGGTGCTGGGAGCGACCGGTGCAGGTAAAACGGCGATGTTCCAGCTTATCCCGCGATTGTATGATGTCACAAGCGGGGAAATCCGTATCGACGGCCGGAACATAAAGGAGTTGAAACTGAAAAGTCTCAGAGAGGGCATCGGCTACGTACCACAGGAGGCAATGCTTTTTACCGGTTCGATTAAAGAAAACCTGGCCTGGGGCAAACAGGATGCTACAGAGGAGGAATTGGTGAAGGCAGCAGCAGATGCCCAAATCCATGAAACCGTCCAGAAACTGCCGAAACAATATGATACGCTCCTGGGGCAAAAAGGTGTCAACCTTTCAGGTGGCCAGAAGCAGAGGTTATCCATTGCCCGTGCTTTGATCAAGAACCCTAAAATCCTTTTGCTCGATGACAGCACCAGTGCGCTTGATTTGAAAACGGAAGCAAGGCTGCTCGATGCAATCAGTAAATATAAATGTACGACCGTCATCATCACCCAAAAAATCAGCACCGCGAAGGAAGCAGATAAAATTCTGCTGCTTGAGAATGGATCCATTATTGGTTACGGAGACCATGAAACCTTGCTCAAGCAATCCTCGCTCTATCAGGCAATCTACAACTCCCAGTTCGGGGAGGTGAAGGCAGGATGTTAAAAAAACATAAAGAAAACAGAACGGAAGAAAAAAGAAGTGTGGTTAGAGGTATTGGACCGACAATCAAAAGAATCTGGTCCTACCTTGCAGATCAGCGAAGCCTGATGATCCTTGTCCTTTTAATGGTGGTGGCCAGTTCAGCACTCGGATTGATGGGACCATTCCTTATCGGCTGGGGAATCGATGAGTATTTTGCGACAGAATCTGCCGATGGTTTCATCTGGTTATTAAGTGGCCTTGCCGCGGTCTATGTCATGCATTCCTTAACATTGTGGCTCCAAAGTTACTGGATGATCGGGATTGCGCAGAAAACGGTCTATACAATGAGAAGACAATTATTCAACCATTTTCATAAACTCTCGATTGATTTCTTCAACAAACGCCAGCATGGGGAATTGATGAGCAGGGTCACCAACGATATCGAAAATGTCAGCGCGACTTTGAATTCCTCCGTCATCCAGATTTTTTCGAGTGTACTAACCCTGGTTGGAACGCTTGCGGTCATGATTTGGCTAAGCCCATTGCTTACGCTTGTCACGATGATCATCGTGCCGCTGATGTTCATGGGAATGAAGTGGATTACCAGCCGAACAGGGAGGCTATATAAAGAACAGCAGCGCCGGCTTGGAGAAATGAATGGTTATATTGAAGAAACAATCTCTGGCCAGAAAATCATCAAATCCTTTTCACAGGAGCCAAAGGTGATAGAAGAGTTCCGTATCAAGAATCAGCAGTTAAAGGAATCAGGTTACTGGGCTCAGACTTTTACCGGCTTCATCCCGAAATTGATGAATATGCTCAATAATCTCAGTTTCACCATAGTGGCAGCTGTTGGCGGATTCTTCGCCCTGAAAGGATATGTGACGATAGGGACAATTGTCATCTTTTCCGAATACTCCCGTCAGTTCACAAGGCCGCTGAACGATTTGTCGAATCAATTCAATACCCTGCTCTCGGCGGTGGCAGGAGCCGATCGTGTTTTCGACATCATTGATACTGAAGAAGAGGCTGTCGATGAAAAAGGAGCTAAACCACTTCCGAACATTAATGGGAAGGTTGAGTTCAAGGATGTATCTTTCTCATATGAAAGGGGCGGAGATACTGTATCTGATTTGAATTTCATTGCAGAACCCGGGCAAACTATTGCGCTTGTTGGCCCTACAGGAGCGGGAAAGTCGACCATCATAAACTTGATCTCCCGATTTTATGAACCAAATCAAGGGATGATCTTAATAGATGGGCACGACAGTACAAAAATCACCCGTGAGAGCCTGCGCAAACAAATGGGGTTCGTCCTCCAGGATTCATTCCTGTTCCAGGGAACCATCAGGGAGAATATCCGCTACGGAAGATTGGATGCAACAGACGAGGAAGTGGAGAAGGCGGCCAAAGCAGCAAATGCCCATTCCTTCATACAGAGATTGCCTGAAGGATATGACACTGTGTTAAGCCAGGATGATGCCGGTATCAGCCAGGGGCAAAAACAATTATTGTCCATTGCCAGAGCCATCCTTGCTGATCCATCCATCTTGATACTGGATGAAGCGACGAGCAGTATCGATACCATTACAGAACTCAAAATTCAGGAGGCCCTCCAGCATTTGTTGAAGGGAAGAACAAGTTTTATCATTGCCCATCGCTTGAATACAATTAAAAATGCTGAACAGATCATTGTCATAGAAAGCGGGCAGATCATTGAAAAAGGAAATCATGACGAACTGCTGGCACAAAAGGGCTTTTACCATGACCTCTATACAAGCCAGCTGGAAAAGAGAATGTTGATGAATTATTAGGGAGCTCTCGAGCTTCCTTTTTTTTATTCTGTGGAAAGTGAATCAAAAAATGGAGGCTATCTTCCCATAAAATATGACAAATTTCCCGGGCAATAGAGGATTCATGAAAATTTTGTCGTATTCCTATTATAAGACTTTAATTAGCATGACAGCATCCGTCCGTCTTTATATAAACCAACCCACTTCGAATGGAGAAGATGAAATGCTTGCTGAGAAACTTCTTTTAAACGTTCTTATAATCTTGCTGCCAATCTTCATTCATAGTGTTCTTTTTGATAATAAAAACGTCGGAAAATCTCCGTATTTATGTGGAGTACTTCAAAGTATTGCGGTGGTACTCTCGCTAGTATTTGCATATGAGGAAGGTGGGTTGTACTGGGATCTTCGCTACGTACCATTGGTGCTGGCTTTTCTATACGGCGGTCCGATAGCGGGTGGAATGGTGCTGGTCACTTATCTGGCAACCAGGACTTTTATGGGAGGGGACCTTCTGCTAGGTTATGCAAGCGGTTTTCTGGCAGCACTTGTTCCATTGTTGTTCTTGAAGAAGTTTTGGACTTTTGACGCAAAGAAGAGAATCAGGATAGCCACTCTTGTTGGTTTATGGCCTTCGCTTTCAATGCTGGTGATTCTAGTGGCTAATATCTTCATCAATGATGCAACAGCCGAAGATACGAATCAACTCATGATGAATGTTGCGATTTTTGGTGCCATCCAAGTGTTTGCCGTGTGGATTGCATCGATTTTGAATGAGTCCATGATTGAGAAGGATTTAATGAGAAAAGAAATTCTGAGAGCTGAAAAACTGAATACACTGGGTGAACTAGCCGCTTCAATTGCACACGAGATCAGGAATCCATTAACAGTTGTAAAAGGGTTCCTGCAAATGATGCACAAACAAGAAAAAGGGAATAATCATTATTATTTGAGTCTTGTACTGACAGAATTAGGCAGGGCGGAATCCATCATTAATGATTATCTGAATTTTGCCAAGCCTCAGTTTGAAAAACTGGAGGATGCCGAGCTGGCAGAAATCATTTCTGAGGTGACACTCCTATTAGAGGCATTTGCTGCAAAGGAAGGTGTACAGGTAAATGTACAGCTGGAGTGGGGAGTATATGTCGAAACGGACCGAAACCAGCTTAAACAAGCCCTGGTGAATATTATAAAGAATGCGATTGAGGCCACCGATGAAGGCGGGGAAGTTCACATAAGCCAGAATACAGTAGGCCATGAGTCGTTTATAGTTGTTTCTGATAATGGAAAAGGAATGGATAGTGCTCAAATTGCCAGACTTGGCACATTATTTTATACAACCAAAGATAAAGGTACGGGGCTTGGTACTTCTGTTTCAATAAAGATAATAGAGGCAATGGGCGGTTCGATTTCATTCAAGAGTGAAAAAGGAGTCGGGACAGAAGTGACAATCATGCTGCCGGCATACAAAAAGGAGAACCTGACATTACTGAACCAGCAAAAATAGGAGATGTGATGTAAAACAGAACCGGAAAAAACTACTCCAGAATTAGAAAAAGCGAACCGGATCCGGTTCGCTTTTTAGTAACTTGCTACTTCACAAGATGTATAAAAATCATCCATTATAAACTTTTGCCGCGGTACAAAATTCCACTTGACCATTTTTAACCTAAACGACGCAAGCCCTACCTCTCTTGCATCCTTACGGCTCCGAAGCCGATCCAGTGTGAATAAGTTGTTACCTAAAAATAAAAGCAGAACGCCATTAATTGTTTACATAATAATTGTTGTGATTCAAGTTACTTCTTTTTGGCGAAGCTTTATCATTATATGATGTTTTCCAGCAGATGTCAATAATAATTTACAAATCTTTGAAGTCCTTACTGTTTGCGTAAATTTTCCTTTGCCATTCTTACAAGTTCCCTTACCATGCTTCCTCCTAGTCGGCCTCCAACCTTTCCTGCTTCCCGAGTAGAGAGATTGCCGTTATAGCCCTTGTTCAGGGGAACGCCAACTTCTCTTGCTGTTTCGAATTTTGCCTCCTCAGCTTTCATCGTACCAGCTACCTGAGCTTTTAGATCATCCAGTGCTTTTCTGGCTTCAGGTACTAAAATTTTATTTCTTCTGGCCATTGATGGTCCCTCCACAGATTCTTTTTCTTATTATTGGTTAAGAGCAGACATATTATTTTAATAACGGCATAGGGTTTTACTTATTCCTATAAGGGGTAAATATAATGCCTAACTAAATTATCCTCATATTTATTAACAGGTAAAAGCTAATAAAATAAAGTACTCCACAGGTTTATCCACATTATCCACAGAAAACTACGAGTAATATGGGAGAAGTTGTAAAACCTGTTATTATAAGCTTTTGAGAAATTCATCAACATTATTCACATTGGTGTGGATAAATATATTATTAAGAATTTGTGAAATCACTTGTTAAAAGATTAAGCTGGTAGTAAAGTAGAGTTATCAAAAGTTAGTGAAAACATTCACAAAATAACTAACCGGAGATATCCCCCTTCCCTTAATGGGAAAAGGCAGAATCATTGGATTCTGCCTTTTCCTTTGTTAGGGTTATTTTCTCCTGCTTTTTGCACGCTCGTCCGCAGCCTTGGATCTTGCCATTGCTTCCAAGTCGTCGTGGTCAGCTAACTCGCGATTGAATTCCACGTCCAGCCCATCTGATTTCATGTTTTTCGGCACTTGTGGAAGGGATGCTTTATTGCGATCACGAGTTTTTTGTCCGTGTGCTCTTCCCATTCGAAAAACCCCTTTCAAATTAAAAAAGTACGGAAATGGATCATTTCCGTACTTTTATGTTCCTCCAAAAGAGGTGGCTTAATGCCTAAAATCTCTTTCCATTTGCATAGCCGCCAGCTCGGTCTGCTTTCTTGAATTCACGGCTGTATGTAACTTCCTGCATGCTAGATAATGTACTCTTTGTCTTATCTCTTTTTTTCTTATCCATCAAAAATCCACCCTTTCAATGTGATGTACCTTACAAGTATTTCCTTGTTGAAAGGGATTAAACAGCATTACTCACTTAAAATTTCTCTTAGAGCTTTTTCGAGCTCAGGATACTGGAAGGAGAAGCCTGCGTTAAGCAGTTTTTCCGGAATGACTCTTTGCCCTTCCAGAACTAGCATGCTCATTTCCCCAAGTGCAATCTTAAGTGCAAAACCAGGTACCGGCAGCCAATGTGGGCGATCCAACACTAGGGACAAAACTTTTCCAAACTGATCCATTGTCACTGGAGAGGGAGCAACGAAATTAACTGGACCATCCAATTTAGAAGATTCTATTGCAAAGAGGATGCCGCGTATGACATCTTTAATATGAACCCAGGAGAGCCATTGGTCACCAGTACCGACTTTGCCGCCACCAAAAAATTTATATGGCAGGACCATCCTTGGCAGGGCTCCGCCATTTTTATCAAGGATCAAGCCGAATCTGCACAGCACTACACGAGTGCCAAACTCCTTCACCTCGTTGGCAGAAGATTCCCACCGCTGCACAGTGTCAGACAGGAAGTCGATTCCAGGACCAGACTGTTCATTGAATTCTCCTGCCAGAGATGTCCCGTAGTATCCAACGGCACTGGCGTTGATTAATACAGGCGGTTTATCATTGAGTGCCATGATGATTCTTTTCACTTCAGTGGTTGCTTTAATTCGGCTGTCGATGATTTTCTGTTTGTATTCCTCCGTCCATCGTCCATTGATTGTCGCACCTGCCAGGTTGACGATCGCGTCAATGCCCTCAAGCTGACTTTCAGGCTGGTCTCCGGGATTGAGCCACTGAACAAGCTTTACACTATTGATGCTCTGCTCATTGACTTTCCGAGTTAAAATGAACACTTCATGTCCATTGCGGACGAGCTCACTGGATAATGCTCTGCCGACAAGTCCTGTTCCTCCGGTGATGGCTATTTTCATGGTCATCCTCCTAACTATTCTCTTGACTATATAGTACTGCTTTTAACATGATAAACCTTCTTTGAATGTGTTAAAGTTTCTGTAGAGGTGAAATAAGATGCCAGTCATTACAAAGATTTCCGTTCAAAAACACAATAAGGACAGATACAGCATTTTTACTGACAGCGGAAGAGGAGAAGAGTATGCCTTCAGTGTCGATGAAGATGTTTTAATTAAATATAACCTAAAAAAAGGGATGGAGCTGGATGACTTCGCTGTCACGGAAATGCTGTTCCAGGACGACATCCGGAAAGCCTATAATACGGCAATCAATTATCTTTCACACCGCATGCGGTCAGAATCAGAGGTACGTGAACACCTGAAAAAGAAAGAAATATCGGATTCTGTCATAAAAGAAGCAATCCATAAATTATATGAATTCAAATTCCTGGATGATGAGGAATTTGCAAAGGCATTTGTCCAGACAAAATTGAATACGACGGATAAAGGTGCAGATGTCATCAAACTGGAATTAAAGGAAAAAGGAATTGCTCCAGACTTAATTATAAAATCCATTGAAGAGGTTTCATTCGATGAACAGCTGGAAAAGGCGATTAAACTGAGTGAAAAATATGCTTTGAAAAATAAAAAGGACTCTTCAAGGATTTTAAAGCAGAAAATAGAGCAGATGCTGAAGCGCAAAGGGTATTCTTTTTCTATCATCCGTGCTGCATTGGATGAGACTGAAGTCGAAAAAGAAGCCGGAGCTGAAATGGATGCACTGAGGGTTCAAGGTGATAAACTGCATAATAAATACAGTAAGCTTCCGGAGCGTGAATACCGACAGAAGCTGAAGATGGCATTGTATCGCAAAGGATTTCCTATGGAATTGATTGATGAATTCATCATGGAAAAAGAAAATGAGGACTAAAAAATCATGACACTTGTCATGATTTTTTAGATTCGATCACAATTTCTGCTTGATCAAGATTGTTCACAATGATTTGGGCCACCTCTGCAGCTGACCTAAGTCCTGTTGGGTCTTCCACATGCTCGGTATCATCCCAGAATGGCGTATTCATGCCGCCCATATAAGCAGCGACGAATGTGATCCCAGTTCCTTCATACTCCTTCTGAAGGCTTTCGGTGAATCCCCTGACTGCGAATTTAGTGGAGCAATAGACTGCTTCATTCTTTTTACCGCGCAGACCGGCTGTGGAAACAATGTTCAAGACCAGCCCTTCATGATTCTGTTCAAGATAGGGGAGGAGTGCTTTCGTCATATTGATGGTTCCGAAGACATTCGTCTGGAACATTTCTTCTATTTCAGTATCTGACACTTCGGAGAACGGGCCAAAATATCCGAGGCCTGCATTATTCACAAGACCGTAAATTTCATGCTTCTTGCTGATCAACAGCGCCTTTTCCTTAATATCCTCAAGGTTGCGCAAATCAAGCTGAATCGCGGTAGCACTTCCTCCAGACTGTTCGATCTGTACCTTGACAGCGTTTAGCTTATCTTCTGTTCTCCCTGTTAAAATCATATGGAATCCCTGGTTGGCCAAAAGCAGTGAGAGCTCTTTCCCAAGGCCTGTACCGGCACCAGTCACAATGATTGCTTTCATGATAGCCTCCTTAAGATAACATGCTATAATTTAGTTATATCTTAAATGCTTGAATGTTAAAAGCGAGAACAATCCAGGAGTGAATGATATGGGCAGAGAAAAACGATACAGCGAGATGACTGAATACGAGTTGAACCAGGAAATCGCCAGTCTACGGGACAAGGCTAGAAAATCGGAACAGATGGGAATGGTTAGTGAACTTGCCGTTTACGAACGTAAAATAGCCATGGCCAAATCTTACATGCTGAATCCGGAAGATTTTAAACCAGGTGAAATCTACGGGATCGATGGAGACCCGGGTTCTTATTTCAAAATAGATTATATGAATGGGGTATTTGCATGGGGTGCACGTCTCCATGGTGACGGAAGAGAAGAAGCACTGCCGATTTCCCTGTTGTTGAAATTAGAGCAAAACCAGAGTAACTAATATCTGGTTTTGCTCTCAGGTTTCGCTGGATATTACATGTTCAGCGAAAGCTTATTAATGGTCTTTTATGACCGCTGAGGTATCATCTTCACGGTGAGATGAGGCGTACATGCGCTCCTGTGGATGAGTATTGATGGTACCATCAGCTCTTGTAGAAGCGTATTCCGCTTTTGCCCGGGGTTCGCCCTCGAGCTTATTGTTGTTCTGATTCGGGAAGTTGGTTACTTTATTTCGCATATTGCCCTCCGTGACGGGTAAAATTACGTGTATGCCAAAAAAGCTGCACGCATTTATAGTATTAGATAAAAACACTCAATCATGACTACATTAAATATTGGCAAAGGGTGATCACAATGCAGGAAACTATTGAGAAACTGGCAAGCCTGCTGCAGGAAAAAAACAAAGGCATCACGTACGAGCAGGCATTGACCTGGGTGGAGCTTTTATGGGGAGACTTCGAGTCAACCTATGCAAAAGCAGGACACAAATACATGGGAAGCGAAATGACCGAAAAAGTAGTCCGCCAATGGATTGACAACTACGGCGAACAGCTCCACGAATTCGTTGCCAGGAATCCGAAGTATAAGCATTTATTGAATCAGCAGGATTCTGGTCATACACATTAAAGTGAAAATCCCCTTTTATGGGGATTTTTATTTTGTGTGACAGCTCTTATGCTTATATATGGCTTGGCATTCTCATAAAGGTCCCGTTCTCCCCGATAGATTCCCTTATGAATAGCTTGGCACTCTCATAAGGGTCTCGTTCTTCCCGATAGATGCTCTTATGTATGTCTTTATACTCTCCATAAGGGTCTCGTTGGTCCCGATAGATGCCCTTATGAATGGCTCTACACTCTCATAAGGGTCTCGTTGGTCCCGATAGATGCCCTTATGAATGTCTTTGTACTCTCCATAAGGGTCTCGTTGGCCCCGATAGATGCCCTTATGAATGGCTTTGCACTCTCATAAGGGTCCCGTTCTCCCCGATAGATGCCCTTATGAATGGCTCTGCACTCTCATAAGGGTCTCGTTGGTCCCGATAGATGCCCTTATGAATGGCTTTGCACTCTCATAAGGGTTCCGTTCTCCCCGATAGATGCCCTTATGAATGGCTCTGCACTCTCATAAGGGTCTCGTTTTCCTCGATAGCTGCCCTCAAATAATCCATACATAAAAAAACCGGGCAACACGCCCGGTCACTTACCCTTCTCCAGGAAGGAATTCCAATTTCTTTCTTAGTTTTTCCTCACTATATATCCAGCCGGTGTAGGAGCTGAGGATTTCCAGGTCCTTGCTTAGGTTCACGACGGCGACGAAAGGATAATGCCCGTTGCTGCGGTAGCGCAGGTCGATGAACCTTACTTCGTAAAAGTCATCGTATTCATCACATTCCCAGCGGTAAACTGGAGAGAAGGACAGGAACGCTGATAGATTCTTGTCTTTTTTTGCAGCTTCCAGCACTGGTGTTTCGGGAACCGGCACACGATTGAACTGATCGAGGATCCTCACGTGGTGCTTGTGCCCCCGGCCGACAAAGAACTGGTGTTTGTTCATTACAGCGACCCGCCAATGATTGAACTTCATGGTTGGGGCGATGATGATATCGGTAGCATCCGGAACAATGTTTTCAACTGCCCTTCTTATGCGGAATTTCATAATAAAGCGATAAATGTAGTAGAACACCAGGATGGCATAAATCGTCAAAAAGGTGTATCCAGGGTGATATCCAAAAGCCCAAAGGAACAAACCGACGACATGAAGCGCAAAAATAATCGGGTCAAATGTATTGATTACCCCGAGAGCGACCCATTTCGACGAAAAAGGACGCAATGCCTGTGTTCCATATGCGTTGAAAATGTCGACAAAAACATGAAGGAAAACAGCTATAAATGTCCAAATCCATAAATGCAGCAAATTTGCTTCAGGGTAGAAAAAGTAGATTGTCCCAGAAATAAGCAGCGGCCATAGGAGGACTGCTGGAATCGAATGGGTAATTCCCCGGTGGTTCCGAATATAAACAGCGTTATTCCTTAATTTCAATACAGTATCTATATCAGGGATTTGTGAGCCGACAAGTGTGGCAATCAAAACACTTGAGGCAGTGGCGGTGCTTTCGCTGACAGCAGGATCAAGCGTAGCCAATCCGCCCAGAGCGAATCCCATCACAACATGAGTTCCTGTATCCATGGAAACAGCCTCCTTTTTAAAAGATTCAAGTTACTCTTAACCAGAGTATGGCAGTGGAAAGTCCTTGTCACAAAGCGAATAATAGTTTACTTTTAAAGGGCTGTATCAATCAGTCCCTTTAACGAAATTTCAAAGGAGCTGAATAAATTGATTCAGATGATCGTCCAATACGAAGTAAAGCAGAATCTGCTTAGCCAATACCATGAAACAATCGATAAGATTTCGACCATGCTTCCCGACTTTGAAGCTGATATGTTTTCATGCAGCCAGTCGGACGAACGGAATATCTTTGTTGAATCATTCTATGTCCCGACCGAAGCCCATTATCACGCCTTGAAAAAAATGCGGTTATCCCGGAATCATTCCGTATTTGGAATCCTTGAAGACTTTGTACCGGGCGGATTGGAACGAATGGGTTTCCTGGCGATTAAGCAGAAGCGTTAATATTATATTCCCAAATTTCCGGAAAGTTTAACACCTGGAGGAACAAAAGTGGCAACTGACATCAAGAAATGTATAGATAAAATGGATATTAAATCCTTTCAGGATGACTTGATAGGATGGTTTGTAAGTGAGCAGCGTGAACTGCCATGGAGAAAGGATCAGGATCCTTATAAAGTGTGGGTATCAGAAATCATGCTCCAGCAAACTAGAGTAGATACTGTCATCCCTTATTTTAATCGATTTTTGGAAAACTTTCCAACAATAGAGGCGCTTGCTGCCGCTGATGAAGAAAAAGTCCTTAAGGCCTGGGAAGGACTCGGTTATTATTCCCGGGTACGAAATCTACAATCCGCCGTTCAAGAAGTTAATGAGAGATATGGCGGAAAAGTACCGGATTCACCGGAGGAGATTTCAGCCTTAAAAGGTGTTGGTCCATACACGGCCGGGGCGATTCTTAGTATTGCCTATGGAAAACCCGAGCCAGCGGTCGATGGAAATGTCATGAGGGTATTATCCCGTATTTTATTGATTTGGGAGGACATTGCCAGGCCTGCGTCCCGTAAAATTTTTGAAGCGGCAGTGAGGGAATTGATCTCCCATGAAAATCCCTCCTATTTCAATCAGGCGTTAATGGAGCTTGGAGCCCTTATCTGCACTCCGACATCTCCATCCTGCCTGCTCTGTCCTGTCAGGGAGCATTGCGAAGCATTCCACGAAGGAGTGCAGGATGAACTTCCTGTAAAAACAAAAAAGAAAAAGCAGAAAAATGTGCAGCTTGCTGCCGGGATTTTTAAAGATGAGGGTGGAAGGATCCTAATCCGGAAAAGACCTGGAACAGGCTTGCTGGCAAACTTATGGGAGTTCCCGACAGTTGAATTGAATCTCGACTTCCAGCGCCAGAGGGACCAGTTATCTGAGCATTTTGAAGAGGTATATGGCTTATCACCAAAAATAAACGAATCCATAGGGGAAATCGACCATGTATTTTCTCATCTGGTATGGAACATACAGGTATTCAGTGGCCAATTTACGGGTGAAATCCTCGAGACTCCACAGTTGAGGCTGGTGACCGAAAAAGAAATTCAGGAATTCGCCTTCCCGGTTCCATACCAAAAAATGCTGAAAAAATATCTTGAATCAAAAAAGGCTGAATAATCACTTTGAATTATCAGCCTTTTCTAGATCAATCGTAGCTCACTTTCGTTCCATGTGTGTAATCGGCTTCTCCGCGGTTCAAACCGCCTCGGCTTTCGATTTCTTCAACGATCTCCCTGTGAATCGACTGGCCCTCCGCATTCAGGTAAGGCACCATCTGCTGGAGAGAATGATGGAAAAAGGCCAGCTCGCTATCCTTCCAATCTGTCTTGGGCATCATCGATAATTCAGTCATATCACGGCCTACATACATCGGGATCATCCTTTCATAAAAGTGTTGGTCTACAGAATAGTGTTTTCAGTAAAGGGGTTTTTTATCACAGCATTAAAATTAGATCCTTGTTGTCATATATACCTGAAAAAGCTAAAATGAAACAAAATTAAGGTTCCGCTTTTTAAGCAAGAACTATAGAAAGGGTTTTTTAGATGACACAAAAAGTTGCACTTATTACAGGAAGCAGCCGGGGAATCGGTAAGGCGGCGGCCATCACGCTCGCAAAAGAGGGATACGACATCGTCGTAAACTATGCCCGCAGCAAAAAGGCAGCGCAGGAAACAGCAGAGCAAATTGAAGCTCTTGGCAGGAAAGTCCTTGTCGTTAAGGCGAATGTTGGGGATGTGAGCAAGATCAAAGCTATGTTCGAACAAATCGATGCAGAATTCGGCAGGCTCGATGTGTTCGTGAATAATGCAGCTTCAGGGGTGCTTCGACCAGCGATGGAACTTGAAGAATCACACTGGGACTGGACGATGAACATCAATAGCAAAGCATTGTTATTCTGTGCCCAGGAAGCGGCGAAACTGATGGAGAGGAATGGCGGAGGTAAAATCGTCAGCATTAGTTCGCTGGGTTCAATCAGATATTTGGAAAACTATACAACTGTAGGGGTTTCAAAGGCTGCCCTGGAAGCATTGACACGCTATCTGGCTGTGGAACTGGCCCGTAAAAATATCGTTGTCAACGCCGTTTCAGGCGGAGCTGTCGATACCGAAGCACTGACGCACTTCCCGAATAGAGAGGAACTCCTTGCTGAGGCCAGAGAAAAAACACCTGCAGGAAGAATGGTTGAAATTGACGACATGATCAATGCCATCATGTTCCTGCTGAAGGATGAATCCAGCATGATTCGCGGACAGACGATTATTGTTGATGGTGGTATATCGTTGTTAGTTTAAGAAAAGATGATTTGGTAAAAATTAGTCGGATATTACACCTTGCGGATGGTTAATCTATATTTCGTGGAGGTGATAAACGATGGCAAAACAACCTAACCAATCTCAAGCTGGAACTAACATTCAAGAAGTGAGACAGCAAAACGCTCAATCTGCTGGTCGCCAGGGCCAATTCGGTACTGAATTCGCGAGCGAAACTAACGCTCAAGAAGTACGCCAGCAAAACCAGCAAGCTGAAGCTCGCAAAGGCCGTAACTCTGGCCAACAGCGCTAATATCACCTTTAAGAAAGGCACTCTAATTCGTAGAGTGCCTTTTCCATGTTTACTGGAACCTAAATCGGAGAAGACTGGAGTAACCGCCAAAAGTTCGTAAATAATTTATATCCACCATTCGACAAAGGTTCCGAATCCTCTACATAACTAGTCAAAGGAATTCCATCGTAACCCAAGAATACAATTAGAAGATAAATTTTACAGGCGGTGGAAAAGCATGGATAAATTTAACGAATTGGTATTCACACAAATGCAAACGATGGAAAAGCTTCTTTATCTGCAGTCTGAATTGGAAAGATGCCAGGAGATTGAAAAACAGCTCGATGCCCTAAAGCAAAGTGCGGAGTTAGAGGAACTTCGCATGGAGATTGATCTAAAAAAACAGGATCTGCAGGAAATCCACCGGATGTTTGAAAAGCAGACGGAGGAAGTCATCCATACGTATCAAGAGCTTGCCGTTACCTTTCGTTAAGACCTCTCTGTTCATTTGATTGGTATAAAAAGTGAATTTTTATAAAAATTCAAGCAAATTTATTGGGCGATCGAGGAAATCGATGGCTCTTTTGTTTTAAATTCTCACGTTAACCGTTATAATAATAAAAAAAAGGAATCGTTCTTTGTTGCCTTTTGTCGTTTAAAGGAAATAGATACATATACAGTAATAGGTCGCAAAGTTTCCGGGAAAGGAAAGTAGGGGAGAAGAACATGGGCGTACCCACAGAAGGTGAACCGATCCAAATCCATAGTTATAAGCATAATGGGCACATCCATCGAGTCTGGGAAGAAACTACCGTCTTGAAAGGAACGCAAAATCTTGTGATAGGCGGAAATGATCGGACAGTTGTTACTGAGTCAGACGGGAGAACTTGGATTACGAGAGAGCCTGCAATCTGTTACTTCCACTCTCAGTTATGGTTCAACGTTATTGGAATGATTCGGGAGGATGGCGTGTATTATTACTGCAATATTAGTTCGCCATTCATCTTTGATGGAGAAGCACTGAAATATATTGATTATGATCTCGATATTAAAGTATTTCCAGATATGACGTTTAATCTGCTCGATGAAGATGAATATGAACGACATCGTAAAGAAATGCAGTACCCTGATGTGATCGATAAGATATTGAAATACAATGTTGAAAAGCTCAAACGCTGGATCAGGCAGAGGAAGGGTCCATTCGCGCCGGATTTTATCGACATTTACTACGAACGGTATTTAACATATCGTCGTTAACTGTACAGGGTAGACAAGCATCAGCCTGTTGATTTGATTCAACAGGTTTTTGTTTCGTGGACAGCAAGGCAAGGCTCCATAAGGGGGAACTATAAATTGGGCAGCATCCGCAGATACTTAAAATTCGTCAAACCATATAGGCTGCAAATCATCGGAACAATCTTCATCGGTATTCTCAAATTTGCAATACCACTGTTGATTCCACTTTTAATTAAATTTGTCCTTGATGATGTCATCGGCAGTGAAACACTGACCAAGGATGAAAAAATAGATAAACTCCTCTGGGTAATGGGCATCATGATCGTTGTTTTTGTCGTGCTCAGACCGCCTATTGAGTATTACCGACAATATTTTGCCCAGTGGACTGCAAGCAAAATCCTTTATGACATAAGGGACAGACTGTTTACTCACATGCAGCGGCTAAGCTACAAATATTACTCCAATACGAGAGCGGGAGAGGTCATCTCAAGGATGATCAATGATGTCGAGCAAACAAAAACCTTCGTAGTTACTGGACTGATGAATCTGTGGCTAGACGTTGCTACGATTATGATAGCGGCTGCTATCATGTTCACGATGGATGTCCAGCTGACGTTTGTTTCGCTGATTCTCTTCCCTTTTTACGCTTTCTCGGTAAAATACTTCTTCGGGAATCTTCGGAAGCTTACGAGGGAACGGTCCCAGGCACTTGCGGGAGTGCAAAGCTATTTGCATGAGAGGGTAGCTGGGATCTCCGTTATCAAAAGTTTCGCAATCGAGGATTATGAGCAAACACAGTTTGATCAGCAGAATAAAAACTTTTTGACGAAAGCACTAGATCATACAAGGTGGAACGCAAAAGCATTTGCAGTAGTCAATACGATTACTGATATCGCGCCGCTGCTCGTCATTGGCTTTTCCGGTTATCAGGTACTTCAAGGCAGTCTGACCATCGGGGAAATGGCCGCTTTCATCGCATATATCGACCGCCTTTATAATCCTCTGCGAAGGCTCGTGAATTCATCGACTACATTGACACAGGCGATTGCGTCAATGGACCGAGTTTTCGAGTTCATGGATGAAAAGTATGATATCAAGGATTCTGCAGATGCGGTCGAATTAAAAAAGGTACATGGAGATATTTCTTTTAGAAATGTAAGTTTCTCTTATGAGGAAGCCGGGGAGTCGGTACTCAAGAATTTGAATATAGAGGTCAAAAAGGGAGAAACAATTGCCCTGGTCGGGATGAGCGGAGGCGGAAAATCTTCGTTTGTCAGCCTGATTCCCAGATTTTTTGATGTTACCGAAGGAGAGATTCTCCTGGACGGGAAGGATATCCGTTCGTTCAAGGTTCGATCCCTGCGCGATAAAATCGGTATGGTTGCGCAAGATAATATTTTGTTCAGCGAATCTGTTAAATCCAATATCCTTTTAGGCAGGCCGGGAGCCAGTGACGAGGAAGTGATCCAGGCTGCCAAGGCTGCAAATGCCCATGACTTTATTATGAGTCTGCCCGAAGGCTATGATACGAAAGTCGGTGAAAGGGGAGTCAAGCTTTCCGGTGGCCAAAAGCAGCGTGTCGCCATTGCGCGCGTGTTCCTGAAGAATCCGCCGATCTTGATTCTGGACGAAGCAACATCAGCACTTGACCTTGAAAGTGAACACCTTATTCAGGAAGCGATTGAAAAGCTGGCAAAAGACAGGACAACATTCATTGTAGCCCATCGTTTATCCACGATTACCCACGCCGACAGGATTGTCCTGATTGAACACGGAGAGATCGTCGAAGACGGCAGCCATGAACAACTGATGGCAAAGCAGGGCGGCTATCATAGGCTATTCCAGGTCCAGCAGTTGGAGAGTTAACTATACTTTATTAAAAACCGGAGCGTTTTCGCTTCGGTTTTTCTTTTGCTTATCGCAAAATATCTATTCGCGGACAATGTTCGGGTTTTTTATTAGTAGAGAGAGAGAACTAGATAAGTTACTTCTTCCGCATTCCATTAGTGTCATATTTTATCAACTTTTGGCATACAATTAGTACCAATTGCCTAAAATAATTCTAAATTATTATTATATTTAAATAATTTAGAAAAATCAGTGGACTATCTTGGTGCATTTAATATAAAATGTTTAACACAGACATAAGATTTTTTATTCAACAATAATATTTCGGTAATAGAAAGGAGTAGAAAAGTGGTACATGCTCCGGTTTTAGATGTAAAAAACTTAAGGACATCATTTGTCAGCAAAGATGGTGAGATTCCTGCAGTAGATGATGTCAGCTTTTCGGTTAACAAAGGAGAAATCCTTGGGATAGTCGGAGAATCAGGCAGCGGGAAGAGCGTAACTTCCTTATCTATAATGAAGCTGATTCCCCAGCCTCCGGGAAAAATTGCTGGAGGAGCAATCCTTCTCAATGGAGAAGACCTGGTACACGCTTCCGAAAGGCGGATGCGTGAAATCCGCGGTAATGAGGTCGCGATGATTTTCCAGGAACCGATGACTTCTTTAAATCCCTTATTCACAATTGGCGAACAGCTCGTTGAGGCGTTGAAGATACATAAGAAACTTGGCAAAAAGGCCGCCTATCAACAAGCAGTGGAGATGCTTAAACTTGTTGGACTGCCAAGGGCAGACCAAATCATTAAGGAATATCCCCATCAGCTTTCAGGAGGAATGAGGCAGAGGGTCATGATTGCAATGGCACTGAGCTGCCATCCGCGGGTTCTGATCGCTGATGAACCGACAACTGCACTTGATGTAACCATCCAGGCGCAGATTCTGGCTCTAATGAAGGATTTAAATGAAAAGCTTGATACAGCCATCATCATGATCACTCATGACCTTGGTGTTGTTGCCGAGGTTTGTCAGCGTGTTGTTGTCATGTATGCAGGTAAAATCGTGGAGGAAGGGCTTGTGGAGGATATTTTTAAAAATCCAAAGCATCCTTATACTCTCGGCCTGCTCAAATCGATTCCGGATATCAGGGATAAGCAGGAGAGGTTATACTCCATTCCTGGTAACGTGCCAAAGCCAGGGTCCATCAAGGTGGGCTGCAGGTTTGCGGCAAGATGCGAATTTGTGATGGACAGATGCTTGAGCGAAGATCCTGAACTCTATGAAACTGGCAAGCCCGGCCATACTGTTCGCTGCCTGCTGCATGAGAAGGAGGGAGTAGCCAATGACCGAAGTACTGTTAAAAGTTGATGGATTAAAAAAATATTTTCCTATTACCGGAGGGATCCTTGGCAAGCAGACTGGAAGTGTAAAAGCGGTTGATGATATCAGCTTTTGGGTGAATAAAGGTGAAACACTGGGTCTTGTTGGCGAGTCTGGCTGCGGGAAATCCACTACTGGAAGAATGCTGATGCGCCTGATCGACCCGACAGAAGGGCAAGTCGTTTTCGAAGGGAAGGATCTGGTGACACTATCCGATAACGATATGCGCAAGACCCGTAAGGATATGCAGATGGTCTTCCAGGATCCATTTGCTTCACTGAATCCAAGGCATACAGTCGAGAAAATACTAGAGGAACCTTTGATTGTCCATGGAATCGGGACGAAGAAGGAACGCAAGCAGATGGTAAAGGAAATGCTCGAAGTTGTCGGTCTCAGCAGCTACCATGCCAAGAGGTATCCACACCAGTTCAGCGGCGGACAGCGCCAGCGAATCGGAATTGCCCGGGCGTTGATGACAAGGCCAAAGCTGATCATAGCTGATGAACCTGTATCCGCACTCGATGTTTCGATTCAATCACAGGTGCTTAATCTACTGGAGGACCTGCAAGAGGAATTCCAGTTGACTTATATTTTCATAGCCCATGATCTTGGAGTTGTAAGGCATATCAGTGACAGGGTGGGAGTCATGTACTTAGGCAGGCTCGTAGAAATCACGGAAGCCGATAAGCTGTACGATAAACCGCTCCATCCGTATACGAAAGCACTGCTTTCAGCGGTACCGATCCCGGATCCTGATGTGAAAAGGGAACAGGAGCTGTTGACAGGGGATCTCCCAAGCCCGGCGAATCCGCCGCAGGGATGTGCATTCCATACCAGATGTAAAGAATGCATGGAAATCTGCAAGACTGACAGACCTGTATTGAAGGAAATTGAGCCTGGTCATTTTGCTGCCTGCCACCTTTATTAACCTGGAATAACAGATTTTTATTCCAGGAAGGAATGTATGCAGGAACAACAGCATAGATGATAGATATTATGGACTGGATAGATAAACCGGTCCGAAAAAACAAGGGGGAAGAATATGAAAAGGCGTTTTGGATTAATGTTTTTTGCTTTTATCCTCATCCTAAGCTTAGGCCTGGCTGGATGTAACAACGAATCCGGCGGGAAGAAAACTGGCGGTGAGTCTGGTTCAGATGGTGGATCGTCATCTGGTGGAACTCTAGTATTTGGCCGCGGTGGCGATTCAACATCGCTTGACCCTGCAGTCACAACTGAAGGAGAAGCTTTCAAAGTAACTAAGAACATCTACGAAACTCTTATCGAGTTCGGTGAGCAGGATACAGAAATTCAACCAGGCCTCGCGGAAAGCTGGGAAGAGTCTCCTGATGGCCTGAAACACACATTGAAACTGCGTAAAGGTGTTAAATTCCATGACGGCACTGATTTCAACGCTGAAGCTGTAGTCTTCAACTTCGAGCGCTGGAAGGCAGGCAATAAAGAACAATTCTACTACTATAACTCACAATTTGGTGACGTAATCAAGGAAGTTAAAGCAGTGGATGAGCATACAGTTGAATTCACATTGAACCGTATTCTTGCTCCATTCTACAAAAACCTTGCCATGTCTCCGTTCGGAATCGCGAGTCCTGCTGCAATCGAGAAGCATGGTGACAAGTTCATTGAAAATCCAGTAGGTACTGGACCATTCAAATTCAAAGAATGGAAACGCAATGACAGAGTAACATTGGTGAAAAACGAAGATTACTGGAAGGAAGGACTTCCAAAGCTTGATGAAGTCATCTTCCGTGCCATCCCTGAAAATTCAGCTCGTCTGAATGCCCTTAATACAGGCGAAGTTGACATTATTGACGGCGTAAACTTCAGTGATGTTGAATCTATTGAAAACAATGCAGATCTTCAGGTTTTCTATCGTCCTTCATTGAACGTTGCTTACCTGGGATTGAACAACGAACGCGGACCGCTTAAGGATAAGAAGGTACGACAGGCATTGAACCACGCGGTTAATAAGCAAGCATTGATCGACGCTTTCTTCGCTGGAGCAGCGGAGCCTGCAAAGAACCCGATGCCGAAATCAGTAGCTGGTTATAACGATGATGTGGAACCATATGATTACAATCCTGAGAAAGCAAAGGAGCTTTTGAAGGAAGCTGGATATGAAGATGGCTTTGAAATTGAACTTTGGGCAATGCCGGTTCCAAGACCTTATATGCCAGATGGAAAGAAAGTTGCTGAAGCGATCCAGAAGGACTTCGCTGAAGTAGGCGTAAAAGCAAAGATTGTTTCCTATGAGTGGGCAACATATCTTGAAAAAGCACGTACAGGTGAAGCGGATACATTCTTGCTTGGCTGGACAGGTGACAATGGTGATGCTGATAACTTCCTGTATGTGCTCCTGGATCAGGATAATATCGATAGCAACAACTATGCACGCTACGCTAGCCAGGAAGTACATGACCTGTTCATCAAGGCTCAGTCTACAAATGACCAGGCCGAACGTGAAAAACTATATAAAGAAGCTCAATTGCTAATTAAAGAAGATGCTCCTTGGATTCCACTTGTCCACTCTGAACCTGCCCTTGCAGGAAGAGCAGACGTTACTGGCTTCAAAGCACATCCAACAGGGTCTGATAACCTGGCAAATGTTGAATTCAAAAAATAATGCATCTGGAAAAGGGAGAGCATATGCATTCTCCCTTTTCTTTTGAACAAATGAAATTAATCCATTTAAGTAATGTCTAGCTCCGGTGCCTTGCCGGTATTTCCTCGACAGTGCATCTTCGAGTATCCTGCGGGAAGCGTCAGCTTTTTTGCAGCTCGAATAGCTTGTCTAGCTGCGGCTCCTAACTCCTCGAGACGCTTGTCTAGTTCGCCTCCTAGAAACTCCGAAACTTCAACTCCGCCGGCAGAAGCAAAAAGCGCTTCTTTGTCGGAGTCTCCAGTTTCTGCGTTTCTGGACAGTCGGCTATACATTTCGGTTTCGGTCCTGCCATGAAGTCAAAGAATGACTTCACAGTCAGGCCCTCCAGCGCTTGTCGGAGTTGGGCAGTCGCCTCCGCTTTTCGATGTCGGGACTGACCAAGGCGCTTGCGCTTTTCATCAAGAAAAGAGGTGGGAAGGTGTTTGCCTATTCTGTCAGAAGAATATTTTCACTAATCCCTGTCCTGTTGGGACTATCACTTATTGTATTTTTCATGATCCGAGCAATCCCTGGAGATCCCGCCCAAGTCATTCTCGGGCAGCTGGCGACTAAAGAAGCGATTGCGGATTTGACGAGAGAACTGGGTCTAGACCAGCCGTGGTACGTACAATATTTTAATTATCTTGGCGGACTGCTTACCGGGGATTTGGGACAATCACTAAGAACAAAGTCGGAGATCAGCAGTGAAATCTGGCCATATCTTGCAGCGACAATGGAACTATCATTTGTTGCGATGATGATTGCCATTATCATCGGGGTGAATGCAGGAATCATCAGTGCTTGGTTCCAGAATTCATGGTTTGATTACGGCGCGATGATCCTGGCGCTGATCGGTGTATCCATGCCGATTTTCTGGCTCGGTTTAATGGAACAGTGGCTGTTCGCCATCAATCTGGATATACTGCCGACCTCCGGGCGGGAAGAAGTGCGGAACCCGGTTGATACAATCACGAATTTTTATCTTATTGATACATTGATCCAGGGGCGGACTGACCAGTTTGTCGATGTCTTGAAGCACCTTGTGCTGCCTGCGATGGCATTGGCAACAATTCCGATGGCCATCATCGCCAGGATCACTCGTTCTACCATGCTTGAGGTCATGAGGTCTGATTTTATCAGGACTGCAAGGGCAAAGGGTTTAAGCATGTTCTGGGTTGTGTACAAGCACTCCCTTAAAAATGCGGTCATTCCTGTTTTGACAATCATTGGTTTGCAGACAGGGCTTCTGCTTGGAGGAGCGATCCTGACAGAAACAATCTTCAGCTGGCCGGGAATTGGACGTTATATTTACGAGGCGATCAACTACCGTGATTATCCGGTAATACAATCCGGTATCCTGGTCATTGCCTTAATTTTTGTAATGATCAACCTAGTAGTTGACTTACTGTACGCAGCAATTGATCCGCGGATCAAATACCGTTGATGGAAGGGGAGAGAGCAGGTGGAGATTTTAACTCAAAAGCAAATGCAGCCGCCAACCGTGCAGGTAGAGGAAAAAGTGGCGTCTCCCTGGGCAGAAGCATGGTATAGTTTCAAGAAAAACAAATTAGCTCTGGTAGGAGCAGGCATCGTTTTATTCTTTATTTTACTGGCAATCTTTGCGCCGTTAATTGCACCGGAAGGAATCAATGAGCAGAAAATGGAGGTCCGTCTCCAGGCACCTTCTGCTGATCACTGGTTCGGGACCGATGACTTTGGACGCGATATTCTTTCAAGAGTTATCTACGGTGCACGTATTTCTTTATGGGTAGGAACCTTTGCGGTAATGGGTTCTATCATCGTAGGATGCCTGCTCGGAATCCTTGCCGGCTATTATGGGAGATGGGTGGATACGATCATCTCAAGGGCATTTGATATCATGCTGGCATTTCCTAGCATCCTGTTGGCGATTGCCATTGTTGCGGTTCTGGGACCTTCACTTAGAAATGCCCTCATTGCCATTGCAATCATCAATATCCCGAATTTCGGGAGACTGATTCGATCTAGGGTACTCAGCGTAAAAGAAGAGGAATACATCATGGCTGCCAAGGCTGTAGGGATGAGGGACAGCAGGATTTTGTTCCAGCACATCCTTCCAAACAGTATGGCGCCAATCATCGTCCAGGGCACGCTTGCGATTGCGACGGCAATCATTGAAGCTGCTGCACTGGGATTCCTCGGATTAGGGGCAGACGCGCCAAATCCTGAATGGGGAAAGATGCTCGCAGACGCGAAAGACTATATGATCCAGGCACCATGGACCATGATTTTCCCAGGACTTGCAATCATGCTGACAGTACTCGGCTTCAACCTGATGGGTGATGGCTTAAGGGATGCATTGGATCCTAGAATGAAGAGTTAGGGAATTATATGGATAAGAAAAAAAGCAGCTGATAAACCAGCTGCTTTTAAATTTCTGTATTTTGATCCATGGTCACATTGCTATCGTCTTTATGGTAGGACTGGAAGCTGGTTACGAGCGTATCCAGGTGCTCCACCTGCTCGCCGTATTCCATGATGATCGACACGAGCTGCATGACGTGATAAAGCATCTGGCTGTTGTTTTGAGCCAGCTCACTTCTCTGCGCTAAGAATAATTCAAAAAGCTGCTCCTTGTTCAGGCAAACGTCACCTTCAATATAGGATGCCTCAGGCCTGACTTTGCCGACGTACTTTAGCATCACCTGTTCATGGTGGTTGATCAGGCAATCCAGCTGATGCTGGATGACTTCCTGGAATTCAACAGGAAGCTGGTTGAATTCATTTTCATAGCGGTGAAGCCTTTTGAGCGTCTCAAGCGATTTTTTTACCGTCGTGATCATCTGCCTGTAAATGACAAGTTTGCGCGACTTCGCAAGTGGATTATTTTTAAAATAATCACGTTCTTCCTTATACATCATATACAGCTGATCCAGCTTGATGATACCCTCGCGCAGTTTCTCGATATCAGCCTTCAGGAGCTGATGCTCAGACGCATGACGTGTGCTCAGCCTGATCCACTTCGTAATTTCCTCTGATAAAATAGAACTCTTGTAATAAAGCTTATTTTCATATTTGGGCGGCAGGAACACCAGGTTTACAATGAATGCCGATACAACCCCAAGCATGATGGTCGAGAAGCGGATCAGAGCAAACTGGATGAAATCATCACCGGGTGTCTCCATGATCGCAATCAATGTGACAAGAGAAAGCGAAATGGTGTTTTCTAGTTTCAGCTTAAGGTTCAAAGTAATAACGAGTACCGCAGCAAGGCCGATAATGAAAATGCTGTTACCGAACGCCATAACGAATAACACAGCGGTGGCGGCACCGATCAGATTGCCCTGGATATGTTCAATAATCGATTGATAAGAGCGGTATACAGTCGGCTGCAGGGCAAATATCGCAGCAATCCCGGCAAACACCGGTGATGGAAGATCGAAAATATGCGATAAAAATAAGGCAAGTGTGATGGCAATTCCCGTTTTCAGTATGCGGGCACCAAGTTTCATGGGAAGTGAATTCCTTTCATACAGAGACAGAAAATCTCATTCATTAATTTATACTTTAAACCATTTTGTTCAAAACTAAACAATTATGTACTATACAACGGATTACCAAGAAGTTCAAGCAACAATTTAACGAAAAATAAGCCCGTTTTAAATGTAAGTGGTTACATATCTATTGGAGAGGATTTCCTTAGAACAAACTTTTCTAAAATTATTGGAGATGTTCCTTAAATAGTGAGAGATCCTCCTGAACAAGCGGATATATTCCTTAAATACGGATTATATTCCTTAAAATCAAAATGTATTCCTGAAAATCCATCGTTTATTCCTGAATCAGAATAATACTCGATTTCTGACCAATATAAATGGCCCCGTTTAGTAACGGGGCCATTATCATTTTCTTATATCATTCAGTTGATACTGCTGGATCTGCCTGCTCTTTGACAGGAACGATCTGGATGAAGTGGTCTTCAGGATGTTCCAGCAGAAGGGCGAGGTCAGCGGCTTCGTTGTCCTGCCCATGATTTTTTACCATCTCAATGTAGTTGGCCAGTAATTCTTTTACATCGTTGATGCCTTTTTCAGAAAGCGTCTCGATGGATACCTTGGCACCTTTGGCGATTCGGCGGGCGATGGCCTCTTTTGTCAGTCCCATCTCTGGCTGGTGTCTCAGGTAAACGACACCGCCTGTCATGCCTGCGCAAATCCAAGGTCCAGGATCACCGAGGACAAGTCCGCGGCCATTGGTCATATATTCAAAGGCAAACCCTTTGATATTTGCGTTTGTTCCGATATTGCCAAATTCTTTTTCAGGAATAGGCTTTTTCACCTGGCCGCCAATGATCATATCGGCTCCAGATAGACGGATTCCCGCACGGGCGTCGGCATCGCCCTGTGCTACGAGCAGACCTTTCTGTGCTCCGTAGCCAAATCCTTTGCCGACAGAACCATTGTAGAATCCCCCGTCCTTGCCAGGTGATTTGGCGATCAAGATTGCGCCGCCAAATGAAGTCTTGCCGACTCCGTCCTGGCCGCCGCCATCAATTTCAATATTGATGCCGTCTGTGTTGTAAGCACCAAGTCCGTTTCCGAGGATCGAGCCCTTGTAACGGAGTGAGACTGGCTGCAGTTTACGGTAGGAACCATCCAGACGTCCGCGGACACGGTGGCAGGAAACCCTGCTGGCAAGCACGCGCTGCTCGGCAGTAACCGCATTGAATTCTCGTGACTGATGTAGTTCTTCATCAACAGCATCAAGGTATTCAGCGCCTGCAGCGACCTGGAGCTGGGCAGAGGCCATTGCAGCAGCAGCTTCTTTCTGATGTGAGATCTGACCGATTTCAAGCGGCTTCAACAGATAGGTCAGGTCGAGCATATCTTTTCCTTTGATCTGTTCCAGCAAGTCGGAACGGCCGACTGCTTCCTGCAGATTCTTGATGCCTGCAGATGCGGCAAGTGACTTAAGCTCATTGCCAAAAGCGGTGAACAGATTCATGATGCCCTGGACGGCAAGGTCGAATTGGCGTGGTACGAAACGGCGCAATCCGTGTTCCTTTGCCTGAGCTTCAGAATCGATCTGTGTCGCGATACCGACATGGCATGTGTCGAGGTGACAGCCGCGGCAAGTTGTACATCCGATGGCAAGCATCGACAGTGTCCCGAATCCAACTCGGTTCGCACCAAGAAGCATGTATTTAATGACGTCCTGAGCACTCTTCACACCGCCGTCAGCCCAGAGCTCGACATTGTCGCGCAATCCAGCTTCAAGCAAGGCGTTGTGTGCGGCCTTGATGCCGATTTCTGCCGGGAGTCCAACATATTGAAGAGCATGAATACGGGCAGCACCCGTACCGCCGTCGAAACCGCTCAAGGTGATGATATCCGCACCTGCTTTGGCGATACCGACTGCAATCGTACCGATATTCGGAACGACAGGGACTTTTACCGCAACACGAGCCTGGTCATTGGCTGTCTTGAGCTCATGGATCATTTGTGCAAGGTCTTCGATCGAATAGATATCATGGTTGTTTGATGGTGAAATCAAATCCGAACCAATCGTCGCATTCCTTGCTTCCGCGATTTTTGCGGTAACCTTCGAACCAGGGAGGTGTCCGCCTTCACCAGGCTTCGCGCCCTGGCCAATCTTGATTTCCAGAAGATTGGAGGAGTTCAGCAACTCAGCATTCACGCCGAAACGGCCGGATGCAACCTGCTGGCCGCGCGTACGCGGATACTTGCCAAGCATATCCTTGATTTCGCCGCCCTCGCCGTTCATGCTGATCATGTTCAGGCGGTCGGCACCTTCTGCATAAGCGCGGAACGCAATCTCGTTCTGTGATCCGAAAGACATCGAGGCGATGACAAACGGCAGACTGTGATCGCCTACTCCAATTTCAACTTCTTCTGGTAAAACTCCAGTCTCAGCCTTTTTCAACCCAGTCAAATGGCGGATCGTTGTCGGGTTACTAGCTTCCTGCTCGGTAATTTTCTCACGATAGACGCTGTAATCTCCTGTAGAAGCAACCTCGCCAATCGCCTTCCAGATACGCGGGAAGAGGTGGAACGTTTTGCCGATCCGCTCTTTTTCATTCTGGAAATCTTCTGCTCTTTTCTTTGCATCTTCTTTCATAGCTTCAAAATTATAGGCAAGTTCATTGGAACCAAAGAAGTTCACGATGACTAAATAGTCTGCTACTTCATCATTCAAGCCGATTGACGAGAATAGACGTCCGTATCCGCGCAATTCATGGATACCGATAGTAGAAATGACTTTTTCAAGGCCTTTCGTCAAAGCGCTGTATAGATTAACGAGCGGCTTGACGGACTCATCTAATACTGTCATGAACATATAGTATGGGCTGACTGCATCGGCACCAAGGCCAAGTGCGACGATGATGTCATGCAGCGATCTTAAAGATGCCGAGCGCAACAGCAGTGAGCAGTCACGTCGCAAGCCTTCTTTAACAAGTGCCTGGTCGATTGCCGAAACAACAAGATGCGGGTCAAGCCAAAGTGCATTTTCCTGGTGGGAGATTGCGTCATCAAGGACAAGCAATGCCTTACCATCCTTAACAGCATCAATTGCCTCAGCAGCAAGTCTTTCAAGTGCTTCTTTCACGCCTTCATCATTGCGGAAAACCGTTTCCAGATAGGCTGCGAGTTTATCATCCTGATAGCATTGGATGACCTGGTCCATGCTTGGCTGCCCAGTTTGTTGGGAGACTTCGTAGCCGGCCTTTCCTTCAACAAGCAAAGGTGTTAGCAATTCTACTACTTTCCCTGTTACTGTTTTACCAAAAAGGGAAGGGCGTTTTCCGAGTACAGTTCTGGTTGAGAAATGTTCGGCTTCACGATCACGGTCAATTGCCGGATTCGTAACGACAGCAACGCTTTCTTTGATAAAATCAGCGATATTTTTACGTTCAGGATTCATTGCTGCAAGCGGAGCATCATGCCCCAGTGAGCGGATTGGTTCGGCTCCTTTTTCAGCCATTTGCTCCACTAGCTGGACATGGTCCCGCTCCCAGCCGAATGCTTTATATTGTCCGTTATGGATTTTTTCCGGATATGTCATTGTGATCGTTTTGCTAAGCTTCGGACCCTCAAGGCGATGGCGTGCTTCCTGGAAAGCAAGACGTTCGGAGAAACGCTTGTAGACTTCACCCTGGAATTGCTCCATTTCAAACACTTCAATTGTGTTGCAGTTCCACTTCAGGCCGACCTTTTCGCCTGGTGCGAGGGGTTTCGGATCACCTTTGTAGTCAGTTGACGGGATAATTCCCGGTTCTGATGAAAACAGGTAAGAGCTTTCTGTGTCTACCATCCAAAGCGGGCGCAGGCCAAGTGCGTCTACACTGAATACGGCTTCATCTCCAAATCGTGAAATGATGCCTGCTGGCCCCTGGGCAAAATGGCCCCATGCTTCGCGTATATAAGTATATAAATCTTGCAAATGTTCGGGATAAGCTTTGATTTCATTGATGATTGGCGGGAACATCATGTCCATTGCCTCAAACAATGAATAACCGTCACGACAAATAAATGTTTCAAGTGTGCGGCTAAGGTCCTGTGAGTCACTGCCGTCTTTAACGAGCGGAACATTGACCATGCGAGCCTCATCTCGAAGTCTTGCAATTGTATTGATTTCACCATTATGGCCAAGGACGCTGAACGGCTGGACACGGAAAAAGCTTGATAGGGTATTAGTTGAATAGCGGTTATGTCCAAGTGTCATTGTCGATGCAACGAGCGGGCTTGCCAGGTCATGATAATACTTAGGAAGAATGTCACCAGCGCCCATAACCTTATAAACAGCATGGTATTGGCTAAGGGATGCTACATGCACCTGTTCATTTTTCTCGAAATCTACGATCATATTAAATAATTTGCTGGAAAGTTCCTGTCCTGTTTCGTCTGCAAGACATGCGAACTGCCAGAATACAGGGTTTTCCTGAATGGCTATTGGTCCGAGTGCCCCAGAATCAGTCACATCGACTGATGAAAATACGAGTTTCATATTCTGTTCTGCAAGCTTTGCCTCAAGCTCACCCTGAATTGTTTCCGCCTGTTCAGTCCTCGAAATAAAAACATGTCCGACCACAAAGTTCTCTTGATCGACTGCATTGACATCGTCGCCAGCAGCAGTAAGCTTTTCCTTCCAGAGTGCACGTGGTATGTCAATATGCACACCAACGCCATCACCCTCGCCATTGATAAAACCAGCGCGATGGTTCATCGTGACCAGACCGTTGATACAGTGGAAAATATTCTCGCGTGTCGGGATTTTCTTCTTCTCGATGCTGGCTACGATTCCGCAGGCATCGTGTTCGAATCTTGAAAAGTCCTTGAATTGGGAAGGGTTCCATTGTGTTGTCATAAAAATCGGCTTATAAAGGGTTCCTTTAAGCCGGTTCACCTCCTGAAAAAATAATCTATGATTTGTCGTTTGATAGCTTGGTACATGAGGGTAAAACATTAGACGGGAATTTAGAGCAGGGATTTTAAGCGGCCACTTGAATGGCAATTTTAAAATATTAATAGCAATCATATCATAAGAATTTTCAGAAATCAATTAATTATGCATTAATTTGGATGGAGAATAATTCTGGAAATGAAGATGCCAATAAAATACACCTTGAAATGTAAACGGTTTCATTTCAGGTGATAAAAATAACAGGCGCCATCAAGGCGCCTGTTATGTATAAAAACTTGTATATTTATTCAGTAGCCATTGAATAAAATGCTTGATCAACAGCATGGAGGGTTGCCTCGATATCATCCTGGGAGTGGGCGATGGTCACGAACCATGCTTCATATTTGGAAGGCGCAAGGTTGATTCCCTGCTCAAGCATCAGATTGAAGAAGCGTGCGAACATTTCACCATCCGTATTCTCTGCCTGCTCATAATTCTCGATTTTTTCATCTGTAAAATAGATGGTCAATGCACCCTTCAATCGATTAATCGTAATTGGGATGCCATGCTTGCTTGCGGAAGAAGTGATTCCTTCCTCTAACATCGCGCCAAGCTGGTCGAGATACTCATAGACGCCATCCTGCTTCAGCACCTCAAGGCAAGCGATGCCTGAAAGGATGGAAGCTGGATTTCCTGCCATCGTGCCAGCCTGATATGCAGGACCAAGCGGTGCAACCTTTTCCATGATCTCTGCACGTCCACCATAAGCACCAATTGGCAGTCCGCCGCCGATGATCTTGCCCATTGCCGTCAAGTCTGGCGTAATCCCCAGCAAGTCCTGTGCACCACCATACATGAAACGGAATGCCGTGATGACCTCATCGAAAATAATCAGAGAACCAGCCTGATGGGTCAGCTCCTTCACTTCTTCTAAAAAGCCGGGTTTCGGCTCGACAATTCCGAAGTTGCCGACAATCGGCTCCACGAGTACCGCTGCAATCTGATCTCCCCATTTTTCAAGAGCTTCCTTGAAAGGTTCAATATCATTGAATGGTACTGTGATGACTTCCTGGGCAATGCTCTTAGGTACACCAGCAGAGTCAGGAGTCCCAAGAGTAGATGGCCCCGACCCTGCAGCAACCAGCACCAGGTCAGAGTGGCCATGGTAACAGCCTGCAAACTTGATGATTTTATCCCGTCCTGTATAAGCTCGAGCCACACGGATCGTGGTCATCACTGCCTCTGTCCCGGAGTTGACAAAGCGCACCTTATCAAGCGCCGGCATGGCTTCCTTGAGCATTTTTGCGAATTTGACCTCGTGTGGTGTAGGTGTTCCGTATAGGACACCAGTCTCAGCGGCCTTTTTGATCGCTTCTGTTATATGCGGGTGAGCATGGCCAGTGATGATTGGGCCATATGCCGCTAAATAATCGATATATTGATTGCCATCCACATCCCAGAAGTAGGCGCCCTGGGCACGCTCCATCACGATAGGGGCACCGCCGCCGACCGCCTTGTAAGAACGGGATGGGCTATTGACACCGCCTACGATATGTTCAAGAGCTTCGCTATGTATCCGCTCAGAATTCGTTCTCTGCATCGTAAAACCTCCTATATGTAACTGCTTTTCTATTTTAACATTATTTCTTATTTTTACAGATTGTTTCACTTTTCGTTCATTTTCAGTAAAAAAGAAGCTTAGTTTTGGTTCAATTCCTTGGTTATTCAACAATCCTGCATTTTGTGGTTAAACTATCCTCAATCTTGTAAAAAGGAATCAGGCATAGCATTTGTTTTAGCCAGGATGATTGGCTAAACTGTTTGAGTGACCAAAGGAGGAAATATACATGAACGCAATTGAAGTGAACGGATTGCGAAAGGAATTTAAGGCTTATTCTAGCCGTTCCGGATTATCGGGAGCCTTCCGTGATCTTTTTACACGTAATTATAAAATCGTTCCTGCAGTGAACGATATTAATTTTACTGTCAAACAGGGAGAGATGGTCGGTTACATCGGAGAAAATGGAGCTGGTAAATCGACAACCATTAAAATGCTGACCGGAATCCTTACCCCGACTTCAGGGAGTGTCATCGTCAATGGCATGAATCCTCATAAGGAAAGGGAAAGATTCGTCCAGACAATCGGGGTCGTATTTGGCCAGCGTTCACAGCTCTGGTGGGATATTGCTGTCCAGGAATCGTTCCGTCTGTTGAAAAAGGTCTATAAAGTTTCAGACGCACAGTATAACGAACATATGGACCATGTCATCAGAACGCTTGATCTAGAGCCATTGCTCGATAAACCCGTAAGGAAACTCTCGCTCGGTCAGCGAATGCGTTGCGAGCTTGCGGCCGCGCTCATCCATAATCCGCCGCTGCTTTTCCTTGATGAGCCTACTATCGGGCTGGATGTGCTTGTCAAATTGAAAATCAGGGAGTTTTTAAAAGAAATAAATGAAAAGTACAATACGACAATCCTGCTTACGACCCATGACCTGACCGATATCGAAGCATTATGCGAGAGGGTCATCATGCTGGATGAAGGAAATATCATCTATGATGGCGCGCTGAAAAGCTTGAAGGAAAAATGGGGAGAAGGAAAGGAAATCAGCTTCGAATTCCTTGAAAGAGCAGACCTCAGCCGGCTAGAGATGTTGACAGGTGATCTTGATATCAAATGGGAGCTGGATGAAAGGAAACAGATTTATACTGCATTGACAGGGGATGATGAGGAAACGGTATCCCAGGTGATTGCCCGTACGGTTGCTGCTTATAAGGTCAGGGACGTGAAAATCAATGAGCCGTCCACAGAAGAAATCATCCGCAATATCTATGATAAAGGGATGACACAGCATGGATAAATATATCGAAATGATCCGTATTCGTTTTTTAATGATGCTTGCTTACAGGACTAATTATTATACGGGGATCCTGATTTACAGTATCAATATCGGGGCCTACTACTTTCTCTGGAATGCGATATACGGCGGCAAAAGTGAAATAGAAGGCTTGAGTGCCGTCCAAATGACGACATATGTGGCAGTTGCCTGGATGGCAAGGGCGTTTTATTTTAACAATATCGACCGGGAAATGGCGACGGAAATCAAGGAAGGCAAGGTAGCCGTGGAATTGATCAGGCCGTACAGCTATCTCGGTATGAAAACGATGCAGGGTTTGGGCGAAGGGATATTCAGGCTGTTCTTCTTCTCGGTGCCAGGCATGGTCATCGTCGCCTTGATTTTCCCTATGGAGTTTTCAGCGGATGCTGCAACCTGGGGGCTGTTCGCGATCTCAATTGTGCTCAGCTTTTTCATCAATACACAATTGAACCTGCTGACGGGAATTACCACTTTCTTTCTATATAATAATACAGGCCTCATCCGGGCCAAGCGCGTCCTGATTGATTTGTTTTCAGGATTGCTGCTGCCGATCAGCTTTTTTCCAGGCTGGGCGCAGGAAATCATGCGATTTCTTCCCTTCCAGGGAATCAGCTATATCCCAAGCATGATTTTTACGAATGGATTCACGGGGAGCCAGGTAGTTGAAGGGCTTCTGCTCCAGGCTGTATGGGTGTTGATCCTGGTGGTCCCAATCCAGATTCTTTGGGTCATCGCTAAAAAACAACTGATTATACAGGGAGGGTGACGAATGTTTTACATCAGCATGTTTTTTCAATATGTCGCCCAGTATATGAAGACAAGGCTCGAATACCGGGCGGATTTGATTGTTGAAATTTTTTCTGATTTATTGTTCCAGGCTGTCAATCTGATTTTTATCCTGGTCGTCTTTGACCATACCGAATTCCTGAACGGCTGGAGCCGTGATGAAATCATCTTTATTTACGGTTTTTTCCTCGTGCCGTATGCACTCTTTTCGTCATTCTTCAATATCTGGGATTTCAATGAAAGGTATATTGTAAAAGGAGAGCTTGACAGGATCCTGACAAGGCCGATTCATAGCCTGTTCCAGATCATTCTCGAACGGATGGAGCTGGAGTCGTTGTTCGGTGCGGTAACTGGGCTGGCCGTCATGTTTTATGCAGGAAGCCGGCTTGGACTCGAGGTGAGCTGGTCAGATCCTTTCTTGTTTGTTTTATTCGTTTTGGGTGGTGTCCTTGTGTACGCCGGCATATTCGTGATGATTGCCTGCATCAGCTTCTGGGCCGATGCCCGGACCTCGATCATGCCGATGATGTACAATATCGGAAACTACGGACGCTATCCAGTAGATATTTATAATAAGGCGATCCGGTTTGTACTCACTTGGATCTTGCCATTCGCCTTTGTCGGAGTCTATCCGGCAGCTTACTTCCTTGGACGTGACGAGTGGTATGGTTACTCTTTTTTAACACCAGTAATCGGGCTAGTCTTTTTCAGTCTGTCCGTGTTCATTTGGAATGAAGGAGTGAAAAGGTACCGTGGGGCCGGGAACTGAATATATAACCAAAAAGACTGCAGCCATAAACTTGCTGTGGTCTTTTTGTGTAGGTTCAGGTTCAGACAGGTTTGGGCATGGAAGGAGAAAAACTGTCGGGGAAGAAGGGGTAACTTCAGACAGGTTCGGGCGTGGAAGGAGAAAAGCTGTCAGAAGAACGGGCAACTTCAGACAGGTTTGGGTGTAGAAGTGGAAAAGCTGTCAGAAGAAGGGGTAACTTCAGACAGGTTCGGGCGTGGAAGGAGAAAAGCTGTCAGAAAAACGGGCAACTTCAGACAGGTTTGGGTGTGAAAGTCGAAAAGCTGTCAGAAGAACCGGCTACTTCAGACAGGTTTGGGTGTAGAAGTGGAAAAGCTGTCAGAAGAAGGGGCAACTTCAGACAGGTTTGAGTGTGAAAGTGGAAAAGCTGTCCGAAGAACGGGCAACATCGGACAGGTTTGGCTGTGATAGAGGAAAAGCTGTCCGAAGAAGGGACAACTTCGGACAGGTTTGGCTGTGTAAGGAGAAAAGCTGTCAGAAGAAGGTGCAACTTCGGACAGGTTCAGGCGTGGAAGGAGAAAAGCTGTCAGAAGAACGGGCAACTTCGGATGGGTATTAACTTTTCCAACTCATTACCCGCTGCATGGACTTGCTTGCATACTCCTGATTTCACCAGCGTATAGTGAAGGGAGAGACGCAGGAAATGAGGCTTGAATATGCAATTTTACATTTCGATCATATTAATTATTTTAGCGATATTATTAAGTTTGAGGACCTTATTCATTCCGCATAAGATAAAAGGCAAACAGGTATCTTTTGAAAACTTCGTTACGCTTGCACTGATATATGCCACGGTGATGGCGGGCTTTGGGTTATTGTATTATTTGCTGGATCTGAAAGGGATCTGGGTGTTGTCAGACGTAAGTATGCGTCCCAGCGTTTCCTCTTACGAAAGGATGTCCACGAGTTTGTACTTCAGTGCCATTACGCTATTTTCTGTCGGGTATGGGGATATCGCACCGGTCGGAATTGGGAGGGCAATCGCGGTCCTGGAAGCACTTATTGGCTACACGATCCCTGCTGCATTTGTGACAAGGGCGATGTTCGACCAGAAACGATCATGACAAATTCCTTTGGTTTGTATTCTAACCCAAAATTAGATAGGCTAAAGAAAAGAGATCTGATTTTGGAGGGATACATAATGACACTGGCAATAGGTGAAAAAGCACCGGCATTTGAACTGCCGGCGAGCAATGGAGAAGCTGTTAAGCTTTCTGATTTTGCAGGCAAGAATGTGGTCCTTTATTTTTACCCAAAGGACATGACTCCTGGCTGCTCAACAGAAGCTTGTGACTTCAGAGATCATCATGAGAGTTTTGAAGGATTGAATGCAGTGGTCCTTGGGGTGAGTCCTGACCCAATCAACCGCCATGAAAAATTCATTGAAAAGCACGGTCTGCCGTTCCTGCTACTGGCTGATGAAGACCATAAAACTGCAGAGGATTACGGAGTTTGGAAGCTAAAAAAGAACTTCGGAAAGGAATACATGGGGATTGAACGATCAACCTTTATCATTGACAAGGATGGCAATCTTGCAAAAGAATGGCGTAAAGTGAAAGTGAAAGGGCATGTTGAAGAGGCCCTGGAGTATATAAAAGAAAATCTTTAAGGAACAGGACAGCCGAGAATGGCTGTCTTTTTGCTGATTCGGATATATCAATAAGTTATAATAGGATATGATATTAATACTATGACCAGTCAGTCATACTTATTTTAAACAGTTGGGGAGGCTTTAAGGGTGAAGGAAAAAGAAAAAGCAATCATTGAAGCTGCGATCAAGTTATATGCAACGAAAGGATTTGCATCCACCTCAATCCAGGAAATCGTTTCTGAAAGCGGAATCTCCAAGGGAGCATTCTATTTATACTTTAAATCCAAGGATGCTTTATTGATCGCGATCCTTGAATATTACTTTGATTATATCGAAAAGAAGCTTGAAGCGTATGAGCAAGAACAGCTGCCTCCTAGAGAAAAGTTCACATTACAGCTGACTGCATTATTCACGACGATGCTTGAACATAAGGAATTCATTATCATGCAATCAAGGGAACAGGCAATACCTCTTAATGAAGAGGTAAAGGAATTGATGATCCGCAAGTATTATGAAGCGCAAGTGTATTATCAAAACAGTCTGCGTGCCATTTATGGAAAAAAAGCTGAACCGCATCTCTGGGATTTGGCTCTCATGCTTGAGGGATTCTTTAATTCATATATGAAACTTCTGCTGTTCAATCCGGATGGCTTCAAGATCGATGAACTAGTGGGATATATTCTGAGAAGAGTCGATTCGCTGGTAGATGGTCTGAAGGGAGAAAACCCTGTTGCTTCCGAAGAGAAAGTTAATGAATTGATCAAAAAATCAAAAGCGTTTTTCATGGCGAATGGACAGGATATAAAATCAATCATCAAAAAGATGAAACATGAAATTTTCAGTCTGGATAATAACGAGGACTTGATCGTTTCGCTGGATGTGCTGGAGAGTGAGACAGAAAGGGAATCACCGCGAATTGCGGTAATCCAGGGTATGTTATCAAACTTCAAGGGCGAACCATCGCTTGATGCCTACAGAGAGGCAATCGCAAAGTTTTATCATGTAAAAGAATGATGAGCCGCCTATTTTTATCAATACAGGCTTCTGTCCATTCATTTTAGCTGTTACTGAATATCATTGTATTAGGGCATACCTCCTCAAACGATTTAGCGGGCTACAACAGCCCGCCTTTTTTTATGTTATAAAGGCATGTAAGTTGTTTAAAAGAGTGAAAATTAATACAATTATTAATATGACTATAGAACGAAGGGTTTGGTTTGAATGAAAATTTACTCCTCTATTTTGCCTCCGGAGACTTTGCAGGAAGATGCTAAAAAGGTATTTCCGCAAATAAGCTTTGAATTCCATAAAGGAATCAAGGAAGAGTTATTTTTGGATGCGGAAGTTTTTCTTACTTACGGTGAGGATTTAACTGAAGAACTTATATATAAATCTGATAAATTAAAGTGGATCATGGTCATGTCAGCCGGACTGGATAGAATGCCATTCGAGGCCTGTAAGAAGCGGGGGATTCTCGTTACCAATGTCAGGGGAATTCATAAAATACCAATGGCTGAATTTACAATCGGCATGATGCTGCAGCATGTTAAGCAAATGAGGTCCCTTTGGGCTAATGAGCAGACTAAGGCATGGGAACGTAAATTGCCGATGGGAGAATTATACGGCAAGACATTGCTCATTCTAGGTATAGGAGCAATTGGAGGAGAATTGGCAAGACTGGCGAAAGCCTTTAATATGAAAACAATCGGCGTGAATCGTAGTGGCCGTGACTCTGAATGGGCTGATGAAATATTTACGATGGAAAACTATCAAGATGCCCTGCCAAAGGCGGATTTCGTTGTTTCAGTATTGCCTAGCACAGATGAAACAAAGCATTTCCTCGGTAGCAGTGATTTTGACTTGATGAAGGATACTGCGGTATTTATCAATATCGGCCGTGGAGATTTGGTAAAGGATGAGGTTTTACTGGCCGCACTTCAGGAAAAAAAGATAGCCCATGCCTATTTGGATGTGTTTTATACCGAACCATTGAATGAGAGCCACCCATTCTGGCTGATGGAGAATGTAACAGTAACTCCGCATATATCAAGCCTTACGAAAAACTATCTGCCAAGATCTTTTGAAATTTTCAAACATAATCTGCATACATATATAAAAAAAGGTTCGGATTATCTCAATGTTATTGACATGGATAGGGGGTACTAGGATATGAAGATCTATACGAAGACTGGTGATAAAGGGACAACGTCGCTTATTTATGGAGCAAGAGTAGCCAAGAATGACAAACGAGTAGAAGCTTATGGAACATGTGATGAAACGAATTCAATGATAGGGCTGGCCCTGAGTTATTTGAATGGAGAGTACTTCAGTGGCAAAGAAGACATGCAGGAAATGTTCCATAAAGTCCAGACGGCATTATTCCATGTCGGTGCAGAACTCGCTACCCCCTCTGGAAAAAACGTGAAGTGGACCCTTGAAGAAAAGGATATTGAAGAATTAGAGGGAAAGATCGATGCCTGGGATGCGGCATTGCCGCAATTGACCAACTTCATTCTCCCGGGTGGACATCAGGCAGGAGCCACTCTGCATGTAGCAAGGACAGTTGCAAGAAGGGCTGAACGCCTGGCAGTTGAACTGGGCGACGAAGTCAACCCCCTTGTCCTTTCATACTTGAACCGGCTGTCAGACTTCCTGTTTGTTGCAGCGAGGTATGTGAATATGCATTTAGGATCGAAGGAACAGACATTGCATCAGGATTAATCGAAATGCCGTATTTGTACATGTTCGTGATGTGGCAATATTGACAAAAGTGGAATGAAATTAGTACACTATTTATAAATATTATAAAATAAGAATTATACTCTAAAGTAAAGTGAGGTGCATGGCGGTGGTACAGAGTCAGTTAAAAGAAGCCCTGGATACTTTGAAGGATACAGGAGTCCGTATTACTCCGCAACGTCATGCGATACTCGAATTTTTAATAAACTCAATGTCGCACCCAACAGCTGATGAGATATATAAAGCGCTTGAAGGGAAGTTCCCTAATATGAGCGTAGCGACAGTTTATAACAATTTGAGAGTATTCCGTGAAGTTGGATTGGTAAAGGAACTGACATATGGAGATGCTTCAAGTCGTTTTGACTTTGTGACTTCCCACCATTATCACGTTATTTGTGACAAATGCGGGAAGATCGTTGACTTCCATTACCCAGGCCTTGATGAAGTTGAACACCTGGCTTCCCATGTAACGGGTTTTAAAGTCGGCAACCATAGGATGGAGATTTACGGTACTTGTCCGGATTGTTCTGCAAAGGAAGTTCATTAAACCAGCTGCTGATGGCATTAGCTATCAGTTTCTTTTATTGAATTCTTGGCAGGCTAATTAGGTATGCATTAATACCTTTTTTCTTTTGATTGAGTAAATAGGAAATGAGCCAAATAAAAAGAACTCGGCTTTCCGCCGAGTTCTATTTTTTTTGTTTTCGGTTGTATTGTTCGTCAAACTCTTTGCCCTCAAGTGATGGATCCAGAGTTAACGGTTCATTGCAATACATGCAAATATCCACACGGCCGAGCATTTTGGTCTGTTTGCCGCAACTAGGGCAGACGACCTGGACTGTTTTAGTCGATAACATACCAATCCAAAAGTAAACAACTGTGCTGGCGATGATGAATAGCAATCCAAGGATCATGAAGATTGTCATGACCAATGGGGAGCTGCGAAAGAAAATACCTGCATACATAACGATGAATCCGATGAAAATCAGGCTCAACGCAAATGTGCGGATTTTATTTATTTTATTCGAATACTTTGCCATTGGAATTTCCCTCCCTAAAATCTAACTATATCATATCATCTGAGGCAAGATAATCATAAAAAGTCTAAACGAATGTCGAAAATTGTCTAGAGAAAATGCAGGAGATTTTATATAATTGTCGAACATATATGCTAACAAACAAATGGAGGAGTTTATAATGGAGGATATCCTTCGTTCGATTTATCAAGAACGCGCAAGCCATCCTAATACTGTAGGAGTAGTGGTGGTCGAGAAGAGGCAAAAGGCCATCGCCGCCACCGATACTTTTGATGTCATCCTGCTTATTATAGTAAAAGAAAACGAAGATCCCGTCTTTGTAAAACATTATTCCTATGATGATAAAAAAGCAGCGATGCATATTGTAACGGAGAAGCAAATCAATGATTGGCTTCTGATCGGCAATAACAAAAAAATCTTTGATTGGCTGTACAATGGCAAGATCGTTTTCGACAGGAATGAACGGATTGCCAACCTAAAGCATGAACTCAGGGAGTTCCCTTTCTTTGGCCGGAAAATCAAAATGGGAATCGAGTTCGCTAAATTGATCAGGAGGTATTCTGACGGGAGAGTACTCTTTGACAATTTTAATTATCTGGATGCCTATAATCATGTTGTCCATTCACTTCATCATTTGGCAAGATTAGCGGTCATCGAAAACGGGTTCCATCCAGAGGTAACAGTATGGCATCAGGTCAAACAGATTGAACCGGAAATCTATAAGTTATATGAAGAGCTGATTTGCAGTGAAGAGTCCATTGAAAAGCGTCTGGAGCTTTTATTCCTGGCCAGTGAGTTCTTGATCCATAAAAGAACGAAGGTTGGAAGCCAGCATTTGCTTGAGGTTATGGAGAGTAAAGAACACTGGTCTTTCAATGAATTGATGGCTCATCCAGAGTTGGCTCCATACTCTGTAGACCTGGGTATACTAGTGGAGTATTTAATAGAAAAGAAAATCCTTGATGTAGTCAAGGTTGAAACTAAAGGACAGGGGATTTTCCATCGTTATTATAGAGCAGCTGAAAAATTATCTTAAAAAAATAAAGAAACTCTATTGACCATTTGAAAAATACTTGGTATATTAATAACCGTCGCTGCGGAACACAGCAAAAACACTTTCGCGGCAGACGGTTGAAAACTTAAAAGTGTTTTACTGCCGATAACATTTTTTAAAAAAAGTTATTGACAAGAAAAACACCGGATGTTATATTAGTAAAGTCGCTTCTGGGCGACATGCTAACTAACTTGCTCTTTGAAAACTAAACAAACAAGCGTCAACAAACAATATTTTCATGGCTTCTATTATAGAAGATCATGAGCCAACGTTTTAACTTTATGAGCTAACTCATAACTCTTTCTTGGAGAGTTTGATCCTGGCTCAGGACGAACGCTGGCGGCGTGCCTAATACATGCAAGTCGAGCGGATCTTCATTAGCTTGCTTTTGAAGATCAGCGGCGGACGGGTGAGTAACACGTGGGCAACCTGCCTGTAAGACTGGGATAACTTCGGGAAACCGGAGCTAATACCGGATAATCCTTTCCCTCACATGAGGGAAAGCTGAAAGACGGTTTCGGCTGTCACTTACAGATGGGCCCGCGGCGCATTAGCTAGTTGGTGAGGTAACGGCTCACCAAGGCGACGATGCGTAGCCGACCTGAGAGGGTGATCGGCCACACTGGGACTGAGACACGGCCCAGACTCCTACGGGAGGCAGCAGTAGGGAATCTTCCGCAATGGACGAAAGTCTGACGGAGCAACGCCGCGTGAACGATGAAGGCCTTCGGGTCGTAAAGTTCTGTTGTCAGGGAAGAACAAGTACCGGAGTAACTGCCGGTACCTTGACGGTACCTGACCAGAAAGCCACGGCTAACTACGTGCCAGCAGCCGCGGTAATACGTAGGTGGCAAGCGTTGTCCGGAATTATTGGGCGTAAAGCGCGCGCAGGCGGTTCCTTAAGTCTGATGTGAAAGCCCCCGGCTCAACCGGGGAGGGTCATTGGAAACTGGGGAACTTGAGTGCAGAAGAGGAGAGCGGAATTCCACGTGTAGCGGTGAAATGCGTAGAGATGTGGAGGAACACCAGTGGCGAAGGCGGCTCTCTGGTCTGTAACTGACGCTGAGGCGCGAAAGCGTGGGGAGCGAACAGGATTAGATACCCTGGTAGTCCACGCCGTAAACGATGAGTGCTAAGTGTTAGAGGGTTTCCGCCCTTTAGTGCTGCAGCAAACGCATTAAGCACTCCGCCTGGGGAGTACGGCCGCAAGGCTGAAACTCAAAGGAATTGACGGGGGCCCGCACAAGCGGTGGAGCATGTGGTTTAATTCGAAGCAACGCGAAGAACCTTACCAGGTCTTGACATCCTCTGACAACCCTAGAGATAGGGCGTTCCCCTTCGGGGGACAGAGTGACAGGTGGTGCATGGTTGTCGTCAGCTCGTGTCGTGAGATGTTGGGTTAAGTCCCGCAACGAGCGCAACCCTTGATCTTAGTTGCCAGCATTCAGTTGGGCACTCTAAGGTGACTGCCGGTGACAAACCGGAGGAAGGTGGGGATGACGTCAAATCATCATGCCCCTTATGACCTGGGCTACACACGTGCTACAATGGATGGAACAAAGGGTCGCGAAGCCGCGAGGTCGAGCCAATCCCATAAATCCATTCTCAGTTCGGATTGCAGGCTGCAACTCGCCTGCATGAAGCCGGAATCGCTAGTAATCGC